>NZ_SOFT01000030.1:0-69671 GCF_004402645.1 Cryobacterium sp. TMT2-42-4
AGATCGCGGGCAGGCTCCGCCGCCTCTTCGACGCGTACCTGTCGCCGAAGAGCGCCCCGGTCGCCTTCCACACCGCGGAAGAAGCCGACGCCGAGCGGGAGCAGGCGCCGCTCGAACGCGACGACCGTACGCCCGACCAGCGGCGCCACGACGTGCTCGCCGTGATCCTCGACGTTGCCTCCCGGGCCGGGGAGGCCCCGACCATCGGCGGCGTCGACACCCCGATCTCGATCAGCGCCGTCACAGACCTGATCAGCACCGGCGGACAACAGAAAGTCGTCATCACCGACGAGGGCCGCATCATCGCCCTCGGCTCACCCGAACGGTGCTTCACCGCCGCGCAACGCCGGACGATCCAACTCCGCGACGGCGCCTGCATCATCCCGGGCTGCAAAATCCCGGCCGGGATGGCCGAGATCCACCACGCGATCCCGCACTCCGAGAGCGGACCGACGCACACCGACAACGGGGTGCTGCTCTGCTGNGTGATCCGGATGCTGCACGGCGCCGCGCAGATCATGGCACCACCCTGGCTCGAGACCGGGCCCCGCACCCGGCGAAACGCCACCACATCGCGCACCCGGATGACCGACGCGGCCGAACGGAAGACCGTCACTGGGGACGAGGAATGACCGTGTTCTCGACAGGCTCGACCACCGAAAGCTCGGCGGCCCCAGGACCGCCACCGGAATTGCTCTGGTCCACCGGGTGCCGTAACTTCTGAATCGGTGCTGTTCGTTGCCGCGCCGAGTCGAACCGGAGTTGAACATGACCACAATCGAGCTGCTCGTCTACGCCGACCGCCTGGGCGGCACCATCCACAATCTGCAGGCGCTCCTCGACGGCCCGCTGAGGGCCTTCGGCAGCGTGCACGTGCTGCCGTTCTACGTTCCCTTCGACGGCGCGGATGCCGGCTTCGACCCGATCGACCACGCCGCGGTCGATGCCCGCCTGGGCACCTGGGACGACATGCGCAGCCTCGCCGGCACGCGCGGGCTCACCGCGGACCTCATCGTCAACCACGTCTCCTCCTCGTCGGTCGAGTTCATCGACTGGCTGGCCCACGGCACCGCCTCCACCTCCGAGGGCATGTTCCTCACCTTCGACACCGTGTTCCCGAACGGCGGCACCGAGAAGGACATCACGGCGTTCTACCGGCCGCGACCCGGACTCCCCTTCACCGCCTTCCAGGGCGCCGACGGTAGCCGTCACCTCGTCTGGACGACCTTCATGCCCACCCAGGTCGACCTGGACGTGAACCACCCCGCGGCCCTCGCCTATCTGCGTCGGGTGTTGCAGACGCTGGCCGCCGGCGGCGTCACAACGGTGCGCCTCGACGCCGTCGGCTACGCCGTGAAGACCCCCGGAACCGATAGCTTCATGACCGAGCAGACCCTCGAGTTCGCCCGCACGGTCGTGGCCATGGCCCACGAGGAGAGCCTCGAGGTGCTGGTCGAGGTGCACGCGCATTACAGCCAGCAGCTCGCGATCGCCCCGCTGGTCGACCGCGTCTACGACTTCGCGCTGGCGCCTCTGCTTCTTCATTCGCTCGGCACCGGAACCGTTGACCGCCTCGCCGACTGGTTCAAGATCCGCCCCGCGAACGCCATCACCGTGCTCGACACTCACGACGGTATCGGCATAATCGACGCGGGGCCGATCGGCGACAAGCCGGGCCTGCTGACCCAGGCCGAGATGATCGACATCTTCGCGCGGGCGGAGCGTGCCACACACGGCCACTCCTCCATCGCATCCGTCGTGCCCGAGTGGTTCACGCTGCCGCACCAGATCAACGCGACGTTCTACAGCGTCCTCGGCGGCGAGGAAGTGCCCTATCTTCTGGCCCGCGCCGTGCAGCACTTCCTGCCCGGCCGACCGCAGGTGTACTACGTGGGACTGCTCGGCGGCCTCGACGACACGGAACTCTTCGAGCGCACCGGCAACGGCCGCGACGTCAACCGCCACGTTTACACGGCGGAGGAGGTCGAACGGGCCCTCGCGACCGACGTGACCCGGGCCCAGCTCGGCCTGACCCGCATCCGCAGCACGCACCCGGCCTTCGACGGCGACTTCTCCTGGACGGCCATCGGTGACGACCGACTCGAACTCCTCTGGACCGGTGCGGACGCCGTCGCGCGACTCACCGTGGCGATGACGCTGGACTCACCGAGCCTCCGCATCGAGCTGACGGATGCCGGACGCACGCAGGTGCTCGACACCGTCACATCCATCGCCGCCTGGGAGCCCCCCGCGCGCTGACCTATTAGATCGGTCGAGATCGGGCTTGACTGGAGTGTGCCCACACCCCGTACCCGCTGCTACCGCGACGGCTCTCTCGTCGACGAGGATTTCCCGCTCAGCGAGGTGTCTGAGCACCTCGCCCTGTCCGGCGCCGTCGTCTGGGTGGACCTCGCCGATCCCGGCGAAGAAGATCTCGCCCACCTCGCGGGCGAGCTGGGCCTGCACGAACTGGCGGTCGAAGACGCCCTGACGCTGCAACAGAGACCCAAGCTCGACCGCTACCCTGACCACCTGTTCCTGTCCGCGTACTCGGCCGAATTCGGTGTGGCGACCGCTCAGGTCACCACGCACGAGATCGCGGCGTTCATCACCGACCGGGCCCTGGTGACCGTGCACACTGGAGCCTTCGACCTGGAGGCCGTCGTGGCCCGCTGGGATTCGGCGTCCGATCTGGCCCGGAACGGAGTGGCCTTCCTCCTGCACGGCCTGCTCGACCACCTCGTCGACGGCTATTTCGACGCCGTCGAAGCACTGGACGACCAAATCGAAGAACTCGAGGACCAACTCTTCCTGCCGGGAACCAAGCAGGAAGCGGTGCAGCGGGCCTCCTTCGAACTGCGCAAGAGTCTCCTGACGTTACGCCGGGTCATCCTTCCCATGCGCGAGGTCGTGAACACGCTGCTGCGGCGCGATCTGCACCTGTTGCGGGACGAGATGGGTCCGTATTTCCAAGACGTGTACGACCATGTGCTGCGCGTCATGGAATGGACGGAGAGCCTGCGTGACCAGGCCACCGCCATCCTTGAGGCGAATCTGGCGATTCAGGGCAACCGGCTCAACGTGATCACGAAGAAGGTGACCGGTTATGCGGCCATCATCGCCGTGCCCACAGCCATCACGGGCTTCTACGGCCAGAACGTGCCCTACCCCGGCTTCGCCCAGCCGTTGGGCTATTACAGCTCTGCCGCGCTGATCGTGGGGCTATCGACGCTGCTCTACGTGCTGTTCAAGCGCAACGACTGGATATGACGCTCTTTGCGTGAAGAACTCAGTGCTTGAACGCGTCCTTGACGTTTTCGCCAGCCTTCTTCACACTCGCCGAAGACTGCTCTGCCTTGCCGTCGGCAACCTTGGAATCATCCTTGGTGGCCTTGCCCACGGCCTCAGTGGCCTTGCCCTTGAGGTCTTGGGCGGCGTTCTCGATCTTGTCGGATGCACTCATAGCGTCTTCTTTTTCCAGTGGTGTTGCGTCGGTGGCAGCCAGGCGCGTGTGCCCCAGACGTATGCGGTCGCAGCCGTCGAGTCCCCGGCGTCACCATCATCATCGGCCGGACCGACGAGCAACGCATCGAACGTGGGCATAACGGCGCCGGCGGATATGCTGTCGTCGACGGCGGGTGAGTGGAACATCGGGAGTCCTTCCGGTCTGCGGCTGACAAAGGCTGTCAGTAATACGACGTGGGTTGTGGCACATTTGTCACACGGATTTGTCAAATAACTTTTGGACACGGCGGGTGAAAGGGTGGAGGAATGATGACAACGACCCCGACCCGGGCACCGCTCGCATCTCCGCTTGAGTCATTCACCGACCAGACCCTGGCCGATCGCGCCGCCGACGGGGACATTCGGGCGTTTGAGGTACTCGTGCGTCGCTACGGCCCGCTGATGCGGGTGTATGCCAGCCGGGTCCTCGGATCAAGTGACGAGATGGACGACGTCGTTCAGGAGTCATTCATCACCGCCTGGCAGCAGCTGCCCACCCTCGACAACGGCGCCGCCGTCAGGAGCTGGTTGATGCGGATCGTGAGCCGGAAAAGCGTCGACCGGCTGCGTGCCCGGCGTCCGCACCTCAACATCGATCTCACCGACGCCCCGGCACCGGAGAGGCACTCCCCCCATAGACTGGTAGAGGCGGAGTCTCAAACCGAGGCCCTGACGCGTGTCCTCGGCGATCTGCCGGAGGACCAGCGCCGCTGCTGGATGCTGCGGGAACTCGCGGAATGCAGCTACGGCGAGATCGCGGAGGAACTGGACCTTCCCGTTTCAACGGTTCGTGGGCTTCTCGCCCGAGCTCGGAAGACTCTGCTCCAAGAGATGGAGGAATGGCGATGATGAACCTCTCCGACGAGCTCGCGGGCCACACCTTCGAAGAGCTGAGCGACTACCTCGACCGGGACCGCACCCCGGCTGTCCCGAGCATCGACGGCTCCCCCGAGTGCAAGATCGCCCTTCGCGGCATGCAGCGGCTCCGGCGCACGCAGCGTGCCCTGTTCCGGAAGGACGTGGAGCGCGAAGCCGAACGCGAGGACAGCTGGGTCAACTCGATTCTGCAGCACATCAATCTGGAGGCGCGCGCGGGCCGGGACATCCCGATCAGCCACCCCTCCCCCACCGCTCGCCTGAGCGTGACCGAAGGTGCGGTGCGCGGCATTCTGCGTGCCGCCGGTGACGGCGTGCCGAACATCATCGTCGGCCGGTGCCGCCTCGACGGCGAGGTCAGCGAGCCCGGCGCACCCGTCACCGTGCGCGTAGATGCCACGGTTCTGGAGGGCAGGAACATCCCACCGCTCGCCGAGCAGCTCCGGGAGGCGCTTTACACCGCACTTCGCCAGCACACGGAACTCGCCGTCGAGGCCGTCGACATCACCATCGGCGACCTGTACCAACCCGTACCACCGCCGGCGAAAGCGAGCAGCGATGAGTGACGCCCTTGCACCTGAAGCGCCGGCGCCCGACCCCGGGACGCCGGCCCAGCTGACCGCTCAACTCGACGAGGCGGTACTGGCAGTCCCCGGCGTGGATGTGGTGTATTCGGCAGCCCCGCTCGTGGCAACCGTGGTCGCCTCGGTGATCGCCACCACCGTCGAAGCCGTGACCGGCAAGCCGCAATCGACCAGCTCCGTCTCCGTCTCCGAGAAAAGGGGCGGCCTGAAGATCGCGGTCAAGATCGGCGTCGCCGCACCCTTCGCGGCCACCGACGTGAGCCGCCGCGTGCACAATGCGATCACGGATCAGCTCGACCAGAACGGCAACCCGGCCGTGACCGAGATCGCGGTCACCGTGGCCCGGATCGACTGACCTGTTTCGCGGTCACTGCGGTTGGCCGCCGGTCCTCACGGGGGCGTCACACCCCGGGTGTGTAGCGTGAATACCCACACGACCTAAGGAGTCACCAGTGAGTCAGATAATCGACATCGGTATCCCGGATCAGCAGCTCGAAAAGATCGTTCACGGCCTGTCCCGGGTGCTGGCGGACTCGTACACCCTGTACCTCAAGACTCACAGCTACCACTGGAACGTCGTTGGCCCCATGTTCCACTCTCTGCACACCATGTTCATGGACGAGTACACCGAGCTGGCGCTGGCCGTCGACGACATCGCCGAGCGCATCCGTGCACTGGGCACCCCGGCGCCGGGCACCTACCGTGAGTTCACCGAGCTCGCCGTCGTGCGCGAGGACACCGACCTGCCGGATGCCCCGGAGATGCTCCGTCGCCTGGTCGCCGCCCACGAGGCCACGGCCCGCACCATCCGGGAGGTACTGCCCCTCGCCGAGGGTGCTCCCGACCAGGTCTCCACCGATCTGCTCGTGCGTCGCCTCGACGTGCACGAAAAGACGGCGTGGATGCTGCGCAGCATGCTGGCCTGAGCCTGCCCACTGCATTCAGCCGCCCAGAGCACGGCCGATCCGATCGATCACCTGGCCGACGAGCGCCTGCTGTTCTCCAACGCTGAATTCGACCCACCAGAGCAGGGCCGCGTCGGCCGCCCTGCTGCAGGCATCGAATTCGCGCTCTGGGAAGAGCGGCATCATCGAGGGTGCCGGGGTCATCGCGAGCGATGTGTCCCCGAACGACTGAACCAGTTGGCCGTCCTGCCGGCCGACGGCGGCCAGGCCGCGCTGAGGCGAGCACGCCTCGATTCGTGCGCTATGCCCCGCGTCGGGCCGCCGCAACCGCGCTTCCAGCCATCGGGTCCCAGGTCGCGCTCGGGCGGCCCAACAGGTAGCCCTGGGCGAGCACGGCGCCGCTGGTGCGGAGACTATCGAGCTGTTCCGTGGTCTCCACCCCCTCGGCGATCACCTCCACGTCGAGCTTCGACGCCAGCGCCAGGATTCCCTGCACGAGGGAGACGGAAGAGGCGTCGGGAAGATCCTGAATGAAGCTGCGGTCGATCTTGATCTGGTCGACGGGAAGGGTGTTGAGCCAGGCCAGGGTCGAGAAGCCGGTGCCGAAATCGTCCAGGGAAATGCGGATGCCCAGGCGGCGCAGTTCCACCAGGCGCTCGACGATGCCGGGGAGGTCGACCAGAGATCTGCTCTCCACCACCTCGAGGGTGAGTCGCTCCGGTGCGAGGTCGTTGCGGTTGAGAGCCGTGCGAACCGTCGACACGAGCCTACGATCCAGAAGGGTGGCGGCGTCGAGGTTGACCGCGACGCCCAGAGGACGAGCGCCCAGCTGCGGCCACTCGACCACGTCCCGGCACGCGGTCGCGATCACCCACAGGTCCATCTCGGTGATGAGGCCGCGTTCCTGCGCCAGCGGCAGGAACGCGCCCGGGGCCAAAACGCCCAGTCGCGGGTGCGCCCAGCGGATGAGGGCTTCCGCGCCCACCACCGTCTCCTCGCCGAAACGGGAGATGTCCACGACAGGTTGGTAGTAGAGCCTCATCTCGTTTGCCTCGACGGCACGGGCCAGCTCGACCAGCAGTGACGTGTCGGTGTCCCCCGGTGATTCCAGGTTCGATGATGCACTACCCGGCACCTCGGTGCGGGCGACGGCGATCTGATTCCGTCCCGTTCTCTTTGCGTCGTACATCCCGGCGTCGGCCGCGTCGAGGAGCTGCTCGCCGCGACCCCCCTGTCCACTGTGCGAGGCAACACCCACACTGGCGGAGATGCGCACGTGCTGGCCGGCCAGGTGGAAAGGCGGATTCAGGCAGCCGACCACTCGGTGGGCCAGCTCGATGGCCGAATCTTCGCCGTCGAGATCGGTGACCAGCACCGCGAACTCGTCGCCACCGAGGCGGCCGACAATGTCATTGGTTCGAACCTCGGCGCGCAGGCGAGCCGCGACCTGCCGCAGCAGCTCGTCCCCGACGCGATGGCCCAGCCGGTCATTGACGCGTTTGAAGTTGTCGAGGTCGCAGAACAGCACCGCCGTTCGGCTGTGAGGCTGGCACTCTGCCAGCGCGGTGTCGAGCAGCAGCGCGAACAGCGCTCGGTTGGGCAAGCCCGTCAGGGCATCGTGCTGGGATTGGTGCCTCACAGTCTCAAGCAGCCGGGCCCTTTGCATGGCCGTTTCTCCCTGGTGGCTGACACCTTCGATCAGGGTGATGGCCTCCGCCAGGACCTCGGCCGCGACAGGGGCAACCCAGCTGGCCGTCGCGACGCCCATCAACATATCCCCGGCGAGAAGGGGGACGGCGACAACGTTGTGTGAACCGATGGCACGGAGCAGCTCCGCCAGGGCCGGGCTGGCGTCGTCAGCCGTGATCAGAACGCGTTCCTGCCGCCTGAGAAGGCCGAGAAGCTCCGGCGTCTGCTCCACAGTCAGCGTCGTACGCATGAAGAATTCGCGATCAGCAGGCTCGAAACCGACGGCTGAGGCAGGGCGAAGCTCACCAAGGTCGGCGTCCCAGAGGAGAACGGATGCCGCGTCACTGCCGACGATCGCCGCCAGTGCCGACGCGATGACTTCCGCGATCGCCTCGACGCTGTCGCTGATCGCCAGTTGGTGGGCGAGGTTGAGCAGTGCGGCCGTGCGAACTCCCTCCCGGCGGGATTCCTCGAGCGCCGTGAACAGGTCCAGGGCCGCGGCCGCGTGTCCGGCGTAGGCCTCGAGCAGGGCCCGATCTCCTAGCATCGCGGTGTGTCCTTCCGTGAACACGGCGGCCAGATGCCCGTGGATCCTGCGATTGGAGGCGATGTCGACGACCAGCGCGCGCTCGCCCAGTTGCTCGCCGCGCAGCATCCGTGCCACGAGATCGGCGCCACGTTCGTCGCCAAGCCCTCGGTGGCGGACCAGCGGCGCGCCGCCCCCGGCAGGTTCGACGATGAGGAGGTACGATGGCGCGAGCACGGCGGAGGCGGCGCGATCGACGATTCGGGCGAGCACCTCATCGACATCGTCGCTGCTAACGAGGTCAGCCGCGGCCAGTTGCACCTCCCGCACCTTGTCGCGCAGTACGCCGAGGGATGCGTCGACCCAGCGACTCCGCGTGCGCCACGACCACCAACGCACCCGCGTTGACCAGGTCAGCACGTATTCGCACGCCGGGTAGCCGTCCGACTGGCACTGCGGGTGGCTGATGTGGGCAAGGGCGAGGCCGAAGATGACCGGAACGGACGAAAACAGTCCCTGGGCGTATTGGCAGTCGAGTCGAGATGGACGATAGCCGTCGTGGAGGCGATAGCGCACGGTCGCGCTGGTCTTTCCGACCCGCACTGCATCCATCGTCGACGTTGTGGTGAACTTCGGCACCATGCGTGGCAGCTGGCGAAAAATTGCTCCGGGTGAGGCGAACACACTCAAGAGCTGCACCAGCACCGGCTGGACGTCACCGCGGACCGCACCGGTGCCCACGGTGAACATGGTGTTCGGGTCACCGAGCACCGCGGTTGCGGCCTCGAACAGCCGGATGCGGGTGGCGTAGCTGACCCACGCGGACGTGTTCAGGAGAGTCTTTGCATCGTGCTGCACGCCCGCCCGGGCGAGCACCTCGGTGACGGCTCCCTCCCCACCGCGCTCACGGACATGGCGCAGAAGCAGTCCGATCGTCGTGCTCGCGGTCTCGCGCGGCTCTGCATCCATCGTGTCGCACCTCTCAGTTTTCTCTATCGACGGGTTTCGGTGCGGGGTTAGCGGGGAGATCGGTTCAGGACCGCCACCCGCTTGCCGAACACGTCCAGTCGTGTCACCGTGACTCCTGCCGTGACACGTGACCTGCGAATGGAGACGCGATGAGCGAACGCTACCCCATCATTTATGTGCGGGGCTTTGCCGGCGGCCAGAATGCCATGGACGATGCGGCGGATGACCCGTTTTACGGTTTCAACGAGGGCTCGACTCATGTGCGGGTGGGGGCCAGCGGGCAGCCCCGATTCTATCGATACGAGGGTCCGCTGCTGCGACTTGTCAAGGACCAGCAGTACCGGATCGAAGTGGCCGGCAGCCAGCAGAACGTCCTGATCAATGCCGATCCCGGCACGCTGGAACCGGACTCCGTCTGGATCCACCGGTTCTACGACACCGCATCGGGCACATTCGGGGTCGAGCCGCAATCGTTTGACATCGGCCGCGCGGCCAGGGGTCTCGTCGATTTCATCGATCTGGTGCGTGCCAAGACGCGCGGCGAACCACCTGTCTACCTCGTGGCCCACTCCATGAGCGGGCTGATCTGCCGCACCGTCCTGCAGCGCGAACTGGCCGACCCCGCCGAAGCGGTGTCGAAACTCTGCACGATCGGGACCCCGCATGGAGGAATCTCCCCCGAGCTCGGCGGCCCGATCGGGGGCTGGCTCATGGACCGGTTCGTGCCGCTGGGGAGCGATATCTTCTCCCCCGGCAGATGCAGGAGTACATGCTGCCGGCCACCCACGACCCTGCCCGGGAAACCGACCCGAAAACGGGCCGGTGGGACCCCCGGCGCATGGTGGGCTCCTTCCCTCCCTCCCGCATCCTCAGCATCGTCGGCACGAATTCGCGGGACTATTCCGTGGCCGCCGGGCTGTCGTCCGCGGTCATGGGCGTGCAGAGCGATGGTCTCGTCGCGATCCGCAACGCCTACGTTTACGGGGGCGGGCGGGCCTACATCCATCGCTCCCACTCGGGTCGATACGGCTTGGTCAACTCCGAGGAAACGTACCAGAACCTTTCCCGCTTCCTATTCGGCGGGTTGCGGGTGGAGGTCGCCCTGCACGGGGTGGAGCTCGATCGCAAGGACCGCATCTGGCAGGGCGAGGCGAGGCTGGCCATCCGTGGCGTGCCTGCGCGTATTCATGAGCAGACGGCCGATCATTATTGCCCGATCGATCTGAACGCCACGAAGAAGGGCATCGCCGGGCCGCTGTCACCGGTCCCGCTGATGACAATCTTCCTGCAGCCGAAGAACGTGCGTAAGTGCCGCTACGCCCTCGACCTCAAGGTCATCTCACTCAAGGAGACGGGCGGCATCCTCGGTTTCGGGGCACACCTTGAGCCGATCGCGGACTGGCAGGACACGCTCATCGTCGACGTCGAGGTGAACGACAAGGGCGCGGCCAGAAGCGTGACCTGGGAGTGGAATAGCACCCTCGCCGGTCGAATCGCCGAACAGGCAGAGCTGCCCCACCAGCTCGACTGGGCACCGGGCAAGTCCAGCGAGGGGCAATGGCAACTGCCGGTTCCCATCGCCCCGATGGGGCAGGCGGTGCTCGGCAGCGACGCGCACCTCCAGCTCAGCATCGGCCTCTGGGCCTGAGCGGCCACCTCGCGCGATCGAGCCGATCCTGATCACGCATCACCACGCGGACCTCAGCGCGGCGAGTGAACGGTTCGCTCGGCTCACGCCGGAGCACGCCGCGGATTCCGTGTGGTTGCCGCTGCCCGCTGACGGACCGTACGGGTCGGTGCTCACCGGCGACACAATTCCCGGGCACAGGACGACGATCATCGTTCACCGTGACGACGACTGAATTTGGGCGTTCAGCGACGCGTACCTCGCGCACCGACACCCCGGGGCCCGGGACATAGGCGCCCCTGTGCGCCATCCACCCTGGCCCCTTCTCGACCGCGGCGGGCAGTCGGGGCGGCTCCGCCCCGGGGCAGGCAGCACCGGCACACGTCAGGCCGCGGGCCGGTAGCGCCGCGGGGCATACGCCTGGGCGACCAGGGCGCGCAGGCTGTCGAGGCTTCCGGTCACAAGACCCTGGGCACGGGCCTGCACGAGCACGTTCCCGATCGCGGTGGCCTCGACGGGGCCGGCCAGCACGGTCAGCCCCGTTCGGTTCGCGGTGAGTTGGCAGAGCAGGTCGTTCTGCGACCCACCGCCGACGATATGCACCGCACGGATACTCATTCCCGACAGCTCGCTCGCGGCCCGGAGGGTCTCGGCATAGGCAGCCGCGAGGCTCTCGACGATGCTGCGCACGAGTTCGACCGGGGTGCCCGGCACCGGCAAGCCGTGCTCGGCGCAGTAGGAACGGATGCGCGCCGGCATGTCTCCGGGTGCCAGGAAACGGGGGTCGTCCACGGCGAAGACCGTGACCGGGCCGGTCACCTGCGCGGCCTGGGCCAGCAGGAACGGCAGCTCGAACGTGCTGCCCTGCGCCTCCCAGGTGCGCAGCGACTCGCTGAGCAGCCACAAACCCATGACATTGCGCAGGTAGCGCACCCGGCCGTCGACGCCGCCCTCGTTGGTGAAGTTGGCGGCGCGGCTCGCCTCGGTCAGCACCGGCGAGGCCAGTTCGACTCCGACGAGCGACCAGGTGCCCGAGGAGATGAAGGCGTCAGTGTCGCCGGTCATGGGCACGGCCACGATGGCGGATGCTGTGTCGTGCGACCCGACGGCGAGGAGATCCAGGCGCGTGGCCGATCCGATCTCGGCAGCGACATCGGGCAGCAGGGACCCGATCCGCTCCCCCGCGCTGACCAGTCGGGGGAAGATCGACCGGGGC
The DNA here is from genome assembly GCF_004402645.1 of Cryobacterium sp. TMT2-42-4. Taxonomy (NCBI): domain Bacteria; kingdom Bacillati; phylum Actinomycetota; class Actinomycetes; order Micrococcales; family Microbacteriaceae; genus Cryobacterium; species Cryobacterium sp. TMT2-42-4. The sequence goes on from NZ_SOFT01000030.1 coordinate 11,897, forward strand.
AGGCCCAGCCGCTCGATGAGAGCATCGTCCCAGTCCGCGGCGGCCGAGGCGGCCGTTACCGTGGCCGCCGAGATGGCAGCTGCCGCGACGGTTCGCCCGGCCGCTGCGCGCGACCCACCCCCGATCCGCAGCAGCCCGGTCGTCGACGCGTTCGTGCGCTCGGCGACCTGCTCCCCCGTCAGCCAGAAGCCGAGCAGGTCCGGGATCAGCAGCATCGTGTCGACGTCGTCGAGGCTGCCGGCCAGACGGTCGGCGGCGAGCTGGTAGAGCGTGTTGAACGGCAGGAATTGGAGGCCGTTGCCGGCGTAGAGGTCGGCCGGAGCGACGAGGTCGTGGGTAGCGTGCACTCCTCCCCCGGTGCGTTCGTCGCGGTAATGGTAAGGGTTGCCAAGCATCCGCCGGCCGCGCAGGAGCGCGTAATCAACCGCCCAGGAATCGATCCCCGCGCTGATCAGCCTCGGCTCCTCCCGAACGGCGGCGTGGAGGCCGACGAGCACGTTGCGGTAGAGCTCGAGAATGTTCCAGTGCAGCCCGTCGATGGTGCGGACCGGGTTGTTCGGAAAGCGTGCCACCGGCCGCAGGCGCAGCTCGTTGTGGCCGACACGGCCGAGCATGACCCGGCCGCTCGATGCGCCGAGGTCGATCGCGGCGACCGTGCCCGCGCTGTACCATGATCTCACCACGAGTTGAGCCCTGCTCTCGGCAGGCCGGCGCCGGCCCGGCCGAGTTCGACGAGTTCGCCGAGTTCGACGGATGCGGTCGAGTTGGCCAGGCGCAACGGTAGGGCTCGACCGGAAGGGTCGGGCTCGGCGGTGCTCATCGCAGGAAGGCGGCGGCGACGCCGGCGTCGACCGGGATGTGCAGTCCGGTTGTGTGGCTGAGGTCGCTCGTGCAGAGCACGAAAACCGCGTTGGCGACGTTCTCGGGCAGCACCTCGCGCTTGAGCAGCGTGCGCTGCGCGTAGTACGTGCCGAGCTCCTCCTCCGGTACGCCGTAGACGGCGGCGCGCTTGGCGCCCCAGCCGCCGGCGAAGATGCCCGAGCCGCGGACGACCCCGTCTGGGTTGATGCCGTTGACCTTCACGCCGTACTCGCCGAGCTCGGCCGCCAGCAGCCGCACCTGGTGCGCCTGGTCGGCCTTGGTCGCGGAGTAGGCGATGTTGTTCGGGCCGGCAAAGACCGAGTTCTTCGAGGAGATATAAACGATGTCGCCGCCGAGCTTCTGGTCGATCAGCACGCGGGCCGCCGCCCGGGAAACGAGGAAGGACCCCCTGGCCATCACGTTGTGCTGCAGGTCCCAGTCGGCGACGGTGGTCTCCAACAGCGACTTCGAGAGCGAGAGGCCCGCGTTGTTGACCACGAGGTCGAGCCCGCCGAACCCGAGCAGGGCAGCGTCGACGGATGCCTGCACCTGGCCCTCGTCGGTGACGTCGGCCTGCACCCCGATCGCGACATCCGTCCCACCGATTTCGGCTGCCGCGCCTTGCGCCTTCGTAAGGTCGAGGTCGGCGATCACGACGCAGGCGCCCTCCGCCGCGAGGCGGGTGGCGATGGCCTTGCCGATGCCGGATGCCGCCCCGGTCACCAGGGCGACCCGGCCGGTGAGCGGCTTGGACGCGGGCATCCGCGCCAGCTTGGCCTCTTCGAGCGCCCAGTACTCGATCCTGAACTTCTCGGCCTCGTCGATCGGCGCGTAGCTGGAGAGCCCTTCGGCGCCGCGCATCACGTTGATGGCATTGAGGTAGAACTCGCCGGCGACCCGAGCGGTCTGCTTGTTCGCGCCGTAGCTGAACATGCCGACGCCCGGGATGAGCACGATCAGCGGGTCCACGCCGCGGATCGCGGGCGACTCGGCCGCCGCGTTCCGGTCGTAATACGCCTGGTAGTCGGTCCGGTACTGCTCGTGCAACTCCAGAAGGCGAGCGAGGGAGTCGGCGGCGGATGCCGTGGCCGGCAGGTCGAGCAGCAGCGGCTTGACCTTCGTGCGGAGAAAGTGGTCGGGGCAGCTCGTGCCGAGGGCCGCCAGTCGGGGGTGCTCGGCACGGGACAGGAAGTCGAGCACCTCGGGGGCATCCGTGAAGTGGCCGACCTTGGCGGCATCCGTGGACACCAGACCCCGAATCGTCGGGGCGAGGGCCGCCGCCCTGGCGCGGCGCTCTTCGGGCGCGAGCGGGGTGAAGCCGGCCAGTTCCGGGCCGAAAGGCTCGGCCGTGGAGTGATCGGCGATGTACGCGGCGGCGGTCTGGATGATCCAGAGCGAGTTGGCCTCGGCCTCATCGCTGGTCTCTCCCCAGGCGGTGATGCCGTGGCCGCCGAGGATGCAGCCGACGGCCTGCGGGTTGGCATCCTTGATCGCCGCGATGTCGAGGCCGAGCTGGAAGCCCGGCCGGCGCCACGGCACCCACGCCACCCGGTCGCCGAAGATCGTAGACGTGAGAGCCTCGCCGTCGGAAGCGGTCGCGATCGCGATGCCGGAGTCGGGGTGCAGGTGGTCGACGTGCGCCGCATCGACGAGCCCATGCATGGGCGTGTCGATGGAGGGGGCCGCGCCGCCCTTGCCGTGCAGGGTGTAGTCGAGGGCCGCGACCATCTCGTCCTCCCGGTCGAGCCCGGGATAGACACCGGCGAGGGCGCGCATCCGGTCGAGGCGCAGCACGGCCAGGCCCGACTCGGTCAGCGTGCCCAGGTCTCCCCCTGACCCCTTCACCCAGAGCAGCTCGATCCTCTCGCCCGTGACGGGGTCGATCTCGGTGCCCTTGGCGGAGGTGTTACCGCCGGCATAATTCGTGTTGCGAGGGTCGGAGCCGAGCCGGTTGGACCGGGCGATGAGTTCGGCAGCGGTGGGGTTTGTCATTGCGACACTTTCTTTCAAAAATCGGTTCGGTGAGACTCTGGGAGCAACGACTGTCGCCGTTTCGGACAACTGATGCCGGCGTGGCGGCCACAGTTGTCCGAAACGGCAACAGTTGCTTGTGGGACGAGGCTAGGCACCCCAGCCGGCCTGGATGCCGCCGACGCGGTCGGCCGCGATCGTTTGCTGGTAACCGGATGCCGCGTAGGCGACCATGGGGTCGGCCGCGAGTCCGCGAGACTCACGCCAGGCTGCCAGGTCGGGGCGGACATCCGTGTAGAAGGCGTCCATCAGCAGGCCGTTGGCGACGAGCACGTCCCCGGACTCCTGCGCCGCGGTGAGCGCCTCGCGGTCGACGAGTAGCGCGCGCGCCGTCATCTCCTGCACGTTCAGCACCGAGCGGATCTGGCCGGGGATCTTGTCCTCCACGTTGTGGCACTGGTCGAGCATGAACGCCACGGTCGAGTTCGAGCCGAGGCCGCCACCGCGGATCACCTCGTAGAGGATGCGGAACAGCTGGAACGGGTCGGCCGCGCCCACGATCAGGTCGTCGTCGGCGTAGAAGCGGGAGTTGAAGTCGAAGGAGCCGAGCTTTCCGAGGCGGAGCAGCTGCGCGACGATGAACTCGATGTTGGTGCCGGGGGCGTGGTGGCCGGTGTCGAGGCAGACCAGTGCCCGGTCGCCGAGGGCCGCGACCTGGGCGTAGCTGGTTCCCCAGTCGGGGACATCCGTGTGGTAGAAAGCGGGCTCGAAGAACTTGTACTCCAACACGAGTCGCTGGCTCTTCCCGAGGCGGGCGTAGATCGTGGCAAGGGAGTCCGCGAGGCGGTCCTGACGGCCGCGGATATCGCCCTGGCCGGGATAGTTGGTGCCGTCGGCGAGCCAGATCTTGAGGTCGACGGACCCGGTTGAGTGCATGATGTCGATGCACTCGAAGTGGTGATCGATGGCCTTCTGGCGCACCGCGGCATCCGTGTGGGTAAGGCTGCCGAATTTGTAGGCGTCATCCTGGAACGTGTTCGAGTTGACCGTTCCGAGCGTCAGCCCGCGCTCGCCGGCGTAGTCGCACAGTGCCGGGTAATCGTCGACCTTGTCCCAGGGGATGTGCAGCGCGACCGTCGGCGCCAGCCCGGTGTATTCGTTCACCTGGGCGGCGTCGGCGATCTTCTCCTGGATGGTGCGCGGCGTGCCGGGGGTGGAGAACACCTTGAACCGGGTGCCGGAGTTGCCGAAGGCCCAGGAGGGCAGCTCGATGGCCTGCGCCGCGAGCTGGGCGGTGATGGAGTCGAATGTCGTCATCGTCGTGTCACTTCTCTGTGGGGGTCGGTTTGAATTCTAGATGAATCGTTTCAACTGCATCAATCGAGTCAAGCCGGTCCTCGAGGTGGAACACCTCGGCAAGCCGAAGGAAGTCCTCGTCCGGAGCGCCCTCGAGGTTCTCGAAGAACTCAGCCATCTCGGCCTGCCAGCGGGCGTTCACCTCGGTGGCCGCCATTCCCGCCTGCGCCGCCGCGAGGGACTCCGTCTCGAAGTACCCGATCAAGAGGCCGTCGGGCCGGAGGAACAGGGAGTAGTTCTGCCAACCGGTTTCGTGCAGGGCCCGCAACATCTCCGGCCAGACGGCGGCGTGCCGCCGGGTATATTCCTCGATCCGGTCGGGCTTGACCTGAAGTTGGAAGCACACGCGCTGCACGGACTACCGCCCCCCGAGCGTGACGTGCCGGTGTTCCAGGCCGAGCAGGCTAGCGGCGGCCTTGATGTCGACGGCGCGGTGCCCGAGGCAGAGAGCCCAGTGGTGGCCGATGCCGGTCTGGCTCCATTCGTCCACCCAGACTCCGGGGTCGCCGCCGAAATCGACGCGGGAAGTCGTGTTGCCGATGGCGAGCAGCGGCCCGGGAACGACCTCGCCCTCGGCGGTGATGAACACGTAGCGGCCGTCGGGATCCTGCCCGATGCCGAAGGTGGTGACCGGCCCGGCCGTGACGTCGAACTCCACGGAGACCCCCCAGCCGCGTTTGCCGTGGTAGACGCCGAGACCGCGCAGCAGTGGGTCCCGGGCGCTGACCGCCAGGTGAGCGGGGCCGTCGTGGCCCATCTCGACCACGCCGTCGAAGAAGTTGAGCGCCTGGATCTCGGTGAACGAGCCGCCGGCGCCGATCGCGTGGCTGGCGAGCATCGCGATCGAGGTGCGAAGCTCGTATTCCCCGGCCATCGGGATGCCCCGGGCGGTCAGGATCGAGGCGCCGAGGATCATGCCGGCGCCCAGCCGTTCGTGCTGCTCACCGGCGAGGCCGCGGTGGTAGTAGGCGAGCGAGTCGAGGTCGAAGTCCGCCACGAGCCGGTCGAGGCCCACGGAGACCTTCGCGCCCCAGGCGAAGTCCTCGTCATTGACGGAGGCGTCGACCTGGAACAGCTGCTCGGCGAGGAGCATGCGGTCGGCGATCTGGGTATCCGTCACCTGGTTCACGCGCTCGCGGAGGTCGTCGAATTCGAGCACCTCGACATGCGAGCCGAAGGTGGTCGAGACGCTGCTGAGGTCGGTGGACACGTCGAGCATGCCCGGGTAGAGGTGGCCCATCAGGCCGTGCCGCGCGGTCCGGAGCGTGGCGCGCACGCCGGCCGCGTGCACCCACGAGATGATGCGGTCCCAGGCGCTCTCCTGGCGGAGGTAACCGGACACCGAGCGAAACGTGATGCCGGCCCGCCGGAACACATTGGCGACCTCCGGCACCGGGCACTGGCCGCAGTAGGCGAGCCACTGTCCGGTGTCGAAGGCGGCATGGTCCATGGCCTCGGTCGGCTGCAGGTCGATCACCAGCACGGGCGTCTTAGCCCGCTGCGCGATCGGCAGCACCATCGACGAGGTCAGGTAGGTGGCGAGGAACACCACGATCAGGTCGCAGTCGGCCAGCCGCAGCTTCTCGGCGGCAATGCCGGCTTCCTGCGCGTCGGAGATGAACCCGACGTCGACCACCTCGGCATCGAGCTGGTCGAAGCGTTCGGTGACATAGCGGGAGGATGCCTGCAGCTGCGGCAGCAGGTCGGGGAACTGTGGCCAGTAGGCGCCAAGTCCCCCGGAGACCAACCCGATCCGGGTGGGTCTGCGTTTCTTCGGCTCCAGCAGTTCGCTGGCCGAGCGGCGAAGATTCTCGTTCATGGCTGGCTCCTGTCGGAGAGCACCGCGGCGCTCGCCGCGGGACTGCATGAGTAGGGACGGTGGGGCGGATGCCTGGGCATCCGCCCCACCGGGTGCCGCGATTCAGTGCGGCGCGCGTGCGACCTAGAAGTCGTACTCGTCGATGTTGTCGGCATCGAAGACCGTCGGCGGGCCGACGATGACGATGCCGTCGGCGCCGACCTCGCGCTCGCCCAATTCGCCGGCCTCGAAGGTGTCACCCTCGGCGCCGGTGATGTCGCCGTCGGCGAGCGCCTTGCCGGCGAACGCGGCGACGTAGCCGAGCTGGGCCGGGTCCCAGAGGGCGAACGCGGTGACGGTTTCGTCCTTGACGAACGGTCGCATCTCGTTCGGCAGGCCGAGCCCGGTCAGCGCGACCTTGCCCTTGTACTCCGAGGTCGAGAGGTAGCGGGCCGTGGCGGCGATGCCGACCGTCGTCGGCGAGACGATTCCCTTGAGGTTCGGGTAGGCCTGCATCAGACCCTGGGCCTCCTGGAACGACTTCGTGTCGTCGTCGTCGCCGTAGACCTTCGCCACCAGGGTGATGTCCTTGTACGCGGGGTTGGAGGCGAGCTCCTCCTCCATGAACTTGATCCACTCGTTCTGGTTGGTGGCGTTCGCGGTGGCCGACAGGATCGCGATTTCACCGGAGCCGCCGATCTGTTCTGCGATCAGCTCGACCTGGATCAGGGCGACGTCCTTGGCGACGACCTGGCTGATGAACACGTCGCGGTACTTTGGGTTGGTGTCCGAGTCGAAGGCGACGATCTTGGCGCCCGCGGCCCGGGCTTCCTCGAGGGCCGGACCCACGGCATCCGGGTCGTTGGCGGCGATCACGATGACTTTCGTGCCGGCCTGGGTCTCCGCGTTGATGAAGGACACCTGGCTGGACGCGCTGGCCTCGAGCGGGCCGACGACCTCGGTCGCGGCGAACCCGGCCTCTTCGGCGCCGGCCTCCCCGCCGCCGAGCACCACGTCGGTGTACGGGTTGTTGAGCTGCTTGGGGATAAAGGTGATGCTGAGGTCGCCGTCGGTTCCGCCGCCGGCGGAGTCGGTCCCGGTGTCGGAGGCGCAGCCGGCAAGCAGTGCGACGGCGGCGACGACCGCGGTCACCGTCGCGAGCCGCCGGGCTGCCGCGCCTTTCCGGGTGTGATTGCGAATGAACTCCATTGTCATTTCCTTTCCTGGACGCCAGGTGCGGTGGCGCTGATTGATCCCGAGGCAGGTACCTGGGGAAGTGTTTTGTGCATCCTGCGGCCGTGCCGCCAGCGTTGGAGCGCCTCGAAAACACTCGGTGCGACAACGGATGCGATCAAAAGGGATCCGGTGACGATGATGAGCACCACGTCGGAGATCCGCTCGAGCCGAAGGGAGAAGTTGATGGTGCCGATCAGGAGCACGCCCGCGATGACCCCGGGGATCGACCCCTTGCCGCCGAAGATCGAGACCCCGCCGAGCAGAACGGCCGCGATCACCGTGAGCTCGAGGCCGCTGGCGTTGTCACTGCGGGCGCTGGAGTAACGCAGGGTCCAGTAGATCCCGGCGAGCGCCGACACTGACCCGGTGCCCACGTAGAGCCAGAACTTGGCCCGTGCCACCCGGATGCCGACGAAGGTGGCGGCCTCCGCGCTGAAGCCGAGGGCGTAAAGGCCGCGACCGAACGGGGTCAGGTGCAGCAACACCCCGAAGAACAGGGCCACGGCGGCGACGCCGATCATCACGGTCGGGATGCCCGTGCCGCCGATCTTCGAGGTGAAGAAGGACGTGAGCTCGGGCGGGAAGTTGGCGACGGCATTGTCGCCGATCACCACGAGCGCCAGCCCCCGGTAGAGCGCAAGGGTACCGATGGTGACCGCCAGCGACGGCAACCCGACCACCGCGATCAGAAACCCGTTGAAGGCTCCGGCCACCACCCCGGCGAAGAGGCTGATCGCCAGGACCAGCTCGATGTCGAGGCCGGAGGCCCAGAGCACGCCCATCAGCGCGCTGGTCAGCCCGGCGATGCTTGCCACGGACAGGTCGATCTCGCCGGTGATGATGACCAGGGTCATCGGCATGGCGATCAGGAGCACCGGGATCACGTCGAGCAGCAGGAAGCCGACCGTGACCGGGGAGGCGAAGCGAGGAATCGCGATGCTCGCGTAGAGCACGAAGGCGAGCAGCAGGTAGATCATGATCGCGTCGCGGCCGAGCAGGATGCGGGCGGCCCCGGTGCGGCCCTTCGGCTCGGTCGGCAGGGTCTTGGTGGTGTCGATGAGCCGGGTGTCGAGGGAGGAGATCTTGTCCGCCGGCGGCACCGGCGCGCTGCGGATGGCGGAAGAGCTGGGCTCAGACATTGCGGGCCTCACTGGTTCGGAGCTTGCGGGCCGTTCGCACGCTGGCGATCCGGTCGATGATGATGGCGCTGAGGATCAGCACGCCGACGATGGCCTCTTGCCAGAACTTGTCGACCCGCAGGGCCGTGAGAGCGCTGGTGATGGTGGTGAGGAGCAAGGCCCCCATGGCCGCGCCGACGACCGAGCCACTGCCGCCGAAGATGGCCACACCGCCGACGACCGCCGCGGCGACGACGGCAAGCTCGAGTCCGCTGCCGGTGGTGGCTCCGACCGAGTTGAAGCGGCTGGCGTAGAGCACCCCGGCGAGGCCGGCGAGCACCCCGTTGGTCAGGAAGGCCAGGAACACGCGGCGGCTGACCGGGATGCCGAACAGTGTCGCGGCATCCGGGTCCGAGCCGATCGCGTAGAGGTCGCGGCCGGGGCGTGTGCCCGCCAGGTAGACGGCCACGATCACGACGACGACGATGGCGATCAGGGTGATCAGCGGAAAGCCGAGCACGGTGTCGACCGAGAGCGAACCGAAAGCGTCGGGCCGGTCCCCGGCGAAGTACTGCGTGCCGCCGGCCCAGGCGTTGTTGAGCCCGCGATAGATATAGAGCGTGCCGAGGGTGATCACGAGCGCGGGAACCTTGGCGACCGTCACCAGGAGGCCGTTGATCGCGCCGAGGACGGCGCCCAGCAGCATCCCGGCCAGGAACACGACGATGATCGGGAGGCCCGGAACGGTCGCGAAGAGGGTGCCGGTGCCGAACGCGACCAGGCCGAGGATGGAGCCGACCGAGAGGTCGACGTTGCGGGTGATGATCACGAGGGCCTGGCCGACGGCGAGGATGATCACGATGGTCGCGTTCAGCAGCAGGTCCTTGACCCCCTGGGGACTGAGGAATAGCGGGTTCACCACGGTGGTGATGATCACCAGGGCGATCAGCGCCACGGTGACGGGCAGTTCCCGAAGGCGGAGGAGGGCTCCCAGTCGGGACGGCGCCGCGGCGGGGGTGTGCTCACCCGTGCCGGGCGGCCGGGTCGGGGCAGTGGTCATTGTGTACGCTCCAGTGACGCGGTGGCCGCGTGCATGATCGATTCGGGAGTGGCTTCGGCGCGGCTCAGCTCGGCGGTGATGCGCCCCTCGTGCATGACGAGCACCCGGTCGGCCATGCCGAGCACCTCGGGCAGTTCGCTCGAGATCATCAGGATGGCGATTCCCCGATTGGCGAGGTCGGAGATGAGCCGGTGAACCTCGCTCTTGGTACCTACATCGATGCCGCGAGTGGGTTCGTCGACGATCAGAAACTTCGGGTCGGTGGCCAACCACTTGGCGAGCACGACCTTCTGCTGGTTTCCGCCGGAGAGGGTGGATGCGGCGTATTCCTGCGAGGAGGTCTTGACCTGCAGCCGCCGGCTCCACTCGACGGCGGCGGCGCGTTCGGCGCGGCCGTTGATGATGCCGAAGCGGGCGACCCGGTCGCGCAGGGTCAGCGCGGTGTTGCGGCCCACGGACAGGTCCATCACGAGTCCCTGCTTGCGGCGGTCCTCGGGCACGAAACCCATGCCGGCGTCGATCGCGGCCTTGGGGCTGTGCGCTTTGAGGCGCTGTCCGAGGAACTCGACCGTGCCGCGGTCGTAGGGGTCGATGCCGAAGACGGCCCGGGCGACCTCCGTGCGCCCGGCCCCGACGAGTCCGGCGAGGGCCACGACCTCGCCGGCCTTGACGTCGAAGGTCACGTCTGCGAAGAGGCCGGCGCGGCCGAGCCCCTTCACGGAGAGCACGGTGTCGCCCACCGGGGCGACCTCCTTGGGGAACAGCGCCCCGACATCGCGTCCCACCATCTCGTGCACGATCGCGTCGACGGTCACCGTGCTGGTGACGTGAGTCGCGATGTAGCGGCCGTCCCGCATCACGGTGATGCGGTCGCAGAGGGCGAACACCTCGTCGAACCGGTGCGAGATGAAGAGGATGCCCGCGCCCTGGCCCCGCAGGTTGCGGGCAACTTGGAACAGGCGCTCCACCTCGATGCCCGACAGCGCGGCGGTCGGCTCGTCCATGACGAGCACCATGGCGCCCTGGGAGATGGCCTTGGCGATCTCGATGATCTGCTGGTCGGCAATCGACAGGCCCTCGGCCACCCGGTTGGGGTCGATGCGCACGCCGAGCTGGTCGAACAGGTCGCGGGCGGCGGTGCGCATGGCGGCCCGACTGATCAGGCCCAGCCTGCCTTTCGGCTGGCGCCCGATGAAGATGTTCTCGGCCACCGTGAGGTCGGGGAACAGGGTGGGTTCCTGATAGATCACGGAGATGCCGGCGCCCTTGCTGTCGGCCACGGTGCGGAACGACACCGGCTGCCCTTCAACCTGGAACTCACCGGCGTCGAGGCGGTAGAGCCCGGCCAGGATTTTCACGAGGGTGGACTTGCCGGCCCCATTCTCCCCGACCAGGGCGTGGATCTCACCCGGGAGGATTTCGATGTTCCCGTCTGCGAGGGCGACGACCGGTCCGAATGCCTTGACGGCACCGGAGAGGGTCAAGCGAGGTTCGGGTGGCCGATCGCCTGCGGGCAGGGATTCAGTTTGCATGGCGTCGAGTGCCTCCACATTGAGGGTGAATCGTTTCAGAGATCGTGTATCAGCGAATATAGGGTGAGGTTGGGGCATCCGTCAACAGCAGAAAAAGTGCAATTCCCGCAATGAGATTCAACCGAGACCTCGAATGGGTCTCGCGTATTGATTCGTTTCAATCTGCGGTGCGGTGATCTACACTTCACCTAGAGGCAGCAACGCGCGGGGCGAAAGGGTGACGATGGCAACGGTGAGTGTGCGCGAAGTCGCGGCTCGCGCCGGGGTGTCGGTCGGCACCGTCTCCAATGTGCTCAACCGGCCGGGCAAGGTTTCCCCGGCAACCGTGGAACGGGTGCAGACGGCAATCTCCGACCTCGGCTTCGTGCGCAACGACGCTGCCCGGCAACTGCGGGCCGGCCGCAGCCGCAGCATCGGGCTCGTCGTGCTCGACGTCGCCAACCCGTTCTTCACGGATATCGCGCGCGGCGCCGAGGACCGGGCCGCCGAAGCGGGTCTCACCCTGCTTCTCGGCAACAGCGACGAGAACATCGACCGGGAGAGTGCCTACCTCGACCTGTTCGAAGAGCAGCGTGTGCACGGAGTCTTGATCTCCCCGCTCGGCGAGGTCGGGGACCGGCTCGTGCGGCTGCGCGCCCGCGGCACTCCCACCGTTCTCGTCGACCGGCAGACAGCCGACCACAGCTTCTCCTCCGTGGCCGTCGACGACGTGGCCGGCGGGCACCTCGCCGCGGAGCACCTGGCCTCGATTGGGCGCACCCGGATCGCGTTCGTGGGTGGGCCGCAGAGCATCCGTCAGGTTGCCGACCGGCTGGAGGGCGCGCGCCAGGCCGTGCGGGAGCATCCGAACGTGTCGCTCGAGGTGATCAGCACGGAGTCCCTCTCGGTGCTGCAGGGGCGTTTCGTGGGCGAGCAGTTGCGCGCCCGCGACCCGGTCGACCGGCCGGACGCCGTGTTCGCGGCGAACGACCTGCTCGCCATCGGCGTGCTGCAGGCCCTGAGCATGCTGGGCGATGTGCGGGTCCCCGAAGACGTGGCGCTCATCGGCTACGACGACATCGCTTTCGCGGCGGCAGCCATCGTGCCGCTCTCCTCGATCCGCCAGCCGAGCGCCCTGATCGGCCACACGGCCGTCGACCTGCTGCTGCGCGAAGCCGCCGGCGGCGACGATTTCGTGCACGAGCAGATCGAGTTCCAACCGGAGCTGATCGTGCGGGAGTCCACCGCCGGCTGACTGGGTCCCGCTCCTCCCGCCCGGGCTTGCGCCGGCGCTTCCGCTCCTAAACTTGACCGCATGACACTGCAGCCCCTGCTCACCAAAGACACCCGCCTGTGCATCTCCCTGGCCACCCGGCCCAGCAATTTCGGCACGCGTTTCCACAATTACCTGTACGCCGAGCTGGGGCTCGATTTCATCTACAAGGCGTTCACCACGACGAATCTTGCCGCCGCGATCGGCGGCGTGCGGGCGTTGGGCATCCGTGGCTGCTCCGTGTCGATGCCCTTCAAGGAAGACGTCATCGCCCTGGTCGACGAGTTGGATGACTCGGCGAGCGCCATCGCGTCGATCAATACGATCGTCAACGACAACGGCTGCCTGCGGGCCTCGAACACGGACTACATCGCCGCCGCCGATCTGATCCGCGCGCGCGCCCTCGACCCGACCACCCCGTTCCTGCTCCGCGGCAGCGGCGGAATGGCGAAGGCCGTCGCAGCGGCCTTCCGCGATTCCGGGTTCGAGCACGGCACCCTGATCGCCCGGAACGAGGCTCGAGGCCGGACTCTCGCCACCGAGCTCGGCTACCGCTGGGCGGCCGAGCCGACCGGCCTCACCGCACCGCTGCTCGTGAACGTCACCCCGATCGGCATGACCGGCGGTGCCGAGGCGAACGACCTGTCCTATTCCGCCGAGGTGCTCGCCGACGCGACCTGCGTGTTCGACGTGGTGGCGTTGCCCGCGGAGACTCCGCTCATCCGGGCCGCGCGCGCGGCAGGCAAGACCGTGATCACGGGGGCCGAGGTCATCGCGCTGCAGGCAGCGGAGCAGTTCGAGCGCTACACCGGGGTGCGGCCGGCGCCGGAGCAGGTCGCCGCGGCATCCGCCTTCGCCCGCACTCACGCACGATAGCGCGCGCCTGAACCACGTCGACGCCGAAGCAGGTCGCTCCAGTCGGCGTTCGAGTGACGTGACCGGGGCCCTCGTTGCCTCCAGGGGATACTGTTCAGGAAACCCCTCCCCGCGAGGACAATCCACCCCGGAATCGACGAACGGCCTCCGAAACGTCGGAGGCCATTCGTTTTGGGACGAGTTCTAGGAACAGAATCAACCAGTTCTAAGAACAACCCTGGCGCGGTACCGGTGGGATTTGAACCCGTATCACGACCCGATGCTCGTCGCCCAACACCCCCGAATCGACTGGTTTACGAGGATATGGCGCCGGTTTCCTGCGTCGAGTGCCTCGGCAACGTCGTCCCGGTCGTCCCCGAACAGGTCGGCAGAGCGGTCGAGAGTCATCGCGGCGGAAGCGTGGCCGAGCATTCGCTGCACCGCTTTGACGTTCGCGCCCGCGCTGATCGCGAGTGATGCCGCCGTGTGTCGCAGGTCGTGCGGGGTCACCCGCGGCATGATCGGAGGCTCCTCCCGCTTGAGGCGCTTGGCCTCGCTGGCTGTTTCTCCTCGGAGGCACGCACGCGCATGACGGCACCCCTGAACCAGCCCTTGTGCGCATGGCCTGGGGTCAGGTTAATCACGCCGTCACCCCAGAGCAGCGCGTCGGCACTGTTGCCCTGGCTCGCGTTCGCTATCGCGCTGTCCAGGAATGCCGGGTAGTCGACCGAGCGGCACTCGTGGGTCTTCGGAGTGCCGACCACGACATAGCCGTTCACACTGACGGCGTCCTCCTCAATCCGGAAGCTCCGCGTCGCCTGGTCGATGTGCCTGACCCTGAGTCCGGTCGCCTCCCCCCACCTGAGACCGGTGTACGCCAGAAAGCCAACGAAGTCGGGGTATTTCGATTCCACAGCCAGCCGCTCGACCTGCTGGTGCGAGAGGTATGCGCGCCGGCCGCTGGTCCTACGCAAGTTTCGAGATCCAGGTCTGCACCGTGGTGTGACGGATCGAGCCGACGGCACGGGCTCCCCACGTCGGCTTGACGGCGGTCTTGTGCGCCGCGAGCCAGTCTGCTCCGAGAACACACACGAGCGAGAGACCGTCGCTCGGCGCGATGTACGCCCCCTGGAGCCTCGACACCTCAACGGTGTCGAGGTATGCCTGCGCGTCCCGCTTCAGCCTGAACCCGGTCTCCGATGCCGCCGGTGGGGTGTCCGATCTGCCCCATGCTGCAGCGGCGCCGGTCGGCAGGCGGCCTATAGCGAGGTTACGGTGTTGTTACGAAAGCGAGAAATCTTCGGCAACGACTTTGCGGATCGTTTGATCTTCTCTTAGCGTGCTTATAACCGCCACATCGAACGGTCGAACTAGACCTTCCCGCTCGTTGTCTCAGCCACCCAGACCCAGTGGCGCCTCGTCGTTGCTTCCTCATCCCGATCCGTTTCGGATCCCGATCTCGATCTCGATAGATCCTGCGAACCACGGCCGACGAAGCCCACCCATTCTCCTCCAGTCAGCATTCCCTGCCTGTCAAGATGGGTCCTTCACGTGCGCTCCCGGGCACTATCGACGTTCAGCACACCCCCGCGAACCTCGCCCGAGACCCCGTTTGCGAATCCCGGACCCGAATCCGGCAGTGAAAGAGAGACAGATGGCCACCCTCCATCCCCGCGATGGCGCACCCATTCCACCGGAATCGGTGGTACTACCGGAAGCCATGCACCGGATCCCCGCGCACGAAGCGACGACCGGCATCCGCCCGCGCCGACCAACGGCCTCGGCCCACGCCCAGTCGCCGTCGCTCGTGATGCTGGTGCTGATCGCCACCCTCGGCATCCTCGCCTACTCGTCATTCTTGTTGAACCCGGCCAGTCGAGGAGACTGGTTGCCCTATTCGCTGGTCATCCTGGCCGAGTCGATCCTGATCTTCCAGGCACTGCTGTCCATGTGGACGATCCTGTCCGGGTCGGGCGACCCACGGGAATTCAACTTCCACCAGGCGCGGGCGAGCCTCGTGCACACCCGATCCGTTGCCAAGGATGGCTTGGCGGACCGGCCAGAGCGGTGGCCCCTGCACCTGGGCGACCAGCCGGCCACCGTCGACGTGTTCGTCACCACCTATGGCGAGGACATCGACGTGATCCGGACAACTGTTACCGCGGTGCGGGCGATGCAGGGCGAGCACCTGACCTGGGTGCTCGATGACGGCCACTCAGACGACGTACGTGACCTTGCCGCGGAGTTGGGCGTGCGCTACCTCCGCCGGCTGAGCTCGAATGGCGCCAAGGCGGGCAACGTCAATCACGCGCTCACGATGAGCACGGCGGAGTACTTCGTGATCTTCGACGCTGACTTCGTGCCCGAACGCGAGTTCCTGATCGAGACCCTGCCGTTCTTCATCGATGACAAGGTCGCCTTCGTGCAGACCCCGCAGGCCTACAGCAACCTGCACAACGTCATCTCGCGCGGCGCCGGATACATGCAAGCCGTTTTCTACAGGTTCATCCAACCCGGACGCAACCGGTTCAACGCCGCGTTCTGCGTGGGAACCAACGTTATCTTCCGCCGGGATGCCATCAACGACGTTGGTGGCATGTACACCGACTCCAAGTCCGAAGACGTCTGGACGTCGCTCAAACTGCACGAGCGGGGCTGGAAGACCATCTACATCCCCACGGTGCTGGCGACCGGGCATGCACCAGACACCGTGGAGGCGTACACCAAGCAGCAGCTGCGCTGGGCTACCGGCGGCTTCGAGATCCTGTTTCAGAGCAACCCGCTGAGCCGGCGCCGCAGTCTCACCTTCGACCAGCGCCTGCAGTACCTGGTGACGGCATCCTTCTACCTCACCGGGATCGCCCCCCTGCTGCTGTTGCTGGTGCCGCCACTGGAAATCTTCTTCGACCTGCAACCGATGAACATCTCCACAACCGTGGTGACCTGGCTGCTGTACTACGCGGGCTTTTATCTGATGCAGGTGGTGCTGGCGTTCTACACGATGGGCTCGTTCCGCTGGGAGACTCTCATGCTCGTCACAGCATCGTTCCCCATCTACGTGGCAGCGCTGATCAACGTCCTCGTCGGCAAAGAGCAGCACTGGAGCGCCACCGGCGACAAATCCAGGGTGCGGTCGCCGTTCGACTTCATGATCCCCCAGGTGCTGTTCTTCGTATTCCTCCTCCTGACCTCGATGGTTGCAATCTGGCGTGATGTCGGCATCGGCACGCTCACCCTGGCCACGGCCTGGAACGTGACGAACACCCTCATCCTCGGCACCTTCGTTGTCACGGCCATGTTCGAGTCGCGCCGGGCACGGCAGGCCCGCTCCCGGCGTCGCATGTCAGGGCGGCGATCGGCACCCGAAGGCCGACCCGTATCCTCCCCGCACGGACAGACCCGAGAGGTGGTGCCCGCATGACCTGGGCCAATCGATTCAAACTCTTTTTCGGCCTCATCATGGTCGTCGGCATCGTGGCCGTGCTCACGCTGATCTTCAATCAACGGCAGGCGCAGGTGATGAGCGTTTCGGCCTCGATCCAAGCGGCCGAGTATCCGGTGGGATCCGACTACGGCGGAACCGTACTGGACCGACTCGTCGACGATGGCGACCAGGTCACGGCGGGCCAACCCTTGTTCACACTGCACAGTCCCACCCTGCTGGCCGATCTCGCCGAGGGGCTGGTGACGGCGGACACCGTCGCATACTCGGTGGCCGACGACGGGGTGCTCACCCTCACCGCGTCCGTCGACGGCACCGTCACCGACATCAGCACCGAGCGAGCCTCGTTCGTTCAGGCCGGCCAGGTGCTCGCCGTCATCGACAAGACCGGTTCCCTGTTCGTGTCAGCAGACTACGTGCTCACCAGCGGCGACTACGCCAGAATCGAACCCGGCGCTGCCGTGGACATCGTGCTGCCCAATCAGACCCGGATGGCCGGCACCATGGAAGCCCTGGATGTGCAGACGACGGACGGCCAGGCGGAGACCACGGCCAAGGTGCTCAGTCCAGACCTGGTCGACGGTGCCTCGAACGGTCTCATCGCTCCCGGAACGCCGGTGACGGCGACGATCGCCCTGCGCGACGACGGCCCCCTCGCCGGCGCCAGCGACGGCCTGTTCAACTTCCTTCAAACGATCGGCCTATGAGTATGCACAAGTCACCGAAGATATCGATCACCGTGGCCGCTGCCGTCCTGACTGTCGTTGCCCTCGCGGCGTGCACCATGACGGATGCCCCCGCGCCGACCTCGGCGCCGACCTCGGCGCCGGCAACGGCTAAAGCGGCCTCGTCGGGGGCGGCCGTCTTCCCCACCAGCGAGGTTTCCTCGCTCGTCGAGGACATGCCTCAACGGACCGTGAAGGACCTACCGGCAGCGCGACTGGCCGACGGGCTCATCCCGCCGACCAACCGGTGGTTCTCCGGCCTGGTGTTCGGTGAGGAGTCCATGCCCGTGTTCCCATTGCCGCTGTCGTTCCAACTCACCGACAGTGGATTCGCCTTCGGACTGCCGGAGGTGTCAGCTGACACCAACGTGATCCGCGGCGGCTTCACCGGGCAGATCGGCGTACGCATCGGCGCATCCGAAGGTAACCCGGATCAGGAGGTGACGGCATACGATGAGGCGTCGGTCACCGTCAGCCAGTCCAGCGATGGTTCGGAGCTCGGCCGCACGGTGATCGCCCGAGGCTCACCGTTCGTGTCGTTCACGGCGGCGACGGATGTTGCCGTGTCAATGTCGACCGCCTTTACGGAGACAGCGGATGGCGTGTGGACGGCCGACGTGGCCGGCAGCACCTACGGCCTGGTCAGCGCGGGAACGCTTTCAGACGGCACCGACCTGTCGCTCGAGGCCGGCCAATCCGTCACCTGGTTCGCACTGCCGGAAGGCGGCGAGCTCGAAACCTTCGCCGAGGCAGCGGTGCACCCGGTTGTGGGCACCAGCGTCGAGTACCGAACCGATGCGGAATCAGCGACCACGACCATCCACTACGACACCAGTGACGGCGGCGACACCCTGGTCGCCGCGATGCCGCATCAACTGGCGGGCCTCGCGGATGACGTCGACTGCGGAGAGGGGGAATACTCGAGCATCTATGGGGGGCTCTCGGTGTGCCTTGGCACGACGCTGTCCTGGTCTGTGCCCACGATCGCGCCGTCGGGTGCCTTGGACCTCACGGGGCTCAGCGACGATGAACGTCAGCGCCTGGCCGACCAGGTGCGATCGGATGTGGCGGCCACGAAGACCTTCGCCGCGGACACCTACTTCGGCGGCAAGTCCTTTTACCGGGCCGCCAACCTGCTCGAGGTGGCCCGGCAGGTGGGCGCCGACGATGCCGTGACAGAGCTGACCGATCGACTGACCAAGGCATTGGACCAGTGGATGGACCCGGACGGGTGCGTCGACGGCACCGAGCGCTGCTTCGTCTACGACCCGGACGCCAAAGGTCTTGTGGGCCTGGCCACCTCGTTCGGCTCCGAGGAATTCAACGACCACCACTTCCACTACGGCTACTTCTTCTACGCCGCCGCGGTGGTCGCGGCCGACGACCCCGAGGCCGTCGGGCGCTGGGCACCGGTGATGAACCTGCTCGCCGCCGACCTGGCCACGAGTGGTGGCAGCGACTTCTTCCCCGACCGCCGGGTTTTCGACGCCTACGCCGGCCATTCCTGGGCCAGCGGCACCTCGCCGTTCGGCGACGGCAACAACCAGGAATCCAGCTCCGAAGCCGTGACCGCGTGGAACGGCCTGGCCCTGTGGGGCGGCGTGAGCGGGCAGGCGGATCTGGCGACCGAGGCCGAGTGGATGCTTTCCAGCGAGGCGGCATCCTCCCGCGCCTACTGGACCGACTTCGACCTGGCTGACCCGGTCTATGAGGGCTTCGAACACACCGTCACCTCACTGGTGTGGGGAGGCAAGCGCGACTACGCCACCTGGTTCAGCGCCGAATCCAGCGCCATGCTCGGCATCCTGGTGCTGCCGATGAGCCCCGTCGCCGGATACCTCGGCGGCGACCCCGACCGGGTGCAGGCAAACCTCGCCGACGCGTTGCCGACCGGCGGCGTCGACGCGGATCGGTACGACGTGATGTTCGGGGACTACCTACTGATGTACGCCGCGTTGCAGGGCCGGGAGGCCGCATCCGCAGCCTTGGCGGACGCCGAGAGTCTGCCGGAGGAGAGGATCGACGACGGCAACAGCCGTGCCTATCTCCTGGCGTGGCTGATGCGGTGGGGGTCGCCTCCGGCCGGATAGGGGAGGATCGGGGATCATGGCGACCCTCACCGCCCTCCCGCACGTCACCGACCCCGACCTGCTCTTCGAAACGTTCGAAATCACTGCGTCAACAGCACGGTCACGGTACGCGACCGCGAAAGGGCGACTTCGCACCGCGCTGGTCTCCGCCCGGGGAATCCATCAGGAGGCCGTCGTCCTGGGGCAGTCATGCTCCGGCTTACGGGCGACGGCGCCAATGCACGGGCCGGACATCGCTCGGGCTCCGATCGATACCGAGTTTGCGCGCCGTGCGCGGATATGCTCGGGGCCGGTGTTGGAGGTTGGGCCTCCATTGCACTGTTTGACCGATGGTTTGAGAGACGGCCAGGCATGCGCGTTTCGCTGGCCGCCGTCGGGGCAGCCGCGGGAACCATGCTGTTGGGAGCCATCGCAGGAATAGCGGATTCGGTGCGAGGATCCGCCTCCTGGATGATACTCATCGTCGCGATAGCTCTCGTGCTGGCGGTCGTGGCGGCGATCGTCGCCGCGGTATTGGTCTTCTATGCGGAGAGGAACCCTCCAAGTAGTTCCGTGAAAGCGATTTCGCAAGCTCCAGATGGTCGTTGGATTGATTTCTAGCTGAGACTTTTACCCGGAACTGCGGACGATTTGTGTCCCGTGTGCTGCAAGGGCTTGCGGATCAGGCGTGGCTCCGCGCCGCTCAACGTTCGGCTATGGGCCTTGACTCTGTCTGCAGGCGACTTTTTCCAGTCAGTCCCTAAACGCTTACCTGGTGTCTGGTAGCACGTACTTTGTTAAGGAGGGGGTACACGAAATGAAACTCCACAGACCGGTTTTTCCCGTGCTCCTCGCCGTGACTGCGCGGTCTTGGATCCTCGGCCTCCCGTCGATGGCCCTCATGGCCTTGGCTGGGCTGCAGTTGGCGTTCATCTCACATGCGGGTATCGGCGAATCCTGCTATCAGAACCCCGAGCTAGGCAAGCTGGCTCTGCCCTCAGCAGGCTGGACCGCGGACGGTGCATTTTCGTTCTTTCCCGTCGGGGTCCGATGCTCCTATTTCACGAGCAACCGCGAACTCCTCCTGGTGCATACCGAGTCGAGCGTGTGGGACTGGGGAATCACGTTCGCCGCGATCCTCGGAATCGTCGGCGTTGCGCTCTTCCTGACCGCCCGGCTCGCCACTCAGCGAACCTGGCACGCATCGCTCTGAAGATTCAGACCCGGACCGTCCCTCTGGAGGTTCGGCCCACGACACAGGCTGTTTAGATTTAGACCTTTAGAGTTCCTCGGACGAATCGGCGTCGGAGCTTGTGGCTCGCCCGGAACTTCTGAGAGCGCCGAACCATCGATTCGATGGGCGATGATCGCGGACGCCAGCGTCACGGCCGCGGTCGACGCGGTGCCCGGAATCATCACCGACCTGAGGGCCCGAGGCTTCACCCTCGTGCTAGTGGAGGACCTCCTCCCGAACCCGGGTCCCGGCGACGTCGACTACGACCGATCCCAGGTCCCCAGGGCCCATATCTCGCTCGACCAGCGTCAGGGCACTCTCGAATCTCCCGACGGCGCCGATCTCAGCCCGGTCATCGACGAGGCGCCGTATCGTGCCGGAGCCGAGTACCACACCCGGGGACTGAGGCGCTCCGGACCGCTCAGGCTGTTTCGTAGGCCGTGGCAGACCAGCGTCCGTCGAGCGCATCGTCGACCTCGGTCGCGAGCACGTTCAGCCGGGAGCGATCCGCGGCGATCCACTCCTGCCGGGCCATCGCTTCCCGCATCCGCGCCAGTTGATCGCGCACCGCGGCGAGCACCGCAGGGTGCTCGCCGTTCCAGGCGACTTCCTGCAGCAGGCGCAGCAGCCGGCCCGTGACCGCGGGGTCGGCAATGCCGTAGAGGCGCGGTTGTGCGACCACGAGGTCGAGGAAGTGGCCGAAGGACGGCCGGCGCACGATCACACACACCCGATCGCGGTCGTTGCGTAGCAGTCGAGGCCCGAGGTCCCGGCCCGCGAGATCGCACAGCAGCGCCGCGGCGTGCCCGAGCGCGTGCACTGCGGTCGTCGGGTCGTTGATGCCCGGCGAGAGCGCCTTGGCCGTCACGTCGATGAGCTGGCGCAGTCCGAAGCCGGCATCCTGCACGATCGTTCGCTCTGAACCGCTCGACACCGCCGCCGCCACCCTCGTCTGCAGCTCGGCCACGTCGTCCGCGGCGATCACCGTGCCCGCCTGTTGCGGCCAGACCGTCGCGAGCGGCACTCCGCGCACCAGGGACGAGCCGGGCAGCGCATCGATCCGGATAACCACGGAGTGGGCGGTCGCGACCTCGCGCAAGGAGTGCTCGTCAACCGAGAGGAGGAACCCAGATTCTGCCGCACCCACTAGGATCTCGCCCGAGCCTCCCCCGGACGGCACGGTCACCGTTGCTCCGGCATCTTCGGGGAACGTGCGCTCGAGCTCACCGGATGCCTCCCGGTGCACCGTGGTCAGCATCGTCTCGATCCGCAGCTCGCGCACGAGGTGCGCGAGAAAGGCAACCAGGCCGATGACACTCGCGACCGCGAGCACATAGGCGAATGTCGTCGCCATCTGCGGGATGAACACATCCCGGTTGTCGTCGCCCGTGCGCACGGTGCGCAGCACCGTCAGGGAATACACGAAGGTGCCGAGCAGCAGCCCTAGGGTGGTGTGCACGATCCGGTCGCTGGTGAATGTGCGCAGCAGCCTCGGCGAGAACTGGCTGCTCGCAAGCTGAAGGGTGACGACGGTGAGTGAGAAGGTCAGCGCGGTGACCGTGATGAGCGACCCGGAAATCGCCTGAAGCACGGCGCGAGCGGCATCCGCTCCCCCCTGGAACAGGTAGACGGTGAGCCACGCGGGCAGATCGTCGTCGATCGCTTGGTCGAGGATGGGGAGCCCGATGCCAAGCCCAATAGCGAGCGAGATCGCGATGGCGGGGACGGGCCACAGTTGCGCGCTGAGGCTCTCGGCCAGGCGGCGTGTTCCTCGCCGTCGCGGGTTACTCAGCGCCATGTCGTCCTCCGGGTTAGATGAGCATGTCTCTTAGACGGTACAGGGTGTGCGAGCGCGGATGACTCGTAATCCGCGACGCTCGTTCGGGCGTTGCCATTGCAGCAAGGCCGGAATACGAAAGAATTGCCTGAAAGAACCCGTGAGAGCTTAGGACAAGAGGAGGGTGGTCGGCAATCGTTGACACTATCGACGACTCTGCGGTGCGCGAGGCGAAACTCAGCCGAGCGGAGTCCTTCGCGAGGTCACTGGACAAACCGATGGGGATACTCGGTCTGCTCTTTCTGTTCGTCGTCCTCGGGCAACTGGTGGCAACCCAAGAGGCCCTTGTCAGCGGTCTGACGATTCTCGGCTGGGTCTTCTGGCTCGTCTTCGTCGCCGAATTCCTCCTGCGGGCCTACGTCGCACGCTTCCAGCTGAGGTTCTGGAAGCGGAACTGGTGGCAGGTGATCTTCCTGCTTGTGCCCTTCCTCCGCTTCTTCAGATCGCTCCAGTCCTTGCGACTGTTTCGTCTGGCTCGTGTGGGACGCCTGGGCGGCATCCTGTCGGCGAGTGTTCGGGGCACACGTTCCGCCGGACGGCTGCTGACCAGTCGCATCGGGTGGCTGGCGGCGGTGACTGCAGTCGTCGCGCTCGGGTCAAGCCAGCTTCTGTACGCAACGGGCACCTACGATAGCTACGCGGATGCCCTCTTCGAAGCGACCCTGACAACGGTGACCGGGTCCGGGATCACGTCGGTTGACGGGTTCCCGCGGGTGCTACATATCCTCTTGGCGACCTACTCGGTCGCCGTGTTCGCCACCCTTGCCGGAACACTGGGGGCCTTTTTCCTTCGAGGAACCGCCCCGGAGACAGACCGGCGCAGCAGCGCGTGAAGGGTGCGTCGGCGGGAACCGAAGTGGTCATCGCTCCTCGTCGGTGGGGGCATGACCGTGGGACCTTCGATGATCATGCCGACCGCGACGATGTCGAGTTCCGTCTGCTGTCCACGCGCGGTGGAGACAGAGTCGCGAACTGTCGTGGATAGGTCCGGTTCCGCTGATTAGAGACGACGCACGCAATAAGATGCGCGTGGATGGGGTGCGACACGCTTGCCGCTCGCACCTTGGCCTCAATCTCACCGTACAAGCGAACAGATCTGTGAGCGCGGCTGCGACGTGCGACGCACCCCCGGCCCTATGACAGCCTCGAAGAACAGCAGGTCGTTCGCCTATGGCCCACGACCTCGAAGACTGCGTGACATGAGCCGCCACCGCGAACGGCACCAGAACAACATCCTTGACCGCGCCGGGTTTCTGCTCACGTTCGCCCAGTACTAACGTACGCGCCCCCGTACTTCATCTTCGGCGGGTTTCGGGTGCGCCTCGTCGTGCCGGAAATCAGGGGTGTTGCTGTTACTGGTCAGCGCCGGCGCAGATGGGTCGCATCGCTTCCGGACAAGTACACGTTCCGACGAGGGTGTATGAGTGTGCATTTCAGAGACATCGGCCACACAGCATATTCCCAGACATGGTGGGCGTGTCGAGGCCGTGCATCTCCATGCGCTCACCGGCAGCGCACCCCCTCGCCGTCACCGATGCGAGGACGTCGAATCGGCTGCTCTCCAGGCGCCATGGCGCACCATGGAGATCGTAGCCAGGAAGAAGCCGGCTATCCGGCTGTCGCGGGGGTTGCCTCACTACCACGCGCCTCAACTCGCACTTGCTCACACCCGCTCACAGCTGTTCCCGTTACCGCTGCGTTACCGCTGGGTCAATCCAGGCAAGAAAAAACCCCTTGCATCCCAGTGAAACAAGGGGATGCAGGGGGTTTTCTGTGGCGGGTTGTTCCTATAAGTCGGAGGCCGCGGAATCAGTGGACAATTTTTCGGCAATTTCGCGCACATCCTCTGCGCTCTGCCAAATATTCCTCGACCGGCCGAGCAACGTGGCCAACTCGTCGAGCGACTCTCCCGTATTCGTTAACTACTGGGTGACACCCTCGAGTAGGATCGCGAGCTCGTCGAGTTCGACGTCCCAGCCCTCTCGGTTCTGCTCAAGACGTTCGCGACGGTAGCGGGTGCCGCCGGGCAGTGTGTCGAAGCCCGATTCGATCACCGTGACATCCGTCCCGGTACCAGCATCGGCGATGGTAAATCGCACGTACGTCGAGTACTCGTCGAGCTCTTCGGCGGGGATTCCCGACCAACGGAAGCCGAACGAGCCGTCGGGCACCACCTCGGTGATTTCGATCGGGAAGCTGCCGTAATCATCCCAGTCGATTCTCCCGTTAGCACCGGGCTCGAGCGCGGCGAACTCCACACCGTCGCCGAACCACTTGACCATCACCTCGGGGTCGGTCAGCGCCTTCCAGACGCTCGCGCGCGAGGCCTCGATGTGCACGGTGCGGGTCACGGTGTGGCCCTTGATTCTTGCGTGATCAGACACGGTGTTTCCTTCACGTTCGAGCTGAACGCGACGGGACATTGCCCGCCGAGCGGCACGTCAACTAGTTCTGCAAACGCACTCCATCGAGCGTACCCATGATTGCGTATCTGTTCACGGGCGGGAGAACTCCGTGAACGCGAGTGGCAACGCATTAGATGTCGTCCTAAGTTCCTCACTGACCGTGCCACGCAGGCAACGCAAGGCAAACCGACTGCCCCAACGGGCATGGGGCCGTTACGTTCAACGACTCGACGTCGGGACCGCGATGGCCACTCCAACTACAAGGCCAACTTGCCACTCAAGGTGCTACCCGGCGCCGCAGACGGCGCAGAACTCGACCCGCCGCTCCGAACATAACCTCGCGCACCCACCCGCCACTCATCGCTCCACCGCACGACCAGGACAATTCGCAGCGCCAAAAAGCGGCCGTTCGAGCATCCCTGGCCGTGCATCGTCATTTAATCCGCAGCCGCCAGCCCGCATGAGTTTCCTCTGCCCTCTGCCTCGCTTCCGCTGGAGGTGTTGACCCGTTTTTGCTGGATAAGAGACATTTGTGTCAGAAGTGCCCGCCAGAATGAGCTTGTCTACGTCACATCACGGAAAGATGGCATCATGCCCAAACCGCTTTAAATCATGCTGCTCATTGCGGCGCCCCTCGTCCTTGGCGGAACCACCGGAAGCGGAGTTGCCGCCTTGGCCGCGCTTGCACTGGTTCTGATCGCCAGCCCGATCATCTGGAAGGTCCGCAAGGATCGCTATTTCAGTTCCGACCAGTTCCGACCAGTTCCAAACATTGCGATCCGAGATCGCCGTCGTTGTCGCCGAGCACAACGAGGTCGTGAACTACGTGGCCGAGATCCGCTCGCAGGGCTCATTTGAGCTGGGAGCGTCCTCAGCGGGTCAGTATGCGCACCTGGCCACGTTTGAGAACAACTCGGCATGGAACAATCGGCGCGACCGCAACGTCTCCGACTACGCGCCGCAAGTGCACAACACATCTCTCCAGGTCGTCCGCAATGCCAGCGTCGAGCCGATCAAGTACGTCAAAGCTGTCCTGTCGTAACCGTGGGTTAAACCCTGCTCGGGAGTACCGGTTTATGGCCGCCGAGGCTGAGCACGGTGAGGGCGATCAGGGCGTCGGGGATGTGAAGCCGAAAGCGATGCGATTGATGAGTCGGATCTTGGTCTTCATGGATTCGACCCGGCCGTTGGCTGATCCGACTAAGCCGTGGCGTGCGCGGCGAGCAGTTCCCGGGTGAACGGATGCTGCGGCGCAAGAAATAGCGCCGCAGCCGGTCCCTGCTCCACGACAACGCCATCCTTCATCACGAGGATGTCGTGGCTGAGCGCGCGTACCACTGCGAGGTCGTGCGAGATGAACACCATTGCCAGCCCCGTCGTCTCCTGCAAGGATGCCAGCAGCTTGAGAACCTGGGCCTGAATAGACGCGTCCAGCGCCGACACCGGCTCGTCACAGACCAAGATACTCGGCTGCCGGGCCAGCGCTCTGGCGATCGCCACGCGCTGGCGCTGCCCGCCGGAGAGCTGGTGCGCCCGCCGCCCCAGCAGGGAATCGTTCAGTGCCACCAGCTCGAGTAGCTCGATCGCCCGCGCCCGGCGTTCGCGCCGTCGACGCCGCCCGAGCCGGGTGCCATCCAGAGCGATTGCCTCCGACAGGATCTGCAGTACTGTCGCCCGCGGGTCGAAGGCACTCAGGGAGTCCTGGTGGATGATCTGGATGCCGCCGCGTCGGGCCCGCCGCGTCGATTCCGGCACTCGGCTCCAGGGCTCACCGTGCAACAGAACATCGCCGCGGTCCGGGGTTTCCGTGCCCAGCAGCATCCGTGCCACCGTGCTCTTGCCCGACCCCGACTCGCCCACGATGCCCACGGTGTGGCCGGCGCGCAGCTCGAACGAGACCCCGTTCACAGCGTGTAGCTGCGCGGCCGCCTGGCCGTAGGTCTTGGCGAGGTCCCGCGCGGCGAGCACCACGGGGCCGGTGTTCGGCGGGGCCGGCGGTCGGCTCTGCGACGCCGCCGCCAAAAGCTCGCGAGTATACGGATGCTGCGGCGCGGCGAACAGGTCGGCCGCAGGCTGCAACTCGACGAACCGCCCGTCTTTCATCACGGCGATGTCGTCGGCGAGCCGGCGGATAATCGTAAAGTCGTGGCTGATCAGCAGCAGCGCGAGGCCCGACTCCTTCAGCTGGCGCAGCAGGACCACAATCTGGGCCTGAACGGTCACGTCGAGGGCTGTAGTGGGTTCGTCAGCGATCAGCACGGCCGGCGAAGCCGCGAGGGCCGAGGCGATGAGTGCGCGCTGGCGCAGGCCACCGGAAAGTTCGTGCGGGTATTGACGCACGCGCATGGCGGGCTCTGGCATGGCCACCTGATCGAGCAGCTGCAGCACCCGGCCGGCACGGTCGGCGCGGCCGAGTGTGGGTTCGTGCACCTCGAGGGGTTCGGCCACCTCGGCGCCCACCCGGCGCAGAGGGTCAAGGGAGACGAGGGCGTCCTGGCTCACGAGGCCAACGCGGGCACCGCGCAGGCGACGCCAAGCCGGCTCGGTCAGGTCTCGAGCGTCAACTCCGGCCACGGTCAGTTCCTCGGCAGTCACCCGTGCGCCCTCCGGGGTGAGTCCGATCAGGCTGCGGCCGGTCACCGTCTTACCGGCACCGGACTCCCCCACTATGCCGAGGCATTGCCCGGCGGCAATGCTGAACGAGACGCCGTCGACCACGGCGGTCGACGAGCCCGGCAGAACCACGCGCAGGTTGCGCACCGTGATGACGCTCATCGCTGCCGCCGCGCGCTTCGGGCCTGCAGGTGTCGGCCTAGAATGCTTGTCGACACCACGGTGGCGGTGATCACGAGCCCGGGGAACACGGCGATCCACCAGGCGCTGGCGAGAAAATTGCGGCCTTCCGAGAGGATGAGTCCCCACTCCGGCGTTGGCGGCTTCGGCCCGAGGCCGAGAAAGCTCAGGCCGGCGGCGGCAGTGATAGCGGTGCCGACTCCCATGGTGGCCATGACCAGCAGCGGGCCGAGGGTGTTGGGTAGCACGTGGCGCAGCACGGTCACCGCGGGCGACACACCAAGCGTGCGCGCGGCCTCCACGTAGCCGGCGCGCTTGACCACGAGGGTTTGCACCCGGGCGACGCGCGCGTATGAGGGGATCACCGCGAGGGCCACGGCCACGAGCAGGCTCGCCTCCCCCGGGCCGATGATTGCGATCACGATCAAGGCCAGCAGAAACTCCGGGAAGGCCATCACGATCTCGATGGCGCGGCTCAGCACACCGTCACCAAGGCTGCGCATGAGCCCAGCAAATGAGCCGATCACGAGCCCCACGACCAGAGCGATCAGCGTGGCACCGAAGCCAATGGCGAGCGAGTACCGCGAACCGTAGATCACCCGGGCGAACACGTCGCGGCCAGTCTGGTCCGTTCCAAACGGATGCCCGGGGCCGGGCGCCAGCAGCGCCTCACCGATGTCGGTGCGCAGGGGGTCAGCGGCGGTGAACACCCCGGGCAGAAGGGCCGAAACCACGAGGAGCACGAGGAACCCGGCGGCGGCCCAGAGTGCCGGGGCGGGCATCCGCTTGACTCGACGTGACCGGACGGCGACGAGGACGCTCATGCGTAGGCCTGCTCAGTCTCCAGGCGCGGGTCGATGCGGTCGGCGACAAGGTCGACGAGCAGGTTGATCACGGAGAAGGCCACCGCAGCGAGCACGATAATGCCGAGCACCACGGGTACGTCCCGGTCAACGATGGCGTTGAGGGCTACGCGGCCAAGCCCTGGGCGGGCAAAGACG
The DNA here is from genome assembly GCF_004402645.1 of Cryobacterium sp. TMT2-42-4. NCBI lineage: Bacteria > Bacillati > Actinomycetota > Actinomycetes > Micrococcales > Microbacteriaceae > Cryobacterium > Cryobacterium sp. TMT2-42-4. The sequence continues at coordinate 40,442 of NZ_SOFT01000030.1, forward strand.
GTCTCGACCAGCACCGACCCGCCGAGCAGCGAGCCGACCATATACCCAGTGAGCGTGATGCTGCTGGCGGCGGCGTGGCGCAGGGTGTGGCGCACGACGAGCCGGGTGTGGCTGGCACCACGGGCACGCACGGTGTCGACGAAGGGCAGCGCTGCTGCGTCATCGAGGCCCTGCCGCAGCACCTGGCTGATGATGCCGGCCACCGGGATGGCGAGGGTCGCTGCTGGCAGGAGGAGAGCGCCGAACCCCACCGTGGCGACGACCGGAAACCAGCCAAGCCCGAAGCCGAAGACGCTAATCAGCACGAGACCGATCCAAAACGTGGGCGACGACACGGCAACGAGTTCGAGCAGGCCGGCCAGCGGTGCTGTGCGCCGGCCGCGCCCAAGCAATGCCGACCCGAGCGCGAGCAGGAGGGCGAACACAACGGCGAGGGCCATCAGCTGCACGGTGGGCACGAGTTGCTGGCCGATCACGTCGGCGACGGGTTGCTGCCTACGGTACGACGTTCCGAGGTCGCCCTGCACGAGGCGGCCGAGGTAGCCGAGGTATTGCACGAGAAGCGGGTCGGCGAGGCCCCAGTCTTCGCGGATCTGGTCGCGCACCTGTGTCGAGACGTTGCCGAGCCCGATGAGCACGTTCACCGGGTCGCCCGGGATCAGCCGCAATGCGAAGAATCCCACCGTGGCGGCGCCCCACGCCACGAGCACCATGCCGCCGAGCCGACCGAGCAGGCGAGCGCCCGGTCGGCCAGCGCCGCGTGCGTACCCGTGGCGTTCGATCACGGAGCGGTCGTGAGGGACGCCTCGTAAAAGAGCGGCTGCCCGTACAGGTCGAAGCTCAGGTTCTCGATGGTCTTGCTGTATGCGGTGATCGCGGTGGGCACGGTGATCGGAACCATGGCGACGTGGGTAGCGTTCCACTGCTGTAGCTGCTCGTAGAGGGCCTCGCGTTCGGCCGGGTCGCTCGTGGCGATGGCGTTGTCGAGAAGCGTGTCAACGACCGGATCGGCGGTGGATGAGCCGTTCTTGTAGCCGCCGCTGTGCAGGTGGGCGCGCAACACGTCGGCGTCGACACTGGGAAAACTCCAGTCTGACAGGTCGTAATTACGCTGGTCGAATGCTTCGTAGTACTGGGCGATTTCACGGTTGTCGCGCACAATTTCAAAGCCGAGTTCGCGCAGGTCAGACTGCACGACGTCTCCGAAGCTCGCGTTGGCATCGGAGACAGGGTTGTAGGCGAGCCACTGCGCGCTGAGTCGGGCTCCGTCTTTCATGCGGTAGCCCTCGGAGTCGCGCTCGGTCCAGCCGGCCGCGTTGAGCAGGGCATTGGCCTGATCGGGGTCGAAGGCCCAGCTGTCTTCGAGGCTCGGATCGTAGGAGTTCGGGGTGGCCGGGGAGAGGATACTCCACGCGCGTTCCGCCTGCCCCTGGTAGATGCTCTCCACGGCCGGACCGATGTCGACTCCGAGGGCAAAGGCGCGGCGCACATTCTCGTCGGCGAAGACGCCGTGCGCCTCGTTGAGGAACAGGGTGTACGGCAGGCCCGGCATGGTCACGTTTTCGATAGTGAACTCGTCACCGATCTGTCCCACGGCGTTCGGGGTGATGTCGCTGGCGATCTGTGCTTCACCGCTCGTGAGTGCGCCGGTGCGAACCGACGATTCGGGCAGGATGCGGAACTCGAGCGTGTCGATGGCCGGCGCGCCCCGGTGGGTGCTGCCATCCGGTGCCCAGTTATAGTTTTCGTTCGCGGTGAAGACGATGCTCTGGTCTGGCGTGTACTCGCTCAGCACGTACGGGCCGGTGCCCACCGAGATGCCGGGGCCGCCGGCGGGCAGCTGGGCTGCGTTTTCACGCAGCGCCGCGGGCGAGTAGAAGCCGAGCTTGGCGGTGCTCACGGCCTGCAAGAACGGGGCGTAGGGCTGGCTGAAGTCGACCCGCACGGTGTACTCGTCAACGACCTCGGTGCCCGCGTAGAAGCCACCGGTTTCGGCGTACCCGATGAGGCTGGCGGCATCCGCTGACGCCGTTTCGGGAGCGACCACGTGCTCGAAGTTGGCCTTGACGGCCTCGGCGTTGAAAGGCTCACCATCGTGGAAGGTGACGTCATCGCGCAGGTCGAAGGTGTACTGCAGGCCGTCGTCGGAGATCTGCCACGACGTGGCGAGCCACGGCACGAAGGAGCCGTCGGCCTTCTGATAGACGAGCGAATCGAAGGAATTGCGCATCACGAGGGCGGTGGCTTGGAAGGCCGATGAGTGAATGTCCATCTTGCCGCCGCTGAGCGTGCCACCGTTGATGGCGTAGGTCAGGGTAGTGGAGTCGGCCGCGGTGTTCTGGGCGGTGGCACTGCACCCCGAAACCACAGCGACGGTGGCAATAATGGCAGCTGCGGCGCGCAGCCAGGATGTTGTATGGGCGCGAGAGCGCATAAATGGGGTCTCTTTCTCAGGTGCGGATCGAACTAGCAACTAATTGACTCCGCCCATTAAACGTACCTTGCCCGTGGAGCAGGCCGGCCGGAACGAGTGACCGCGTAAACCGCCTTGCGCGAACCCGCGACCAGTCCGAGGTGGAGAAAGTCCTCTGGATGATCGCCGTCGTATTCGCGCCTCTACTCGGCGCGCTCGTTTTGTATTTAGCCGGGCCACACCCATTCGGCCTTCGACTCACACGCCAGGTTCGATAGACCTCGACCTTCATTTCCCTTCGCGGAAGGGGTTCCTCGGCTGGCCTACCGCCGGCTCTCCCCCCGTTTTGATTCCGTCAAGTGATTGCCCGGCCCCTCATGACATCAATTGCAATCCGTGACGTGGGGATAGAGTGGAAGTCACCGATGGTCGCCTGGTTTCACGCCCACGTGTGAACGGTCGAGGGCGTGGGAGGCAACCGATGGGCACCTTCCTCAGCACGTTTCTCTCCGATTCCGCGGAACTTCCGGAGCTAGCCGATCGTGTTCGTTTGTCCGGGCCGGTGCCGCTTTCGTCGCCATTGCCTGTCGGGGATCTTGCCGCGGACAGCATCGCGGCGACCAAGCTGATGGCCTCGTTACTGCACCTTGTCCGTTCGGAAGTGCGGGATCCGAAGGCGGACGAAGTTCCGCGGGTGGGCTCTGCGCCGCAACTGGTCGCCGGCGCCTTCCGGAGTGACCAACTATTTCGGTGGAACGGGGACCCCGCGCCAGCGTGGGCGCCCCTGTCCGGATTCTTCGCCTCGAGCGACGGTTGGGTTCGCACTCACGCCAACTATCCCCATCACGAAGCGGCTTTGCGCTCACTTCTGAGATTGGATGGCTCCGCCACCACCGAGGTTGTCGCTCGCGCAATTTCGCGCCGCAGCGCCCTCGATCTGGAGGATGAAGCATCAGATTCTGGTGCGGTGATCAGCGCGGTTCGCAGCCCGAGCAGTTGGAGAGGACATCCTCAAGCCCAATCCCTGAAAGCAGCTCCCTTCATCAGCCTGGTGCAGCAGGCAGGAGACTCGGGCCTCCATAGCCTGGGGTCGGCCGACAGACACGCGCCCCTGGAGGGCGTTCGGGTGCTCGACTTGACCCGCGTCATAGCCGGGCCGGTGGCCACTCGCAGCCTCGCGTTCTTCGGGGCAGATGTCCTTCGCATCGACAGTCCTAGCATGCCGGAACTTCCCTGGCAGTACCTCGACACCGGGCAAGGGAAGCGTTCCGCGCTCCTTGATCTCGGCTACAAACCGGATCGAGACCGCCTCGAACAGCTACTGACGGACGCCGACGTTGTTGTCTCGGGATACAGGCCGAACAGCCTCAACCAATTCGGCCTCTCGCCGGTCGAACTCCACAACCGCCATCCAGGGCTCGTTATCGGCCGGGTGAGCGCGTGGGGGCAAAGCGGACCTTGGGCCGAGCGCCGAGGATTCGACAGCATCGTCCAGGCAGCCAGCGGCATCGCCCAGATTCACGCAGACGGCACTGGCAGGCCAGGAGCTTTGCCGGCCCAAGCACTGGATCACTCCGCCGGGTACCTACTTGCCGCCGGGATCATGTCAGCACTTCGACGTCGCCACCTCGACGGGCACGGGTGGACCGTCGACATTTCACTGGCCCGGGTCGCTCACGAGCTACTCGCCCAGCCTCATTCCCCGCAGACCGAAGCCGGCCCATACAAGATCCAAACCGTGAACGCGGAAACGTTAAAAGGGACCGTCACCTGTGCCGCACCCGCGATCAGCATTAGCGGCGGTCCGAATCGCTACAGGTGGATCGGCAGCCAGTGGGGAGCGGACCAGCCGGAATGGGCCGAGTCACGATCCGCCAGCGGCGAGCGATAAGTCCCACCCGGAAGGTGCGCCATCGGCAAGTGCAGCATGGCGAAAGCCGCCCGCTGAAGGTTAGTGTCGCGCCATCCCTGCGCAGCGCACCTGTTGGCTGCTGTGGTGCCGGCCATTCCGGGTTGCGTCCAATAGCGTGGTGTAACCCCCGGCCCTGATGGGTGTGTTGCACCGATGTGAGGCGGCCACCGCGTGATTCTTGGAAAGACCGATCAAGTCTTTTCCGAAGGAGTACACGCGATGACCGCACCCCATTTTATTGACCCTGCCCGTTTCCTGTCCGAACAACTCGAGCAAGCCTCGCCGGACTTGATGCGGCAGATGCTGACCACGTTCATCAACGCGCTGATGAGCGCCGAAGCGGAAGCCGTCCGCGGCGCCGAATACGGCCAAGTCTCCGCCGACCGGGTCAACTCCCGCAACGGCTACCGGCACCGGGATTTCGACACCCGCACCGGCACCCTCGACGTCGCGATCCCGAAGCTGCGCACCGGCACCTACTTCCCGGACTGGCTCCTCGAGCGCCGCCGCCGCGCCGAGGCCGCCCTGACCAGCGTCGTGGCGACCTGCTACCTGCTCGGGGTCTCGACCAGGCGGATGGAGAAACTCGTCGAGTCCCTCGGCATCACCCGCCTGTCCAAGTCGCAGGTGTCGATCATGGCTAAGGACCTCGACGAACAGGTCGAGCAGTTCCGCACCCGACCCATCGACGCTGCGAAGCAGACTGCCGCCCGCTCTCGCGCACGCGAGAAGGCGGCAGAGTTCCGCGCGAAGGAAGACAAGCTCGAGCAGCTGGCCACCGACTACTTCGTCGCCACTGACTCGCTCGACGAGATCGACGCGACGGCACAGGCGGAAATCGTAGCCATCCAGGAACGCGCAGCGCAGCAGAGCACGGCCGCCCGCACATCAGCGGCGGCCGTCATCGCGTCCATGCTCGAGCTCGGAACCCCCAAGGCAGAAGTAGCCGGCCGCCTCGGTCTGGCGCTTCGCGACGTCAAGAAGACTCCTACCCTCTGAAGCCATTGAACTCTCGACGAGGCCGTTGACCTGGTCTGGTTTGGTCTCTTCGCTGGAGTGAATAGGTCCCGTCGGTCCCGCCGGAGCCTCGTCGGAGGATGCTGAGCGGTCCGCCCAACGGGTGTGCGCGCAGAGTTCGCCCGATGCCTCATCGTTGCCAGGTTCCGGGACGGCGCCGCTACAACCGACGCCGTCCTCGCGCCAGAATCGGCCGTAACCGTCGTCGGCGATTACTCCGGTCGGTGAGTTGCTGGGGTGACCAAACGCCCCCCTTGATCGTCGTCAAGGGGGGGCGTTTAAATGATCAGGCCTGGTGCTGACTGTCTCCTTCTTGGTCTTCTTCGGCGTGCGCGGATACCCAGGTGTCGGCGGCGGTGTCGGCTCCGACGGCACGGAGCATCCCCGCGAGGGCGTCCACTTCGGTGCAGCACATCCGCGGGCCCACGTCGCCCGCGAAGTCGGCGGCCGCGAACACGCGTGTCAGGCGGCTGGGTTGAATACCGACTCGATGATCCAGGGGTCGGGATGCGATCCGGACGTAGCCGCGCCGCGGACCTGCCCGAGGACCGGGTCAAGTCCGCGCGAACCGCGATACCGCCTGTCGGACAGTGGTCACCTTGGCCATTACTCCCAAGGAAAGAAACCAACGCAATCGACTGATCGTTCCCTCACCGCTGACGCTCAGGCGCGGCGAACGCGTAACCGACCGAGAGCCTTCTGCGCTTCGACGAGAAGGAAGATGACCGCGGAAAGGCCTAGCGTGTAGCCCCACTCGCGGAGCCCCACGGCCGTCGAGCTGAACCACACGTTCATGAATGGCGCGTAGACGAATACGAGCTGAAGGACCAGCAGAATGCCGATCGAGATCCAGATCGCACGGTTGCCCCGAAAGACCTTCACCGTCAGGCTCGATGCCCGGAGGAAGCGTGAGTTGAACAGGAACGCGAGCTGGCTGAGGGTGAGCATCGTGACGGCGGTCGTCTGCGCTTCCGCTGTGGTGGACCCGAGCCCTTGTTCGAGGAAGAACACTGCAATTGTCGCTGCCGTGATCAACAGGGAAACCCAGACAATCCGCCCGACATACGCGCGGTCAAGTATGGATCCGCCGGGGGCTCGCGGCTTCCTGAGCATGATGCCGGCCTCCGCAGGTTCTGATGCCAACGCCAGAGACAAGGTGACAGCGGTGATGAGGTTGACCCACAGGATCTGGGTGGGTTGCAGCGGCAGCGTGAACCCGAACACCACTGCGAGCAGCAGCACCAGGGACTGGGCTGCCGTCGTCGGGAGGATGAACACAATGGATTTCTGAAGGTTGTCGCGGATGCGGCGGCCCTCCTTGACGGCCCGCTGAATCGTGGCGACGTTGTCGTTGGCGAGAACGATGTCAGCGGCTTCCTTGGTAGCCTCGGTGCCTTTAATTCCCATCGCGACTCCAACATCCGCACGCCGGAGCGCCGGGGCATCGTTCACGCCGTCTCCGGTCATCGCCACCACTTCCTGGTGGGATTGGAGCGCCTTGACGATTCGGAGCTTGTGTTCCGGGCTGGTGCGAGCGAACACGTCGACGTCGCGGACAATCTTCGCGAGCTGGTCTTGCGACATGGCTTCGAGTTCGCTGCCGGTCAGCACCCGAGAGTCCGCCTTGGCGATGCCCATCTCTCGGGCGATCGCCAGCGCTGTGCCGGGGTGGTCGCCCGTGATCATCTTCACCCGAATGCCCGCGCCCTGCATTGTGGCGATGGCCGTAATCGCTTCGGGCCGCGGCGGGTCGACAATTCCGACCACTCCCAGAAACACCATGCCGGTGTCCAGGTCGGAGACTTGCAGGGAGCCCGTTCCCACAGGTGCGTCGCTGATTGCGGCGGCGAGCACACGCAGACCCTGCGCGCTGAGGTCGTCGATGTGCTGCGTCCAGTACGCCTCGTCGAGGGGCTCGACTTCGCCGCCGGCACCTAGTTGCTGGGTAGCACGGTTGAGGAGGCGATCCGGGGCCCCCTTCATCAGGATGCGCGGCTTTCCGTCGGCCGACTGATTCAGGGTTGCCATGAATTTGTTGTCGGATTCAAACGGGATGACGCCGAGTCGCTCGTGGGCCGCATCGTCAAACCCGGATTTGAGGGAGAGGGTGCGGAGGGCGCCTTCGGTGGGCTCACCGACGACATGCCAGACCCCCTCGGTTTCACTGACACGGGCGTCGTTGCATACGGCCAGCACTTCAATGAGCCTGCCCAAATCGGGAAAGTCAGATAGCGCCGCGGCCGCGCCATTGTGGGTGATTTCGCCGGTGGGCGCGTAGCCGATTCCACCGACCTGGAACGCTCCACGTGCAGTAATGGCGGTGCGAACAGTCATCTCATTGCGCGTCAAGGTGCCGGTCTTGTCGGTGCAGACTGTGGTAACCGAACCAAGAGTCTCCACCGCGGTGAGCTTGCGGACGATGGCCTGATGTTTCGCCATCTGGCGAACTCCGAGGGCCAGCGTGATGGTCACCAACGCGGGTAGCCCCTCGGGAATCGCCGCAACGGCGAATCCGACAGTCGCCGAGAACAGGTCACCGAAGTCGCGTTCATGGATGAGGCGGCCCACGACGAGCATCAGCCCTGCGACGCCCAGGATGATCAGGGAGATCTTCTTGCTGAAAGCCTCGAGCTGACGGGTGAGCGGTGTGGCGAGTCGGCCGGTATCGGCAACCATCGACTGGATGCGCCCGATCTCGGTGTTCGCACCGGTGCCGGTAACGACGCCGACTCCGCTCCCCGTGGCGATGAGGGTGCCCGAGAACAGCATCCCGTGACGGTCACCGATACCCGAATCGGCGGGAACGGGGTCAGTTTGCTTGCCCGCGGGGGAAGATTCCCCAGTCAGAGCAGACTCTTCGACCCTGAGGTTGCTGGCTTCGACGAGGCGGACGTCTGCGGGGACCTTGTCACCGGATTTCACTCGAACGATATCGCCGGGCACCAGGGTCGACGCATCGGCATTGAGCCAGGATCCACCCCGTCTCGTCTGTGCGTTGAGGGACAGCATCTTGCGAATGCCATCGAGGGCTTTCTCGGCGCGACCCTCCTGGAGGAAACCGATCACGGCGTTGATGACGGCGACGGAGAGGATGACTGCGGAATCGACCCACTCACCGAAAACGGCAGTGACAACAGCGGCACCCAGGAGAACGTAGATCAGCACGTCGTTGAAGTGGCCGAGAAATAGCAGTATCGGGTTCTTCTTCGGCGGAACCGGCAGCGCATTCGGACCATACGTGCCCAGACGTTGGGCTGCATCCGCGGTGCTGAGCCCGTCAATGCTGCTGACGAGATCGCTGAGTACAGCTTCTGCGCTTTGAGAGTGCGGCGATGCCGGGATTCCCGATGTTGAGTCAGGCGATGTGGGAAGGGTGATGACGCTCAAAGGAGCACCTTTCTAGGAACGTGGATCGGCCACCGAAAGGGGTGGGTACAGCCGCGTCCCCGACTCTGCGTACGAGTCCGTGATGAATGGGTGAGGAGGGGGGGGGACGGGCCGCCACACATGCGGCAGCCCTGTCGTCGTGCGGTGAAACCGCACCGAACCGGGAAGGAAGCGGATCCCCCGCGCAACGCGCGCGGTGATCTCCGCTCGACGCCTAGGAGACGATCTGTGCGGGAGAAGAGCCCGCGAGAATGGCACCCCAGGTGGAGAGGTACCCATTGGTTCCAGGGTGCGTCATCACCCACGACGTGGGCACAAAGCCCACGCTGAATGCACGCAATTTCGGAAACACAGCATGACACCTGGACCAGGCCGAGGCCGGGCCACTTGGTCGGCGCGGGCGCCACCGGCTCATTGCGATTCCTGGTGCCTGAGCTCGAGCGCGAAGTGCAGAAACTCCGATGCAGTGCCGGTGTGAGTGAGGTGGAGCTGATGCATGGCGCGGGTGCACGCGATGTAGAGCATGCTGCGGTCGATATCGGTGGCATAGGTGGTGTCATTGACGTGCGGGACGATGACGACGTCGAACTCGAGTCCTTTAGCGATGTGGGCTGAGGTGATGATGATCCCGCCGGTGAAGGTTTTGCTGTCGTAATCGAGGAGGGTGAGTTCGATGCCCTCCGCCGCGACGGATCGATAGAGCTGCTCCGCCTGGTCGAGAGTTTTGCAGACGATGCCGAGCGATCGGTATTCGCTTCGTTCGTGCGTCGTGATGATGTCGAGAATGAGCGCGGTCTCGTCCTGCGGCGCTTCACAGGCGACGAGCTGCGGTGGCTGGCCATGGCGTTCGATGGGGATGAGTTTGTCGTTGCGGGAGATGTTCTGAGCGAATTCGGTGATCTCGGTGGTCGAGCGGTAGCTCTTGCGGAGCTCGAGGCAGTCGGCGTCGGGAAAGATGCTGAAAATCGTCTCGAGGTTCGAGGAGCTGAAGGGGTTCACGGACTGGTTGGAATCGCCGAAGATCGTCATGTTGCAGGCGAACAGCTTTCGCAGAACCGCGTATTGGATGGGGGTGTAGTCCTGCATTTCATCGATGAGCAGGTGACGGATGTCTTCGTAGCTGTCGTGGCGTGCCGTCGCAATGATCGTGTAGATCAACGGTGCAACGTCTGAGTGCTCGATGCGCTTGCGATCGAGCATCTTGAACTGTCCACGACGCGATGGCTGATCGAAAAACGCCCGATACAGCGCGAGAGCGTCTCTGAAGGGGATCATTGCGCGAACCTGTTTGCGGACACCGGTCGAGTCAGCGGCACTCCACTTGCCTTCTCTGTCGAGTACACGTTGCTTCATCAGGTGGATAGCGCTGTCGGAAACTCGATCCAGTCGAGTGAAAACGGGCGAGGTGTGTCCGCTCGCGTACGTCTCCGTGACCCAGTCCGCGGTCACCCGCTCTGAATGCTGCAGAATCCCCTCGGGCGCGAAGTCCTTTGCCCGGGCGGCGATCCACTCGTTGAGCGCCTCGACGAACTCCGGGGTCGCCTTGGCTCGCATCCGATCGGCGGCAGCATGGTCGACGTTGTCGAGGAGGCCGGTGACCTGCTCGCTGAAGGTCTGGTGCTGCACGACCTTGGTGAGGAAGCGCGCGGCGATGCGGTCCAGGTCGATCTCCGCGACTTGCTCCTCGCCCAGCTCAGGGAGGACGTCGGCGATGTAGTCGGCGAAGACCTTATTGGGAGACAGGATCATGACGTTGCTGGAAGACAAGGTGTCCTTGAACCGGTAGAGCAGAAACGCCAACCTGTGAAGTGCGATGGAGGTCTTTCCGGAGCCCGCAACGCCCTGCAGGATGAGCACATTGGCCGTCTCGTTGCGGATCACCGCGTTCTGCTCACGCTGGATCGTCGCGACGATGTTGCGCATCTTGTCATCGGCAGACTCGCTGAGCTCGCGCTGCAGCACCTCATCACCAATATTGATCGAGCTCTCGAGCTGATATTGCAGCTGCCCGCCCTCGATCTTGTACTGGCGCTTACCCGTGATCTCACCCTCGGCGACACCCTCAGTCGCGAGGAACGACGCCGAACCGGCCTCGTAGTCGTAGTAGAGACTCGAAACCGGTGCACGCCAATCGTGCACCCGGAGGTCTTGCGTCTCGGGGTCCCAGAATCCGTGCACGCCGATGTAGTACGGCTTTGAGGCATCCGTGTCAGTGTGCTGAAAGTCGACTCGCCCGAAGTAGGGCGAGTTTCTCAGCCGCTCAAGTGAGTCACGCGATTTGACCGCGTAGTTGCCGACCGTGATCGTCGTTGAGACTTCCATGCGAGCATTCGCCTTCTCAGCGTGATCCATATCGCGCTGATGCTCCCACATCTGGCGCTTCTGTTCGCCGATCGAGATGGCCGTGCGGTCGATCGAATCGACCATGTTCGCGTGCGCCGACTCCAGAAGCTCGAGCGTCTTCGCGAGGTAACGATGTTCGGCTGCTTCTTCGCTGGTAAGGATGTCTGTCATGTGTTTCTCCTGCGGAGGTGCACTCCGGATGCGTGCATCGCGTCAAACTGATCGGGTCAGGACTGATCGCGGCGTAACTCATCGCGACGTGGAGGCGTTTCAGTGAGGACCAAACACCGCAACTCTACCCTAACGTATGTGTTAGGTTGACGACTCCAGGCCCAGTTGTTGACGTCGGAAGGCCCACCGAGCGGGCTCGTGAAGGCACAGAGACAAGCCCGCAGCTGCGAAATATCCCAACGCCGTCTCCCCCGATGCGGCGGGCGTGCCCGCGGAAACGACGACGACCATCAGGCCGACGCATCCGGCGTAGCTTGCGATCATCAGCGTTCCCGAATAGGCGGGGAAATTTTGCCATGCCTCCGGAGTGAACGCATACAGGATGCTGGATCGCGCGGGCGTGCGAGCGCTACCGGCTGGGACCGGGCGTTTGGGCCGAAGGTTGACGTGGCCACGAAGATGCCAGTGGGTAGCCAGCGCCCAAAAGAACACTAGTAGGGACACTGCAGTAAGCAACCGGTACGACGGCGCAGATGACCCCGTCGCCAAGTGCCCGAAAATGAGCACGCCTGCCGCAGCTGGATACGCGCTTGCGAGAGCACCCGCCGAAGTGCGCTGAAGCCGTCGTTCGTCCGAGTTGTGAGCCTGTAGTTCCACTTCCATGCTCCCTGCGATTTCTGTCCAAAAACTTTTCGTGCAACTTCAGACTAAATCAAACCTCACGTAAGGGTTGATTGACTGGCAGAAAGATCAACGCTCTGACCTTGCCGAACGCGGACAACGCCGCATACCCCCTGAGCACCTCTAACCTGACGTTAGGGTAGCGTTTCCATGTCGGCTGTCCTCCCGGGTCCGGCTTCGTTCCCTGCCGGAAGGCCTCATGGCTGTTCTCACGAGTTCGCCCAAATCCACTCGCTATAAGGCCGACCCTTCGGTGCTTACCGCACTGCGCTCCCCGCGCCTGCTGACCCGGGAGGTGCTCGCCGGCCTTGTGGTGGCGATGGCGCTGATTCCGGAGGCGATCTCGTTTTCGATCATCGCCGGCGTCGATCCCCGGGTCGGACTGTTCTCGTCGTTCGTGATGGCGGTGTCGATCGCGTTCCTCGGCGGACGGCCGGCGATGATCACCGCCGCGACCGGCGCAATCGCGCTCGTGATCGCCCCCGTGGCCCGTGAGTACGGGATGGACTACTTCATCGCCACGGTGATCCTGGGCGGGGTCTTCCAGGTGGTGCTCGGGGTGCTCGGCGTGGCGAAGGTGATGCGGTTCATCCCCCGCAGTGTCATGGTCGGCTTCGTCAATGCTCTCGCGATCCTGATCTTCATGGCCCAGCTCCCCCACCTGCTCGGCGTGCCGTGGCTGGTCTACCCGCTGGTCGCCGTGGGGCTGCTGATCATGGTGGTGATGCCCCGCCTCACCAAGATCGTTCCCGCCCCGCTCGTGGCGATCGTGCTGCTCACCGTGGTGGTCGTCGTCACCGCGATCAACGTGCCCTCCGTCGGCGATCAGGGCGAACTGCCGAAGAGCCTGCCCGAGCTGTTCATCCCCAACGTTCCGCTCACCTGGGACACCTTCGCGATCATCGCCCCGTACGCCGTGGCAATGGCTCTCGTGGGTCTGCTCGAGTCCCTGATGACGGCGAAGCTCGTCGACGAGATCACCGACACCCACTCCCGCAAGACCCGCGAGGCCTGGGGCCAGGGCGTCGCCAACATGCTGTCGGGCATCTTCGGCGGCATGGGCGGCTGCGCCATGATCGGCCAGACCATGATCAACGTCAAGGCCTCCGGCGCCCGCACCCGCATCTCCACATTCCTCGCCGGAGTGTTCCTGCTGATCCTCGTCGTCGGCCTCGGCGACCTGGTCGCGATCATCCCAATGGCCGCCCTGGTCGCCGTGATGATCATCGTGGCCGTGCTGACCTTCGACTGGCACAGCATCCGTTGGTCCACCCTGAAACGGATGCCGAAGAGCGAGACGACGGTCATGGTCGCCACCGTCGCGGTCGTCGTGCTCACCCACAACCTCGCGATCGGCGTGATCGTGGGGGTGCTCGTGGCGATGGTCGCCTTCGCCCGCCGGGTCGCCCACTTCGTCAACGTCGAGCGGACCCTGCCCGAGGGTGAGCCTGTGCCCACCGCGTTCTACACGGTCACCGGCGAGCTCTTCTTCGCCTCCAGCAACGACCTCACCACCCAGTTCGAGTACGCGGACGACCCCGACCGCATCGTGATCGACATGACTCGCTCACACATCTGGGACGCCTCGACCGTCGCCGCACTCGACGCGATCACCAACAAGTACGAACGTCACGGCAAACGGGTGATCCTCGTCGGCCTGAACGACGCCAGCACCATCATCCACACCCGTCTCGCCGGGAATCTCGGCGGCGAGTAACCGTGCACCGGAATAAGGCAGTGATGGAAAGAGGCCGCCGATGATCGCGAGATTCGAAGAACTGGACTGGCAGCCGACGCCGATGGGCGAGCTGACTCTTCGGCGTCGGATCGAGCCCACGCTGGGGGTTGAGGTCTTCGAGGTGAAGCTGGGCGAGGAGTTCCTCATGTCCAGCCTCTTCACCGTCGCGGAAAAAGAGCTGGCACACCTGGGCCTCGCTGCAACCGAGGGCGACGAACTGGCCGTGCTCGTCGGCGGACTCGGACTGGGCTACACCGCACTGGCGGCCCTGGCCGACCCGCGCGTGCACGCCCTCACCGTCGTCGACGCCCTTCCCACCGTGATCGACTGGCACCAGCGAGGGCTGCTTCCCACGTCAAGCGCCCTCACCGGCGACGCACGCACCAGACTGCAGGCCGACGACTTCTTCGCACTGATGCGCGCTGAGCCGACGCCCGATTCCCCACGCTACGACGCGATCCTGGTCGACATCGATCACTCGCCGCGCCACCAGCTGGATCCCAGTCATGCCGATCTGTACACCGTTTCTGGTCTGCAGGCGCTCGCGCGTCACCTCCAGGTCGGGGGCATCTTCGCGCTGTGGTCCGACGATCCGCCCGACGACGATTTCATGGCGAGCCTGGGCAGCGTCTTCGTGACGTCCACCGCCCACGTCATCTCCTTCGACAACCGGATCACCGGCGGCACGTCGACCAACACCGTCTTCGTCACCACGACCTGATCTTCAAAACATACTCTTACGTAAGTGTAGAGTTGGGGTGCTGTGATCCGGTAGCGATAGAAGCTGAACCCTCCCCCACGTTTGCAACAGGCAACGATCTTCCCGTGATCACCGCGACGAAACCAGCTGGCCTTGTCTACTGCCAGCGTCAAGGAGATAACAGCTATGACCCACACGTCCACAATGACTCCCACGCAGAGGCTCTCTGATGCGGGAGTCAGCATCTGGCTTGATGACCTGTCGCGGGAGCGAATCCAGTCCGGGAGTTTGAAAGAGCTCATCAAGAATCGGAATGTAGTCGGGGTCACGACCAACCCGACGATCTTCGCGGCGGCCCTCGCCCACGGTGATGCGTACGCCGAGCAGATCAGGGATTTGGCGGGCACAGGTACGAGCGCGGCCGATGCGGTCTTTGAAATCACGAGCACGGACGTTGCCTTGGCGGCGGATATGCTCCGACCCATCTACGTGCAGACCCAGGGGTTCGACGGGCGGGTATCGATCGAGTGTGCGCCCGTGAACGCCCATCGGGCCGATGCCACGATTGCCGAAGCGAAGGCTCTCTGGTCCCGAATCGACCGGCACAACGTGATGATCAAGATTCCCGCTACCGCTGCCGGACTGGAGGCCATCACGGCGGTCATCGGTGCGGGGATCAGCGTCAACGTGACCCTCATTTTTAGTCTGGACCGTTACCGCGAGGTGATCGAAGCGTACCTGGCGGGGCTGGAGAGGGCAAAGAGAGCCGGACTGGACCTGTCCAGCATCCACTCCGTTGCATCCTTCTTCGTATCCAGACTGGACACGGAAATCGACCGCCGCCTGGACGCCATTGGCACGGACGAGGCCCGCGCCCTGCGGGGACAAGCAGGAATCGCCAACGCGAGGCTCGCATACGAGGTCTACCAGGAATCGTTCACTGACCAGCGCGCACAGGGACTGATCGCGGTCGGAGCCAACGAACAACGGCCGCTCTGGGCCTCAACCGGCGTCAAGGACCCGACCAGGCCCGACACGATGTACGTCGTCGAGCTCGCCGCCAGTGATGTCGTGAACACGATGCCCGAACAAACGCTCGAGGCCACCCACGACCATGCCAGTGTTCGGGGTGACACGATCACCGGCTCCTACCCTGCCGCCGTCAAGATCTTGGACAGGATCGCTGCCCTCGGCATCTCCTATGCCGGAGTGACCGACTACCTCGAGGCGGAGGGCCTGAACAAATTCAGGGCGTCCTGGAACGACCTCCTCCAAACCGTGCGCCTGGCCCTGGAGGCAGCCAAATGAGCGTCACGATTCGCCGCAGCCGCGACACGGAATCAGCTGTCCGACGCGCAGTCCCCCTGCTTGTCGCGGATAGGGTCGCCACGCGCCTCTCTGCCCAGGATGCAACCCTGTGGGGAGCTGCCGCGGAGCCGGCCGCCCGAATCAGTCTCGGCTGGACACCGGCAGTCGCCGCCGCCCGGCCCCTCATTCCTGAGATCCTCGCCCTGCGCGATGAACTTGCCGCCGCGGGGATCAGCCACATCGTGCTGGGCGGGCTGGGCGGATCCGCCCTGGCATCGGAGATGATCGCCCGCACCGCCGGGGTCGAGCTCACCGTTCTGGACACCACCGATCCCGACTGGGTGCACGCCGCCCTCCACGACCGCCTGAGCAGCACGGCACTCGTCATCTGCTCGAAGTCGGGCGAAACCATAGAAACAGACAGCCAACTCCGCGCCTACGAGAAGGCATTTGTCGATGCCGGCATCAATCCTCGAGGACGCATCATCGTCGTCACCGACCCTGGCACCCCGCTCGAAGGCAGCGCACGCCACGCTGGCTACTACGTTTTCCTCACTGACCCCCGCATCAGCGGCCGATACTCGGCACTGACGGCCATCGGGCTGGTTCCGGCCGGCCTGGCCGGCGCCGATATCCAGCAGCTCCTGGACGAGGCGGAGGCGATCACCCCGGATCTGGCCGTGGACGCGATCGAGAATCCCGGGTTCGTTCTCGGTGCCGCAATCGCGGCCACCAACCCCCTGCGGGACAAGCTCGGCTTCATCGTCACCGGGACCAGTGCCGTCGGCTTCGATCTCTGGGCCGAACAGCTGATCACCGAGTCCATCGGCAAGCGAGCAGGAGGCCTCTTCCCGTTCACGCTCGCCCCGAACGCACCGGAGCTCGACGCCCGGGAGGCCATGCACCTGCCCGATCTGCAGATCGTACGTCTGGTCGATGACGCCGACTCCTACGAGGACTCCCGGCCGGGAGACATCATCGTCAGCGGTTCTCTGGGCGGCCTGGTCCTCCTATGGGAGTACGCGACCGTGGTGGCCGGACGAATTCTGGGCATCAACCCGTTCGCACAGCCCGACATCGACGCATCGGATATGGCGACGCGCGCACTCGTCCGGATGGGATCTCAACCCGTGCCCCCCGCCCTGACCTCGGAACGGATCGAAGTGCGCGGCTCCGCCGACATCGTCAACGACTCCCATACGCTGAAGGAGGCCGTGGACTCCCTGCTGTCATACCTCGGCGACGACGGCTATGTGGCCGTGCAGGTCTATGCCAACCGCCTGGCCTTCCCCCAACTGGAAGATCTGCGCGACAGCCTGGCCACCAAGGCCCGCCGACCTGTCACCCTGGGCTGGGGTCCTCGATTCCTGCACTCCACCGGCCTCTACCAGGAAGGAGGCTCGGCGAAGGGTGTGTTCCTGCAGATCACAACAACCGGATCCACAGATCTCTTCATCCCGGGTCGCCCATTCACGTTCGAGCAGCTTCTGGCCGCCCAGGCCGCCGGCGACACCCAGGATCTCCTGGACCAGGGACTCCCCGTCATCACACTGACCCTGCCGACACCGGAAACGAACCAGACCCACTTGATGGCGGCACTCGGCTGACGCCGCCCACCCGACCAGCGGCGGCCGCATCGCCCGCATCGATGCGACCGCCGTTGTTCCACCAGCGAACGAAGACCAGAGAACGAAGACCAGAAAGGCTAATCGACTCGTATGACTGAACTGCGATTGGAAATACTGTCCGCCAGCAACGTAGTTGCGGCCAACAACCTGAGTATGAAGCCGGGCCAGGAGCAATTCATCACCCCCGTTTCATATTCGGTGGCAGCCGCGGCGACAAATCCGGCCGTTTCCTGGCAACGAGTGGTGCTGCACGGTGACCAAGTTGTCGGATTCATCCACGGCAACTTCGACCCCGACGCCGAAGAGGAAGAATTTCGGGCGTGCCTCTGGCGCATAAGCGTGCGCGCGGATGCCCAGGGGCAGGGCGTTGGGACGTTTGCCGTCGCCGCCCTCGCCGACGAAGCCCGCAGCCGAGGACTCGATCGCGTCACCGTGATCTGGGAACCCGGGGCGGCCGGGCCGGAGGCCTTCTTCCACCGTGTCGGTTTCACCGACGTCGGGCAGACCCGCTACAGCGAGGTCATCGGGGCGCTCGAGCTCTAGAGGCGACCGCCACGCTCAGGCCCGAGGCCCGTTCAGGGTCAGGGCAGTGGGCCGTTTGGGGAGCAGCTTGTCGCCCGAGGACTGCCGCCTGGCCCGTCGAAACAGCCACGGCGCCAGATAGGTGCGCGCCCAGACGAGATCATCGGTGCGGGCGTTTCGCCAGGTTCCGTCCGCCATCGGTTCGGGGTCATGGGCTTGGAGTGCATTCGTGACATTGAGCGCCGAGAGCACGTTTCGGGCCACCGCCTGATGGCCGAGGGCATTCAAGTGCAGCCGGTTGGCTGCCCACATGCGGGGATCCTGAATCTCGGTCAGGGCCCACAGGTCGGCGACAACGCACTCCTGTCTGACCGCGATGGCGCGCAAATTCTCGTTGTAGATGGCGATCCTGCCGCGAACACCGCGAAATACCGGGGAGAAACCGAGGTCAGGACCGGTGAAAAGAACGATCGTCGCGTTGTCCCGCTTGAGCCGTTCGATGGCGGCCTCGCACCGGACCGCGACCTCATCCGGGTCGCTGCGCGGCCGGATGACGTCATTCCCACCGGCCGAAATCGTGATCAGGTCCGGGCGCAATGAGAGCACCGGCTCGATCTGCTCGTCGACGATCTGCCGGAGCACCTTCCCGCGAACGGCGAGATTCGCGTAGGCGAAGTCGCCTGTGCCGGCGGTGAGCACTTCCGCGATGCGGTCGGCCCAGCCCCGGTACCCGCCCGGGCTGGCCGGTTCCGGATCGCCGATGCCCTCCGTGAAAGAATCGCCCAGAGCCACGTAACGCGACCACGGATGTTGCTTGGTTCCACTATTCATAGTCCTCAGATCTTTGCCTCAACCACAAACACTACTCTTACGTTAGAGTAGATATGTGCGGTTCTTTCTGCACGAAAAGAGGTGGCTGTCATGCTTATCGGTGAATTCGCCGACCGGACCGGACTCTCTCAACGCACGGTCCGGCACTATGACGAGATCAAAGTGCTTCAGGCATCCGGGCGTAGCGAGTGCGGCTACCGTTTCTACGCTCCCGCAGACCTGGACCGGGCCCGTGTCATCCGTGCCATGCGAGCACTCTCGCTAAGCACAACTGAGATCCGGAACGTCCTGGCGACACTGGACCGCATCGATTCCGCCTCCTATGCTCCAACACCGGCCGATCGACGGGAGCTGGAGGTCATGCTGGCCGACGCCGAATGCCGGGAGCACGCTCTGCGTCAGCGGATCGGCGTGGCAAGCGATTTCGTGGAGATGCTCAGCGGCCTCTGACTCCCCCAGCAACAGGTGCCGTGTCACCGTCCCTTCCCGAGGAAAGAAGCAATGATCCATCCCCCAGAGGTGTCCAACCTCGACGTTCTATCCGAGGCCCTCCGCCGTCGCACGTTCGCGGTGATCTCCCATCCCGACGCCGGCAAGTCCACCCTCACGGAGGCGCTTCTCTTGCACGCCCACGCGATCGATAAGGCAGGTGCGGTGCATGGCAAGGCCGGCCGACGAGGAACAGTGTCCGACTGGATGGCCATGGAGCAGGCCCGCGGAATCTCCGTCACCTCGGCCGCGATCCAGTTCCACTATCGCGACACCGTGATCAACCTGGTCGACACCCCTGGCCACGCGGACTTCTCCGAGGACACGTTCCGGGTGCTCTCCGCCGTCGATGCCGCCGTCATGCTTGTCGACGCCAGCAAAGGCCTCGAGGTACAGACGATGAAACTCTTCGACGTGTGCCGGCAGCGCGGCCTGCCCGTCATCACCGTCATCAACAAGTGGGACCGCCCCGGCGAAGACGCCCTCGCCCTGATGGACGAGATCCGGGCCCGCACCGGCCTAGTACCCACGCCACTCACCTGGCCGGTGGGCATCTCGGGAGATTTCCGCGGGGTACTCGATCGCCGGTCCGGCGACTACGTGCGGTACACCCGCACGCCCGGTGGCGCCACGACCGCGGTCGAAGACCGCTTCAGCCCGGCCGACGCCGAAACCGAAGAAGGAGACGCCTGGGTGACAGCGTCCGAGGAATCCAGCCTGCTCCGAGTCGAGGGCCAGGACCATGACGAGGCCCGATTCCTTGCCGGGGAAACCACACCCGTCCTGTTCTGTGCGGCCGTGCTGAACTTCGGCGTGCAGCAGCTTTTGGAAACTCTGGTCGAATCCGCCCCACCGGCCGAAGCGCGAGCCGATATCGCCGGCCGCCGCCGCCCCGTCAACGCCGCCTTCTCCGGATTCGTGTTCAAGGTCCAATCCGGGATGAACGCCGCACATCGCGACCACGTCGCATTCGTCCGCGTCTGCTCCGGAGTCTTCCACCGCGGGATGGTCGTCACCCACGCCGCCAGCGGACGGCCGTTCGCCACCAAGTACGCCCAGCAGATGTTCGGTCAGGAACGCAAAACGGCCGACGAAGCCTGGCCCGGCGACGTGGTCGGCCTGATCAATGCGGCATCCCTGCGCGTCGGAGACTCCCTCTACGACCAGGACCCGGTCGAATTTCCGCCCATGCCCCTGTTCGCACCCGAGCATTTCCGGGTGGCACACCCGGCAGACAGCAGCAAACACAAACAGTTTCGGCGCGGCATCGACCAGCTCGACCACGAGGGCGTCATCCAGGTCATGCGTTCAGAACTGCGCGGTGACCAGGCACCGGTGCTCGGCGCGGTCGGACCGATGCAGTTCGAAGTCGTCGAGGAACGCATGACACACGACTTCGGCGCCGCCATCCGTCTGGAAGCCCTGCCCTACCAGCTCGCCCGGCGCACCGACCGGGAGAGCGCCGAGATCCTCGGGCACGACCGCCAGGTCGAAGTGCTGCTGCGCTCCGACGGCACCCTCCTGGCCCTGTTCAGCACTCCGTGGCGGCTGCGCAACACCGTCAGGGACCACCCCGAGCTGACACTCGAGGATCTCGCCACGGGCAGCACCGCGGTTCCCACCGACTACTAGGCCCGCTCCTCACCGGGGTACAGAGATGGGCGGCCGCAATACGCGGCCGCCCATTCGACGTGCTGGTGACGCCTCGCCGGTTAGGCGTCCACGACGACCGAGGTGATAACCGGGATGCGGCGGTACTTACGCTGCATCCACCGGGTCACGCTCTGCGTGAAGATGTCCTCGAGTTCGGACCCGGTGACGGTCTTGACCTTGTTCGCGGCGGCGAGGGCGTCGTCGATCGACTTGGTCGCACCTCGAATCCACTCGTCATCCTGCACGAAGCCGCGCGCGATGAACTCCACCGGCTCGACGAGCAGGCCCGTGCGGGTGTCCAGGATGCCGAGGATCGTCAGGGCGCCGTCTTCGGAGAGCTGGACCCGGTCGGCGAGGGCCTCATCCGACCCTTCACCGCCCACGGTCATCCCGTGCACGAAGACGAGGTCGGCCGCGACTCGGCCGGTGACCTTGGCGACGCCGTCGACGAGGTCGACGACCACGCCGTCTTCCACGACCAGGACCTGTTCCTCGTCGACACCGGTACGGATAGCGAGGTTCGCGTTGGCGGTGAGGTGACGCCATTCGCCGTGCACGGGCATGACGTTCTTGGGCTTGACGATGTTGTAGCAGTATGTGAGCTCGCCGGCCGACGCGTGGCCGGAGACGTGCACCTTGGCGTTGCCCTTGTGCACGACGTTGGCACCCCAGCGGGTGAGCCCGTTGATGACCCGGTAGATCGAGTTCTCGTTGCCGGGGATCAGCGAGCTGGCCAGCAGCACGGTGTCACCCTCCCCGATCTTGATGGTGTGCTCACGGTTGGCCATGCGCGCCAGTGCGGCCATCGGTTCACCCTGCGAACCGGTGCAGATAAGCACGACCTTATTGTCCTTCATCCGTTCCAGGGCCTTGGCGTCCACGAGCAGTCCCTGCGGGATGTCGAGGAAGCCGAGCTTCGCGGCGATGCCCATGTTGCGCACCATCGACCGGCCGACGAAGGCCACCTTGCGATCGTGACGGGCGGCAGCGTCGATGACCTGCTGAATGCGGTGCACGTGGCTGGCGAAACTGGAGACGATGATGCGGCGCGGCGCCGTGCGGAACACGGCGTCGATGGCCGGGCGGATGTCGCCCTCGGTGGTGGTGAATCCGGGCACGTCGGCGTTCGTCGAGTCAACCAGGAACAGGTCGACGCCCTCGGTGCCGAGCCGGGCGAAGCCGGGCAGGTCGGTGAGACGGTGATCGAGCGGGAACTGGTCCATCTTGAAGTCACCGGTGTGCAACACCAGGCCGGCCTCGGTGCGGATCGCGATGGCAAGCCCGTCAGGGATGGAGTGGTTCACGGCGAGGAACTCGAGGTCGAACGGGCCGGCCTTGCGGCGCTGCCCTTCCTTGACCTCGATCAGGCGCGGCGTGATGCGGTGCTCTTCGAGCTTGGCGCTGATGAAAGCCAGGGTCAGTTCCGACCCGATGATCGGGATGTCCTTGCGCTCACGCAGCAGGTACGGGACCCCGCCGATGTGGTCTTCGTGGCCGTGGGTGAGAACGATCGCCTCGATGTCCTGCAGCCGGTCCTGGATGGAGGAGAAGTCGGGCAGGATCACGTTGATGCCGGGCTGGTTCTCCTCGGGGAAGAGCACGCCGCAGTCCACGATCAGGAGCTTGCCCTGGTGTTCGAAGACGGTCATGTTGCGGCCGATCTCGCCCAGGCCTCCGAGCGGCGTCACGCGGAGGCCGCGCTTGGGCAGAGGCGGCGGGGTGGACAGGTCAAGCTGATGCTTGGTCAAAGTAACTCATTTCTTGGTGCGAGGCCGGTCGCATACCAGCGTGCCGGTCTCAGTGTTCAGGCTTGTCGTTGCCTACGGATACGGGGATAAAAGGGTCTGGGAGGAAGTCCGCCACATTGCTCGCGATGAGCTCGGTCTCGGGAACGGTCAATCGATCGATGAAACCGAACGCGAGTTGCTGCGTTGCCGATGCGGCAACACTGGTTTCAAGGCTGAACGGTGAGGTCATCCAGAGGGACAGGGCTCGCTGCGAATCATTGGCGGCAACAGCACCCGTGAAGTCATCGACGAAGGTCGGTCGCGGCTTCCCGAACGAGCCGGTGTCCACTGGAGCCTCGGACTGGGTACACGTCACGGCGATGTAGTACCGCGCGACCGTATAGACGAAAAGGAAGGCCGGGCCACCCGAGCTGCCCTCCCGCGCTTTCTCATCCATGGCTCTCATTTCGAAGACCCATTCCTCGCGCTCGGCGTGCCGAGCCAGGAGCAGAGCGATTTTGGTGAGCATGAAGTCCTGGATCAGGTGCTGATCGGTGCGGGCCAGCGGATGAACGAACATGAATTGCTCCTCTCCAGAGCGCGAGTGGCAAGATGCCCCCACCCGTCAACCCTACCGTGACGTAAGGGATGAGTACCTCCCTCGGTTGCGGCCCGGAGCGAACACCAAGTCGCACCCTCCTCTTACGTGAGAGTAAGGTAGACAGATCGTATGTGGCAAAACGCTCCCGTGCGTTCCCCTCCCGTGAAAGGTCTCGTGTCGTCTCCCGCAGCACCCCCCAGTACCGAAGCCTCGCACCCGTCGAGACTCAGCGACAGTGCATCAGCGGGCCGGTCCCGCTCTCGCCGGCCGGTTCCGTGGACCTGGGTGGGCCTGGTGGGCGCGGCCGGATTGATCTCGGTCATGACGGCACCGGGCCAAACAGCCGGATTGTCGGTATTCACCGATCCGCTCATCGCCGAGCTGGGGGTGTCTCGCACCGACATCTCCGTCAGCTACCTGATCGGAACGCTCCTGGGCGCGAGCGCCCAACCCGTGGTCGGCCGGGCCCTGGACCGGTGGGGTGCACGTCCAGTCACGATCAGCCTCGGAGCCGCCTTCGCCCTAATCCTGTTCTCGCTCAGCTTCGTCGGTGAGATCGGTGGCCTCACCGCCGGGTTCGTGGGCGTGCGGATGGTCGGACAGGGGGCTCTGACCCTCGCCACCACGACCGCAGTCGCCCGCGCCATCCACCATCGACGGGGCCTCGCCCTGGGACTGACCAGCGCGATCGGTTCAGCCGGAATCTCCCTGGCCCCGATCGGTCTGGAACGACTCATCGCCGTGGTCGGCATCCACAACGCCTGGCGGTGGGAAGCGGCTGCGGTGGCCGTAATCGTGATTCCACTTGCCTTCGCATTCCCTCGCCGCAGCCGCCGCACTGTGCCAACGGGGCTAACAGGGTCAACAGTGCAAACGGGGCCAACAGTGCCGTCAACGGCCCAGATCACCATTCAGGGTGTCTCCTGGACGCTGCCGGAGGCCA
The DNA here is from genome assembly GCF_004402645.1 of Cryobacterium sp. TMT2-42-4. Taxonomy (NCBI): domain Bacteria; kingdom Bacillati; phylum Actinomycetota; class Actinomycetes; order Micrococcales; family Microbacteriaceae; genus Cryobacterium; species Cryobacterium sp. TMT2-42-4. Next base: position 64,506 of record NZ_SOFT01000030.1, read on the forward strand.
TCCGGACCGGCATGTTCTGGCTCCTCGCGGCCAGCCTGGCCACCTCGGGCATGCTCACCACCGGACTCGCCTTCCACCAGATCGCCCTGCTGGGCGAGCAGGGGCTCAGCCCGCTGGAAGCCGCGGCGAACTTCCTCCCCCAGACGATCACAGGCATCCTGGCAACCGTGCTCACGGGCAGCCTCGTCGACCGGGTCAACCCGAAACTGATCATGGTGTTCGCAATGAGCACGCTGACCGCGGCCCTCCTGATGCTGCCGCTGGTCGGCTCCGGTTGGACCGCCGTCGTCTACGGCCTGGTGCTGGGTGCGGCCGGCGGCAGCCTCCGAGGCATGGAAGCGGCCTCCTACGTTCGCTTCTACGGCACCCTGCACATCGGCAGCATCCGTGGTGTGGCCATGTCGATCAGCCTGGCTTCGACGGCGTTCGGGCCGGTGGCATTCTCACTGGGATTCGATGCGACCGGAGGGTTCACCATACCGGCGATGGTGCTGGCGCTGATTCCGATCAGCGTGGCCGTCCTGGCGCTCTTCGTGAGGCCGCCACGGCACGCCTGACTACTGGCGACGCAGCAGGTCCAGGAACTCGTCCGCCATCTTCAGCTGGTCGCGCAGCTTCTCGCGCCGCTCGACCGCGAGGCGGATGAAGTTGCTCAGCTCCTCGCGCACCTCCGGGTTGTCCGAGCCCGACTCCCCGCCCTGGAGTATGTCGATGACCTTCAGCAGTTCGATCATTTCCTCGAGCGAGAACCCGAGCGGCTTCATCCGGCGAATCAGGATCAGCCGCGACAGGTCTTCCTGCGTGTAGAGCCGGAACCCGCCTTCGGTGCGACCGGACGCCTTGAGCAGGCCGATTTCGTCGTAGTGACGAATCGTGCGCAACGACAATCCGGTCTTCTCGGCCAGCTCGCCGATGTGCATCGTTCCGGTCGCTGTATCCGCGGTCATCTGGGATCCTTTCGTTGATCAGCTAACACCCAACCCTAACGTTAGAGTAGTGTTGCGAGTGTTGGCTGACACTACGGTGTGAGCCCACCCTCCATTGTCGTCTGTGACAATGTCGATCTGCGCATCGAGGCGCCCCTCCCCCGTTCTTTTTCCATCCCGGTTTCTCATTGAGACCCTCTCACCGGAGGCCCCATGGCCCTGCTCCAAAAAACCCCCACGCCCAACCGCTACCAGGCCGAACCGACGGTGATGACCGCGCTCCGCACGCCGCGCATCCTCACCCGTGAAGTACTCGCCGGCCTCGTCGTGGCGATGGCACTCATCCCCGAAGCCATCGCCTTCTCGATCATCGCCGGTGTCAACCCGCGCGTCGGCCTGTTCTCGTCGTTCGTCATGGCCGTGTCTATATCGTTCCTCGGCGGTCGGCCCGCGATGATTACTGCAGCGACTGGCGCGATCGCGCTTGTCATCGCCCCGGTGGCCCGCGACTACGGCCTGGACTATTTCATCGCCACCGTCATACTCGCCGGCGTCTTCCAGGTCATCCTGGCCGTGATCGGCGTGGCCAAGATCATGCGGTTCATCCCGCGCAGCGTCATGGTCGGCTTCGTCAACGCCCTCGCCATCCTCATCTTCACGGCCCAACTGCCGCAGCTGCTCAATGTGCCGTTCATGGTCTACCCGCTCGTCGCGGTCGGCATCCTCATCATGATCGTGATGCCTCGCCTCACCAAGGTCATCCCCGCACCGCTCGTGTCGATCGTCGTGCTGACCATCGCCACCGTCGTGATCGCGATCAACGTGCCCACCATCGGCGACCAGGGCGACCTGCCCGACAGTCTGCCCCAGCTGTTCCTCCCCAACGTGCCACTGACCTGGGAGACTTTCACGATCATCGCCCCGTTCGCCCTCGGCATGGCGCTGGTCGGCATCCTCGAGTCGCTGATGGCCGCGAAGATCGTCGACGAAGTCACCGACACCCACTCGCACAAGACCCGCGAAGCCTGGGGCCAGGGAGTTGCGAACATGCTCTCCGGCTTCTTCGGCGGCATGGGCGGCTGCGCCATGATCGGCCAGACCATGATCAACGTGAAGGCCTCCGGCGCCCGCACCCGCATCTCCACCTTCCTCGCCGGAATCTTCCTCCTGGTCCTGGTCCTCGGGCTCGGCGACCTGCTCGCGGTCGTGCCGATGGCCGCCCTGGTATCGGTCATGATCATCGTGGCCTACCTCACCTTCGACTGGCACAGCATCCGCTGGAGCACCCTCAAGCGCATGCCCAAGAGCGAAACGGCCGTCATGGTCTCGACCGTGATCGTGATCGTGCTCACCCATAACCTGGCCATCGGCGTCATCGTGGGGGTCATCGTCGCCATGGTGGCCTTCGCCCGCCGCGTCGCCCACTTCGTGAACGTGGAGCGCACCCTCCCCGAAGACGAACCCGTCCCCACCGCCTGCTACACCGTCACCGGGGCCCTGTTCTTCGCCTCCAGCAACGACCTCACCACGCAGTTCGAGTACGCGGACGACCCCGACCGCATCGTGATCGATGTGTCGAACTCGCACATCTGGGATGCCTCCACCGTCGCCGCGCTCGACGCGATCACCAACAAATACGAGCGCCACGGCAAGCGCGTCGTCATCGTGGGCATGAACGAAGCCAGCTCGACAATGCACACCCGCCTCGCGGGGAACCTCGGCGGCGGCCACTGAGCCCCGACACAAACAAAGACGAGTGGCCCCGCCAATTGGCGGGGCCACTCGTCTTTTTCCCTGTGAGCTCTAAGCCCGGATCGGCGACACTCTCGGCGCATCCGAGATGAAGCGGCCGACACGGGACCGCGGCTCGGCGTGGCTGACATAGCCGGTGGCCTCGGCGGCCTGAGGGGACGTCAAGGTGACGTAGCCCCCGATCCCGTCGATGCGAGTGGTTGTTGATACGTAGGAATTTGAGTTCACTGTGCTCCTTGCAAAGTTGCAGACCCGCTCAGCGCGTCGGCGATCGTGGATCGCTCGAGAGCGCGCGAATGAGCCTTCTTGATAATTGTCAGGTTGTTGGCCTCTGACGAATACCAACCAACCCGATCCGCCAACTCTACCGTAACGTAAGTGTTAAGTCTTGCGAGCGATCACTTGTTGATCGCTTGGAGCCATGGGACGGCTGCCAGTAACCAGGGCCCGCGGGCCTATTTCTGTACTCGCGTGGGTGCGGTCCCCACCATTCCCACCCCGGGACTACTCGGGGAGCAGCTCGAACATGACGCCGGTATTCAGAACCCTGATCCGCAGGCGTTTGAGGCTAGGAACCACGAGGTCAGCGTCAAGCTGGTCCGCCGTATACGTTCCGACAACACCGATCGTCAGGCATCCGGCAGCACGACCTGCTTCGAGGCCGGTGGGGGCGTCTTCGACCACGACGCACCGGCGCGGATCCGCACCCAGTCGAGCAGCCGCCGCCAGGAACGGCTCGGGGAACGGCTTGCCGCGCGGCGTGTCATCCATGGTCACGACGGTCGCCGGCACGGGGAAGCCTGCGGACTCAAGCCGGGCGAGGCACAGCGCACGGGAGCAGGAGGTGACGATGGCCCGGCGGTCCTCGGGCAGGGACTGCATGAGCTCCGCCGCCCCAGGGAGGACTACGACGCCCTCGAGGTCGCCGAGCTCAAGCTCGAGGACCCGCGCGATGGACCACTCGATTTTGTCCTCTGGGACGTGGCGGGCGACCATCTGCCGGGCTGGCACACCGTGCTCAACGCCGGTGAACGAGGGGCCGAGGCCCGCTTCTGCGCCCCAACGCATCCAGGACCGATTCGCAGCCCGCGTCGAGTCGACCAGGGTGCCGTCCATATCGAAGAGAACCGCGTCGAAAACCCGGCCGAGGAAAACGTGTCCCAGGGTGCTCTCGATGGCGGCATCCGCGGTGCCTACGGCGGTGACGAGTCCTTGTGTCATGTTGTGTTTCCTTCCGTGAAGCCGCGACTGCCAGCTTCGGTACTTCCCCAATTCTCCCTCGTCTCCGGCCTCAGCAAGCTGGTCGTCGACAGTAGATCAACGATGGCGGCGGGATCGAGCTTTAGCGAGACTGCGATGAAGTGTTTCTCTTAAGCCGCGACGACTAGTTGTAACTCCCAGAGATCTTGTGAGTGTCAGAGCCCAGACCTACACTCCCCATATCGAATAAACGTTCGATAGCAGGGGTTGGAGGTACGAATGCGGCAGAGCTTCCCGCACCTCCACGTTGCCTCCGCATACTCCCCGCATTACGGCGTCACCATGCCCGACGCCCTCGTCGACCAGGCCGCGGCCGCCGGCGCTGACTTCCTCGCCCTCACCGACCGCGACGGACTGTACGGGGCTGTCAAACACGTGCGGGCAAGCGCGGCCGCCGGGATCCGGGCGGGCCTCGGCGCGGACCTGGCCGTCCACGATGATGAGCACCGGCCGCTCGGCCGGGTGACCCTGCTTGCCCACGGCGCGGATGGCCGCGGGTACGCCGCACTCTGCCGGGCCGTGAGTTCCGCGCACGAGGCCGGCCGGGTGCCGAGCATCGACCGGCGCCGGCTCGCCACCTGGGCGGAGGGACGCACCCTGACCGTGCTCCTCGGGCCGCTCTCGGATGTGGGGCTCGCGGTAGAACGCCGGGACAGTGCCGAGTCGGTCGCTGGGTTGCGCGCGTGGCTCCGCGTTATGCCGATCGGCACGGTCACCCTCGAAGTCGTCTGCCACCTCACCCCGCTCGCCCAACTCGAGGAACCGCAGGCGAACGGGCAAGCCTGGCTGAAAGACGCACAGCACATGCGCCAGGTCGCCCGCATGGTTGTCGACGCCGGCGCCCGGAACCCCGACGCCCTCGACCAACTCCTGCAGGCGACCCTCGAGCTGGCGGACCGGTGCGCCCTGGACCCGGCCGCAGATATCGGACTCGGCACGCCGAGGATGCCGGAAGCCTCGATCATCGGCGTCGTTGGTGACCCGGTCGCTGAGTTGTGGCGGCGTGCCCGGCATGGCATCGACGACCGCTACGCCGGCACCACCCTCGCCCGTGCCGCGCACCTGGAGCTCGCGCATGAGATGGAGACGGTCGAGCACCTCGGGTTCGCCGCGTACTTCTTGACCGTGGCCCGGGTCGCCGACCTGATCCGGGGCATGGGCGTCCGGGTGCAAGCCCGGGGTTCCGGGGTCGGCTCGGTCTTGAACTACGCGCTCCGCACCTCCTCGG
>NZ_SOFT01000042.1:0-77865 GCF_004402645.1 Cryobacterium sp. TMT2-42-4
GCCGCGGCGGCGGCGTGCGCGGTCGCCCGGCCGGCGGCGGCCTCGGACCGAGCCGCGGCGGCGCGGTCAGCGGCAGCGAGATCTGCCTCGACGAGGTCGGGTTCGGCCAGCACGGCCTCCATCACGGCCGGAACCACGATGGCGGTCTCGAGCACGAACGGAGCCGCGACGGCGGTCTCGATCAGCGCGTTCTCGGCGGCGACAAGCTCGGCGTCGGAAGCCGTGTGAGCGGAACGCCCGGCACCGGAAAGAGCGCTGGCATCCGCCGGCGCGGCCGGAGCAGAGCCGATAGCGCCCGCACCGGCTGCGGCTCCGGCACCACGGCCGACACCGGCAGCACCTGCCTCCGACCCTGCCTCCGCGCCCGCACCCGCGGCATCCGTCGCTGCCGGGGCGACCAGGTAGCCGAACTGCACGTTCTCGAACGAGATCGCCGGGGCATCCGGCCGCACCGACTCGTTGGCGGCGCCGACCGTGATGGCCAGCGGCGCGATGTCGCGGTCGAACTGGTCCTCGGTGGGCAGGTCGATGATCTCCTGGATGCGGCCGAGGGCGCCAAGCGCGGAGTTCACGGAGGTGATCGCGCCGAACGCCTGGCCGAGCGGCACGATCATCAGGAACAGGAACAGGATGAACGCGATCAGGTCCGCGATCGTGATGGTGCCGCTGGCTACGCGGAAGCCGCCCACGCCCAGCACGACCAGGAACGACACCTGCATGGCGATGCCGGCGATCGGCACGACGAGGGCCGAGATCCTCGCGACCTGGATGCCCATCCGCCAGGCGCCCTTGGCGTCCTCCTCGACGGCGGCGATCTCCCGGTCGGTGGCGTTGGAGGCGCGCACGGTGCGCACCGCGCTGATGGCGCGCTCGACACTGGCGGCGAGGTCGCCGACCTTGGCCTGCGCGGCGAGGCTGGCGGCACGGATGCGCTGCGACAGCAGTGTGACGGTGACCACCGACACGGCGATCACCAGTACCGTCAGGCCGAGCAGCACCGGATCGATCACGAGCATGGCGATGAGCGCGCCGACGAACGTGAGCGACCCGCCGATCGCCTCGACCAAACCCTGGGTGAGCACGGCCCGCAGCAGCGTGGTGTCCGACCCCACCCGGGAGACCAGGTCACCGGTGCGACGGGTGTCGAATTCGCTGATCGGAAGGCGCAGCATCCGCCCGATCAGTTTGCGGCGGCTGGAGAGCACGACGCCCTCACCGGTGCGCTGCAGCAGATAGTGCTGGTAACCGCTGATCAGGGCGGAGACGACGACGAGTGCGACCAGCGCCCACACCAGGCCGCCGAGCGCGTCACCCTCCTGCACGATAGTGATGACCTGGCTGACCAGGAGCGGCTGGGCGAGGCTGGCGAGGGCGCCGAGGATGCTGAGTACGACGACGAAGCCGAGCACCTTCTTGTGCTCGAGCAGGTACGGGACCAGCTGGCTGAACGTCGCGCGGGGGCCGCCGGCATCGTCGCGGCGCCCCATCCGGCCGAGGCGACCGCGACCGGCCGTGCGACCGGCCGTGCGGAAGTCCGTGCTGGTGGTCGGGCGGGCGGTGGAACGGGGATTGCTGGGGGTACTCACCAAATGAGCTTAACCGCATCCTGCGGTGGATTGGCCCGGCGGTCTACAGTGAGGAACTGTGCCGGAGCCAGTCATCGTTGCCCAGAATCTTGTCAAGAAGTACAAGAATTTCGCCGCCGTCGACGGTATCTCGTTCGAGGTGGCACCGGGCGAATCGTTCGGGCTGCTCGGCCCGAACGGGGCCGGCAAGTCGACCACCATGCGCATGGTGGGCGCCGTCTCCACCCGCACCGGCGGCGACCTCCGCATTCTGGGCCTCGACCCGAACCGGTACGGCCCGGAGATCCGCTCGAGGCTCGGCGTGGTGCCGCAGGCCGACAACCTCGACACCGAGCTGCGGGTGCGCGAGAACCTGCTCGTCTACGGCCGCTACTTCGGCCTGCCGCGGGCCGAGGTGGCCCGCCGCGCCGACGAGCTGCTGGCGTTCGCGCAGCTCGAGGACAAGGCGAAGTCGAAGGTGGACGCGCTTTCCGGGGGCATGAAGCGGCGCCTCACGATCGCGCGGGCCCTGATCAACGACCCGAGCATCCTGCTGCTCGACGAACCGACCACGGGCCTCGACCCGCAGGCCCGGCATATCCTCTGGGACCGCCTGTTCCGGCTCAAGGAGCAGGGCACGACCCTGCTGCTCACCACCCACTACATGGACGAGGCCGAGCAGCTCTGCGACCGGCTGGTCGTGATTGACAAGGGCGTGATCATGGCCGAGGGTGCCCCGGCTCAGCTGATCCGCACCTACTCCTCCCGGGAGGTGCTCGAGGTGCGGTACGGCTCCGATCTCAACGCCGACGTGGCCGCGCGCCTCAAAGGCATGGGCGACCGCATCGAGGTGCTGCCCGACCGCATCCTGATCTACAGCGAGAACGGCGAGTCCGAGTTGGTGCGCATCGTGGAGGCCGGACTCACCCCGATCACCAGCCTGGTGCGGCGCTCCAGCCTGGAAGACGTGTTCCTGCGCCTGACCGGACGGACCCTGATCGAATGACCGTCGATGAGACCGTCGGCGACCGGGCCATCCGTTCCACCCGGCGCACCCGGCGCTGGGGCTCCTGGTACGTCGCCGAGCACCGCTTCCTGTCGCTGCGCGCCTACGCCCAGACGGTGGTCGTGACCGCGATCGGCAACCCGGTCATCTACCTCTACGCGATGGGGGTCGGCTTGGCCACCCTCGTCGACGCCAACCTGGGCACGGATGCCGTCGGCGGGGTCAGCTACCTGCCGTTCGTCGCCCCCGCCCTGCTCTGCAGCGCGGCGATCGCCGTGGCGAGCGACGAGTTCACCTACCCGATCATGCTCGGCTTCAAATGGAACCCGGTGTTCTTCGCGATGAATGCCGCCCCGATCCAGCCGGGCCAGATCATCAACGGCATCGTCATCGCGGTGGCCGTGCGCATGGTCGTCACCTGCGGCATCTTCTACGGGTTCATGCTGCTGTTCGGCGCGGTTTCGGCAGCTGCTGGGTTCGTCACCGTGTTCGTCGCCCTGCTCACCGGCCTCGGCTTCGGCGCCCTGCTGATGGCGTACACGGCCACCCTCACCGAGGACACCGGCCAGCTGGCCATGGTGATGCGCTTCGTCATCCTGCCGATGACGCTGTTCTCCGGCACCTTCTTCCCGCTCGGCGTGCTGCCGATCTGGCTGCAGTGGATCGGCTGGATCTCCCCGCTTTGGCACGGCACCGAACTGGCCCGGGTGTTCGCCTACGGCGCGAACGAACCGCTCTGGCTGAGCGTGGTGCACGTGCTCTACCTGGCCGTGCTGCTCGCTGCCGGCTGGGTCGCAGCCCGGCGCATCACGGCGAGGCGGCTGAACAAATGACCGGAACCGAGCGGCAAACGGATGCCCCGGCATCCCGCCCACTCGGCGCGCTCTACGCCGGCAACGCCCGCAGCGTCATGTTCCGGGGCTGGCAGGCAACGAGGAGCACCAACTGGCTCGTCGTGGTCAGCGGCTTCTTTGAACCGATCTTCTACCTGCTCTCGATGGGCCTCGGCCTCGGCGCGCTGGTCGGCACGATCACGACCGAGTCGGGCCAGGAGGTGCCATACGCGGCGTTCATCGCGCCGGCCCTGCTCGCGGTCGCCGCGATGAACGGCGCCATCTACGACTCCACCTGGAACGTGTTCTTCAAGATGCAGTTCGCCAAGCTCTACGAGGGCATGCTGTCCACGTCGCTCGGCCCGCTGGATATCGCGCTCGGCGAGATCTCGCTGGCGCTGCTCCGCGGGGCGCTCTACGCCACCGGCTTCCTGGTCGTGATGCAGGCGCTCGGGCTGAACCTGTCCTGGTGGGCACTGCTGGCCCTGCCGGCCGTGCTCCTGATCGCGTTCGGCTTCGCGAGCGTGGGGATGGCCGTGACGAGCTTCATGAAGACGTTCCAGCAGATGGACTGGATCACGTTCCTGCTGCTGCCGATGTTCCTGTTCTCGGCCACGTTCTACCCGCTGAGCGTCTACCCGCAGTCGATCCAGTACGTGATCCAGGCGCTCCCGCTCTGGCACGGGGTGGAGCTGGTGCGCGGCCTGACCGCCGGTCAGGTCGACGCCGGGATGCTCTGGCACGTGCTCTACTACCTGGTGATGATCCTGCTTGGACTGGTCTTCACGACCCGGCGCCTGCGCACCCTGTTCCTCGACTGACGGAGCGCACGCCCGACGCAACTGTTGCCCGTTCGGACGACTGTTGCCGGCACACGGGCAACAGTCGTCCGCTTCGGCAACAGTTGTCGGCGCCCGGCGCCCGGCAGACGGATGCCGCGGCGACTGTTCCCGACCAGCGTGCGCTACACCGGCAGCACGCCGACGATCATCATCAGGATGAAGTCGTCGTAGCTGTACCCGAGGCCGGGCACCGGGGCATCCGTCGCGCCGCGGCCGTAGCCAAGTGTGAACGTGGCCAGCATGATGAACGTGCCGAGGATCAACTGGCGCCAGTGCGACGTGAACACGGCCGCGAGCGGCAGCTGCTCCACCCGCTTGGTGGCGACGACCCTCGTGAACGCGTCGGATTCGACCAGGCGCGCAGGACCACGAGCAGGGCCGGCGCAAGCCAACCCATTATGGCGTCGGTGGGCAGCAACCCGATCAGGAAGGTCGCGAAGAGCAGGGCGCCGATGGGGCGGGCCACCATGGCCGCGCCGAAGACGGCGAACGACGCGAGCAGCGCCGTGGTCTCGTGGCCGGTCGGGAGGAACAGGTGCGGGAAGACGAGGACGGCGGCCGTTTGTGACAGCCGCCGTCAGGTAGCGATACGGATACCGCCGCGCACCACGGTCGTGTCTTACTCGCGCAGCTTCTGCAGCTTCTGCAGCAGCTGAGCGGTCGCGATGGCCGCCGCGGCCGCCTCCTCGCCCTTGTCCTCCTTCGAGCCGGGCAGGCCCGCTCGGTCCAGACCCTGCTGCTCGTCGTCGAGGGTGAGCACGCCGAAACCCACCGGTTTGCCGGTGTCCAGCGCCACCCGGGTGAGGCCATCCGTTGCCGCCGACGACACGTACTCGAAGTGCGGGGTGCCGCCACGAATGATCACGCCGAGCGCGACGACCGCGTCGGCGCCGTTGTCGAGGGCCACCTTGCACGCCACCGGCAGCTCGAAGCTGCCGGGAACCCGCACGAGCGAGTAGCGGGCACCGGATGCCTCGAGCACCCGGGTCGCACCGGCGATCAGCCCGTCGGTGATCACGTCATGCCAGCGTCCGGCGACGATCACGATGTCCAGCCCGGTTCCGTCGATCTCGATCTCCGGGGAGCCTGCTCCGCTCATAGTGCGATTCCTTTCAGCATGTCTGCTTCTGCGATGTGGTGGCCCATCCGGTCGCGCTTGACGGCCAGGTAGCCCTGATTGTGCGTGCCGACGCCGACGACGAGCGGCACTCGCTCGGTCACGGTGATGCCGTGCGCCTCGAGCTGGCGCACCTTCTCCGGGTTGTTGGTCAGCAGCCGCACGCCGGACAGGCCCAGGTCGTGCAGAATGGCCGTGGCGGCGCCGTAGTCGCGGGAGTCGGCGGGAAGGCCCAGCGCCACGTTGGCGTCGAAGGTGTCCAGGCCCTCCTCCTGGAGCTTGTAGGCGCGCAGCTTGTTGATCAGCCCGATGCCGCGGCCCTCCTGGCCGCGCAGGTAGACCACGACGCCGCCGAGCTCCTGAATGGTCTCCAGGGCGGCATCCAGCTGCGGCCCGCACTCGCATTTGAGAGAGCCGAACGCCTCACCGGTGAGACACTCGGAGTGCACCCGCACGATCGCGCCGTCGGCGGGGGTGCCGGAGACGATGGCCACGTGGTCGGCGCCGGTCATCCGGTCCCGGTAGGCGCGCACCTGGAAGTAGCCGTGCCGGGTGGGCACCGTGGTCTCCACCTCGAAGTCCACCCGCGGCGATTCGAGGATCGGGCTGACTGTGGGCAGCGCGGTGTCGGTGTGGAACTCCTGCAGGTACGCGATCAGGTCCTTGATGGTGATCACCAGCACGCCCTCGCGCTCGCCGAGGGCGAGAAGCCCGGGCAGGCGCATCATTTCGCCGTCTTCGGCGACGATCTCGCAGATCCCGGCGACCGGCACGAGGCCGGCCAGTTTCATCAGGTCGACGGCCGCCTCCGTGTGGCCGTCCCGCTCGCGCACACCGCCATCCCTCGCGCGCAGCGGCATGATGTGGCCGGGCCGGTGCAAGCTCGACGGCCTGGAGGCCGGATCGGCCAGCACGCGCAGGGTGTGCGCGCGGTCGGCCGCGCTGATCCCGGTGCTGAGCCGGTCGGCCGCGTCGACCGACACCGTGTAATTCGTGCCGCGGGGATCCTCATTGTTCGGCACCATTACCGGCAGATCGAGCTTGTCGGCGAGGTCGTTGGTCATCGGCGCGCAGATGAAGCCGGAGGAGTACCGCACCGTCCAGGCGATCCACTCCTGGGTGGCCATCTGGGCGGAGATGATCACGTCGCCCTCGTTCTCACGGCCCTCGTCGTCGGCGACGATGACCGGTTTCCCGAGCCGGAGGGCAGCCAGTGCGGTGGGAATGTCGGCGAGGCTCATGAGTGGCTCCTTTTCGATCCGGCGTCCGCTAGGGCGAGCATGCGCTCGACGTGGCGGGCCAGGATGTCGGTTTCAATGTTGACGTGATCGCCGATCGCGCGCTGTCCCAGCGTCGTGACGGTGAGCGTTTCGGGGATGAGCGAGACTTCGAACCACTGGTCCGGTTCGCTCGCCGGGCTGATGTTGCTGACGGTCAGCGAGACGCCGTCCACGGCGATGGAGCCCTTGCCCACCACGAGCGGGGCGAGTTCGGCGGAGAGGCTGAATCGCAGCACCCGCCAGGCCTCACCGGGGGTGACGGCCAGCAGGGTGCTGGTGCCGTCGATATGACCCTGCACGATGTGGCCGCCCAGGCGGTCGCCGACGAGGGCGGCGCGCTCGAGGTTGACCGGGCTGCCGGCGCGGGCGGCGTCGAGGGTGGACATCAGGAGGGTCTGGGCCATCACATCGGCGGTGAAGGTGTCGCCGGTCCGCTCCACCACGGTGAGGCAGACGCCGTTGACCGCGATCGAGTCGCCGTGGCCGACGTCGGCCACGACTCGCGGGCCGCGGATGGTGAGGCGGGCGGCATCCGTGGATCGCTCCACCTTCTCGACCTGGCCGAGTTCCTCGATGATTCCGGTGAACATGGGTGTCCTATCTCGGCCGGGCGACGACGAGGAGGTCGTCGCCGAGTCGGTCGTAGTGGTCGATGGCCAGGCGGCGCTGGTCGGTGATGCCGGCCACCCCGATGTCGCCCAGGGCGAGCCGGGCGCCGCCGAGCAGCGTGGGCGCGAGGTACACGAGGTACTCGTCGACCAGGCCGGCCGCGACGAACGCGCTGGCGAGAGTGGGCCCACCCTCGATGAAGGCGTGACGGATGCCGCGCCGGTGCAGGTCGTGCAGCACGGCCAGCAGATCGTCGGTGGCGAAGAAGAGGGGCGGATGCGGGTGGGCGCGGAGAACGGCGTCGGTGGGGATGCCGCGGGTGCCGATCACGACCGGCACCGGCTGCGTGGGCAGAAGCTCTCCAGCGGCGTCGCGGGCGGTCAGGGCAGGGTCGTCGGCGAGCGCGGTGCCGGTGCCGACGAGAATGGCGCCGGCTGCCGCGCGACGCCGGTGCACGTCCTGCCGGGCCTCCGGTCCGGTGATCCAGCGGCTGGTCCCGTCGTCGGCCGCCGCGCGCCCGTCGAGGCTCGACGCCCACTTGAGCGTCACGAACGGGCGCCCAAGACGGGCGGCGACGAGCCAGTCGGCGAGGAACGCCTCTCCCGCGCCGGCGAGCAGCCCGCCGGTGACGTCGATTCCGGCGCCGTGGAGCCGGTCGGCCCCGCCCGAGGAGTCGACACCGGGGTCGGCGACGCCGTAGACGACCCGGCGGACGCCGGCGTCGATCAGGGCGAGCGAGCAGGGGCCGGTGCGGCCGGTGTGGTTGCAGGGTTCGAGGGTGACGACGGCGGTGGCACCGCGGGCCGCGCCGGCGGCGAGTCGGCTCAGGGCGACAACCTCGGCGTGGGGGGTTCCGGCGCCGCGATGCCAGCCTTCGGCCAGGACTTGCCCGGAATCGTCGAGGAGAACACAGCCGACGCGGGGGTTCGGGCCTGTGGCGGGCCCATTCGCGGCCAACGCGAGCGCACGCCGCATGGTGGCCTCGAGCGTCGCTTGGTCCGTCATTCCCGTCCTGTCCGTTGGTGCAACGAACTCCGGGTTTTCGGTGCGGCGAACACCATGTGGGTTGCGAAACCCGCCGACCGACCGGAATGGTCCATCGACTCGTGCGCCTCTCATCCGGACTTTAACCGTCGGTGCTGGAATTACACCAGCTCAACCGTTCCGCTCTGGGAGTGGCACGGGTCGCGGACTTTCACCGCCGGTTCGGACTTACACCGACCCCGGAGCACGTTTCATATAACTACTACTAGTTATATCCCAACGCGTCGGCCACAGAAAAATTCCCGTTCGAGAGTGCGGCCTGCGGGTGGTGCTCACGACTGCGGATGCGCGGCGACGGCCGGTTGGGGGGCCCGCGGCGGCCAGGTGCTGGCGCCGAGTTCCCGGGAGATGTTCCGGGCCGTCTCACGCAGTCCGTTCAGCACGCTGGAGTCGGGAGGCCACTCGCTCGACGGTACGACGATGGCGACCGCGGCAATGACATTGCCGCGGGTGTCGACCACGGGCGCCGCGATCGACGACTCGCCCAGCACGGCCTCGTCCTCTTCGGTGGCGATGCCGTTGCTCACGATCGACGCGAACTGGATGGCCAGCTGAGCCGGGTCGATGATCGTGGCGCCGGTGAGACTGCGCAGGGGCCTCCCCAGCAGTCCGGAGGCGTATTCCGGACTGTATGCGAGGAGAACCTTGCCCATTGCCGAGGCGTGGGCCGGGATGGAGAGGCCCGTTTCGGGCATCTGCTGGCTGCCGTCAGGCCGCTGATTGTGGTGAATGATGATGACCTCGTCGAACAATTGCACCCCCAGACGTGTGGACAGTCCGGTTCTGCGCGCGAGTTCGAGGGTCCAGCGCATGGCCCGCGCGCGCACATCGAGCGTGTCGAGGTAGACATTCGACAGTTTGAGCAGGGCCGGGCCGAGCATGTACCGGTTGCCGCCGGGCTCCTGCGCGACAAGACCGTGGCCCTGCAGAGATTTGACGATGCCGTGCACGGTCGAGACCGGCAGCCCGAGTTCGGTGGCGAGCTCGGTGATGCCGAGGTGGCGTGCGCCCTGCAACGACGACAGCACTTTCGCCGCACGATCGATGGCTTGAATCACAGCTGCCTCTCCGGTTGATCCCTTCAGTATGCCGCGTCCCCGACAAGTCTTCCTGCACCGTGTTGACATCGACCATCTCTCCGGAGGATATTCGACATTATCGAATTGCGTTCTGTATTTCTTTGAGTCGCGAGGAAAGGTGCTCGCGGATCCAGCTCGAAAAGTTCAACGGAGAGCAAACATGAAGATAATCCTGGAGGTCTCACCATGAAGAAACTGATCAATTCCCCGGAGACGGTTCTCGCCGATTCCCTCGTCGGCGTGGCGGCCGCACACCCGGAACTTCGCGTCGACCACGTCAACCGCATCATCTACCGAGCAGACCCGACCAGAGCCGGCAAAGTCGCGCTGCTCTCGGGTGGAGGAACCGGCCATGAGCCGCTCCACGGTGGTTTCGTCGGCGTGGGAATGCTGGACGCGGCCTGCGCCGGGGCGGTCTTCACCTCGCCGACACCCGACCAGATGCTTGAGGCCACGAAGGTCGTGGACAGTGGAGCGGGCGTGCTTCACATCGTCAAGAACTACACGGGCGACGTGATGAACTTCGAAATGGGCGCGGAACTGGCCGCGGCGGAGACCGGGATCGAGGTTGCCGTCGTGGTCGTCGACGACGACGTCGCGGTCGAGGATTCCACCTTCACCGCCGGCCGCCGGGGCGTCGGCACCACTGTCCTGCTCGAGAAGATCGCGGGTGCGGCGGCTGAGGAAGGCCGCGACCTCGCGGCCGTCGCCGCGGTGGCCCGCCAGGTCAATGAGTCCGGCCGTTCCATGGGCGTGGCCCTGAGCAGCTGCACGGTTCCCGCGGCCGGGAAGCCGACCTTCGAACTCGCCGAGGGCGAAATGGAGATCGGCGTGGGCATTCACGGGGAGCCGGGACGCCGCCGCGTGCCGCTGGCCGGCGCCGCCGAGATCGCTCGTCTGCTCGTTGAGCCGATCCTCGCCGACCTGGATTACACCGGCGCCCCGACGATCGTGATGGTGAATGGGTTGGGCGGAACCCCGTTGATCGAGCTCTATGTCATGTATGCCGAAGTCAGGAAGATCCTGGGCGCCGCCGGCATCACGGTCGCCCGCTCACTCGTGGGCAATTACATCACCGCGCTGGACATGGCGGGCTGCTCCGTCACGATCCTCAAGGCCGACGAGAATCTGCTTCAGCTGTGGGACGCGCCGGTGAACACCTCCGGACTGCGGTGGGGGATCTAGCACCATGACGAATGACACGATCAGCCTTGACCAGTTCACCGGCTGGCTCACCCGCTTTCGCAACCTGGTGACCGAGCAGGTCTCCTACCTCACCGAGCTGGACTCGGCCATCGGCGACGCGGACCACGGCTCGAACATGACCCGCGGAATGGGTGCGGTACTGGAGAAAATCCAGGCCTCACCGGCCGGCGCCGTCGACGAACTGTTCAAAGGCGTGGGGATGACCCTGGTGACGTCCGTGGGTGGCGCCAGCGGCCCCCTGTACGGCACCTTCTTCCTGCGGATCGGTACCTCGGCAGGACCGGTCGGCACCCTGGACGCGCCCGGCCTGGCGGCCGCGCTCCGTGCAGGGCTGGGCGGCGTTGTTGCCCGCGGCAAGGCCGAGGCCGGCGACAAGACCATGTTCGACGTCCTCGCTCCCGCGCTCGACGCGTTCGATGCCGAACTCGTCATTTCTTCCGATATCTCCTCGGCGGCCCGTGCCGCCTACTCCGCCGCGCAAACCGGGCGGGATGCCACCGCACCCCTGGTCGCCCGCAAGGGCAGGGCCAGCTATCTGGGGGAACGCAGCATCGGCCACATCGACCCGGGAGCCGCATCGACGGCGCTGCTTTTCCAGGCTCTGGCCGAGATCCTCGGCGAGGAGTAGACCGTGATCGGAATCGTCGTGGTGT
The DNA here is from genome assembly GCF_004402645.1 of Cryobacterium sp. TMT2-42-4. Classification (NCBI taxonomy): domain Bacteria; kingdom Bacillati; phylum Actinomycetota; class Actinomycetes; order Micrococcales; family Microbacteriaceae; genus Cryobacterium; species Cryobacterium sp. TMT2-42-4. Next base: position 11,235 of record NZ_SOFT01000042.1, read on the forward strand.
CGCACAGCCCCCGTCTCGCGCAGGCGGCAGTGGACCTCGCAGTGGAAATGGTCGGGGTCAACGGCCCGGACATCGCGATCGCAGCCGGTGCCGGCGAGGGCGTGATCGGAACGGATGCGTTCAAGGTCGCCGAGGCCATCGCCGAGGTTGCCTCTCCCGAAGGCGTGCTCGTGATGATGGATCTGGGATCGGCTGTGATGAGCGCCGAAATGGCGCTTGAGTTCTCGGACGACCCCGACCTGCCCGTCCGGCTCAGCAGCGGCCCGTTCGTGGAGGGCCTGATGGCGGCCGTGGTGCGCGCGGCGGGTGGCGCCACCCTGGACGAAGTGGAACGTGAGGCCCGAGGTGCTCTCCGCGCCAAGCAGAGTCACCTGGGCGACGAGGACCCGGCCGATCTGCCGGCCGACTCGGGCTCGGCGGCGGAACACGCGATCGAGGTGACGCTGCCGAACCCCGACGGCCTGCACGCGAGACCGGTGTCGATGCTCGTGACCGCCCTCAGCGCCTTCGAGGCCACGGTCACGGTCGCCAACCTCCGCACCGGGCGGCCCCCGGTGCCGGCCAACAGCCCGACTGCCCTGCTGACCGTCGACGCCCGGAAGGGCGACACGATCTCCGTCGCCGCGGCCGGGCGGCAGGCCGTGGAGGCGCTCGAGGCCGTGAGCGACCTCGTGGGGAAGGGCTTCGGGGAGCTGGGGGCCGCCTCCGCTCGCGCGCCCGAGCCCGCGCTGTCCCTGTCCCAACCGCAGGCTCAGCCATCCAGCGGAGCGCCGTCGAGCGGGCCCCTGGGCGTGAGCCCCGGCCTGGCCGTCGGTCCGATCGTGCGCATGCCGGAGACACTGGATGAACCGGGACCGGCAGCCGCACTCCCGGTGAGCGCGCGGGAGGCGGCCGCGGAGCGGATCGTGGCCGCCGCATCATCCGTAGCCCGGGCACTGCGGGACAAGGCGGCCCGGGTGTCGGGCGCGGCGCGGGGCATCCTGGAAGCAACGGCGCTGATGGCGGCGGATCCCGGGCTGATCGACGCTGCAGTTTCCCGGGTGACCGGGCAGGGCCACACTCCGGAGCGTGCCGTCTGGGCGGCCGTGGGCGAGGTCACGGCGGCCTTCACGGAGCAGGGTGGGCTCCTCGCCGAACGCATCCCGGACCTGCATGACGTGCGCAACCGCATCGTGTCCGAGTTGCTCGGCCGACCGGCACCGGGGCTGCCGGATCGTGTGGAGCCGTATGTGCTCGTGGCCCGGGACCTGGCCCCCGCCGACACGGCCCTGATCGACCCCACGGTGTGTCGGGCCATCGTCACCGTCGAAGGCGGCCCCACCTCCCACACGGCCATCCTCGCGCGGGCGCTCGGCCTGCCTGCCGTGGTGGCGGCTCGTGACGCGATGGACCTGCCCGAGGGAAGCGTGGTGATCGTTGACGGCACGACCGGTGAGATCGTCGTGAATCCCTCCGACGACCAGGTGGCGCGAGCCGAGGAACAGCACAGCCGGGTGATCACCTTCGACGGCACGGGACAGACCAGGGACGGGCACCGCGTTCAGCTCCTCGCGAACGTGGCGTCGCCGGACAGTGTTGCCGCCGCGATCGAGGCGAAGGCCGAGGGTGTCGGCCTCTTCCGCACCGAATTCTGCTTCCTCGACCACGCCGAGGCTCCGGGACTCGACGAACAGGTCGCCGCGTACCGGCAGGTGTTCGCCGGATTCCCCGGGAAGAAGGTCACGATCCGAACGCTGGATGCCGGGGCCGACAAGCCGCTGGCCTTCGTCACGGCGGCCGACGAAGTCAACCCTGCCCTCGGCATCCGGGGGTATCGCACAGCGTGGCAGCGGCCAGAACTGCTGGACACCCAGCTGCAGGCCATCGCAGCGGCGGCCGCCGCGGAAAACGCCGACGTCGGCGTCATGGCCCCCATGATCGCGACCGTCGACGAGTCCGTGGATTTCGCGGCCCGCTGTGCCGCGCACGGCCTGCACAATGTGGGCGTGATGATCGAGACTCCCGCTGCCGCCATCACGGCGGGCCCCATCCTCGAACGGGTTGACTTCGCAAGTCTGGGGACCAACGACCTCGCCCAGTACACCATGGCGGCCGATCGGCTGATGGGGGAGCTCGCCCTGCTCAACGACCCCTGGCAGCCCGCGGTCCTGAGGATGATCCGGGAGGCCTGCCAGGCCGGTCTGGCGGCCGGCAAACCGGTCGGGGTCTGCGGTGAGGCCGCGGCCGATCCGATGCTCTCCGCCATCCTGGTGGGACTCGGGGCGACCAGCCTGTCGATGTCCCCGCGCGCCCTGGGCGGTGTGGCGGAGTTCCTGCGCGGCGTGACGGTAACCCAGTGCCGGGACGCCGCGATCGCCGCGGTCGCCGCCGGCAGCGCCGGTGCTGCCCGGTCCGCCGCCGCGCTCCTGCTGGAGCCGGCGCCGGCCTAGCTGCCGGTGCCGGGTCCGCCCGAGCATCGGATTTGCACAGACGTGCACCGCGTGTCTTCAGAAAAAGCAATGTATGTCCCGCTAATCCTGAATAGCATTCAGAAATAGGTCTCGAGACGCCTGTTCGTGCGCCAGATCTCCTCTCGAATCCGGGGCCTCGGGTTGGGCGGACGTGCGGGGCAGCGCGCGGAGGGTGCGGTTGCACGGTCGCCCGCTGCACAGCATCCGGTATCGGTCGAATCGGCGGATGTAGTGTGAAATCTGTGCCCCGGAAGACCGGTTCACCGCCGCCGTCCGACAAAGATGTAGACGCAGTTCGACCAGGAAGAAGGTCCACGATGACCACTCCAATCCGCACAGTCATGAGCCCCGGACGTTACGTCCAAGGCAAGGGAGCGATCGATCGCCTCGGCGAATTCGTATCCCAGATCGGCTCCGCCCCCCTGATCGTCGCTGATGACGTCGTGTGGGGTTTCGCAGGGCAGCAGGTCTCGGCGAGCTTCGCTGCTGCCGGCCTCCGCGTTGAACGGGTCGCCTTCGGCCGCTTCGCAACCGCATCCGCGGTCGACGCGCTGGTCGAGAAGATCCGCGCGACCGCGGCCGACGTGATCATCGGCGTGGGTGGCGGAAGCACGATCGACTCCGCCAAGGCCGCCGGCTTCCTGGCCGGTATTCGCTGGGTCAGCGTGCCCACGGTGGCGTCGACCGATGCTCCCACCTCCGCACTCTCGGTGATCTACACGGATGAGGGCGAGTTCGTCGAGTACCGGTTCTTCCCGCGCAACCCCGACCTCGTGCTCATCGACACCCAGATCGTGGCCAACGCGCCGGTCGAGTTCTTGATCGCCGGAGTCGGCGATGCGCTGGCAACCTGGCTCGAAGCCCGGGCCACGGCGGCTGCCCATGCGACCACGATGGCCGGGGGGCTGCCGACCCAGACCGGCACCGCGCTGGCCAAATTGTCGTGGGACGTCATCTGGGAGAACGCTCTTCCCGCCCTCGACGCCGTGCGTGACAACCTGGTCACTCCTGCCCTCGAGAAGCTGGTGGAGGCGAACACGCTCCTGTCCGGCCTCGGTTTCGAGTCGGGCGGTCTGGCCGCCGCCCACGCCATCCACAACGGCCTGACCGCGGCCCCGCAGACCCACGGGCTCACCCACGGTCAGAAGGTGAACATCGGCTCGCTGACCCAGCTGGTCCTTGAGGGCGCGCCACGGGCCGAGGTGGAAGACTTCATCGAGTTCACCACTCTCGTCGGATTGCCCACCACGCTGACCGAGATCGGTCTCAGCCTGGACGACGAGAAGGAGCTGAGGGCCATCGCCGCGGCGTCAACCCTGCCGGGTGAGACGATCCACAACATGCCGTTCGTGGTCACTGCCGACGACGTCCTCGACGCCCTCAAGTCGATCGAGCGGCTCTCGCGCTCCGTTCGCGTGGCACGCGGCCTGCCTGCCCCCGTCAAGTACGTGCAGAAGCACTGACTTGTCGGCCCGCCGGCGCCACGAACTTTCGTGGCGCCGGCGGGCCTGCGTCTTTTCACTCGCACAGTTCCCGGGCGGTGCTCTCGTCGATGAACAGGTCGGTGATCAGGTTGGCGGCCAGCGCACCACGGAGACTGTCCACCTTGGACTTGCCCGAGACGACGCAGATGCGCCGGGGGGTGCGGCGCAGCACCGACAGTTCCGGGCCGGTGCCGCGATCATTGAGCGGGATGCCGTCGGTTGATCCGTCCGCGCGGTAGAAGACCGTCGCGACGTCGCCGACGACCCCGGCATCGCTGAGCTCCGTGAGTTCGTCATCGTCGAGGTAACCGCCGACATAGACGTGGCTGGGGACGTTGGAGAAGGGCGAACCCACGCTGAAGAGAGCGACGTCCATGTTCCGCTGCATCTCCAGGAGCCGGCGCAGGCCGCGTTCCCGCCAGTACGCCGTGCGTGTGGCCGGGTCGTCGAAAAAGGTGGGAACCGGGAACTGTTCCAGGCGGGCGCCGAACGCGTTGCTGAACCGCTGCAAGATCTCGTTGGCGTAGTCCAGGCCAGTGCTGCGCGTGTTGCCGGCGCCATTCAGCTGCACGATCTGTGCGTTGTGAGTGCGCTTGGGGGTCACGTGGCGGCTGACCGCATTCATGGTGGAACCCCAGGCGATACCCATGATCATGTTCGAATCAAAGAACTCGCCGAGAATGCGTGCAACCGAGAGGGCCACCCGCTCCAATCGGTCGACGTCACTGGCGTGGTCGGGCACCGGCACGACGTGCGCGGTGACCTGGAATCGGTCCAGGATGAGTTTCTCCACCCGGCTCGTCGCGTCGAGCGGGGACCGGATCTGGATGTCGACCAACCCGCTGGTCCTGGCCTGGCTGAGCAGGCGGGACACCGAGGAGCGGGAGGTGTGCAGCTCCCGAGCGATGGCCTCCATGGTCAGGTCCTGCATGTAATAAAGGTGGGCCGCCGTGAGAGCGTCACTCGTTCGGTCCGACAGGGACGGATCGTCCGGATGGGTCATTCTGACTCCTTGCACATATGTTCAAACCGCTTGACCGTTTGTGTAGAACCTAGCAGGGTGGAAGCAATCCCCTCAAACCCCGCAGAGAAGTGAGCGAACAGTGCTGTCCACACCCGATCAGTCTTCCTCCGCACCGGCCACGTCCAGTGGCGCCGCCGCCCAGGCCGCCATCCAGGACCGCCCCCGCGCCCAGGTTCTCATTATCGGAGCCGGCATCAACGGCATCGCGACCTTTCGCGATCTGGCCCTGCAGGGCGTGGACGTCGCCATCGTCGACAAGGGCGACTACGTTTCCGGAGCATCCTCGGCCTCCTCGCACATGATCCACGGCGGTGTGCGCTACCTCGAGAACGGCGAATTCCGCTTGGTCAAGGAGTCGGTGGAGGAGCGAAACAGCCTTCTCAAGATCGCCCCCCATTACGTCAAACCGCTCAAGACGACCATCCCGATCTACTCCACCTTCTCCGGAGTGATGTCGGCGCCGATGCGGTTCCTCACCCACAAACAGGGCGCGGCCCAGGAGCGCGGAGCTCTGCTGATCAAGATCGGCATGATGCTCTACGACTCCTTCTCCCGCGACGGTGGCAATGTGCCCCGGCACGAGTTCCTCGGCAAGAAAGCGTCGCTCACGGTGCTGCCGCAGATCAATCCGGGCCTCAAGTACACGGCCACCTACTACGACGCCTCCATGCACGACCCGGAGCGTCTCGCCCTCGATGTGCTGTCTGACGGCCTGGCCGCCGGCCCCCATGCCCGCAGCGCCAACTACATCGAGGCCGTCGGTATGGATGCTGCGGGCGTGCGTCTGCGCAACACGGTCACCGGCGCCGAATTCAGCTTCGAGGCCGACATCGTGGTTAACACATCCGGACCGTGGACCGACCTCACGAACACGGCCCTCGGCCAGGCCAGCACCTACATGGGCGGCACCAAGGGGTCGCACGTCGTGCTCGACAACCCCGAACTGCTCGCCGCGACCGGCGGTCGCGAGATCTTCTTCGAGCACAAGGACGGCCGCATCGTGCTGATCTACCCGCTCGCGGGCCGCGTTCTCGTCGGCACGACCGACCTCGAGCACGACATGACCCAGCCGGCGCGCTGCACCGAGGCCGAGGTCGACTACTTCTTCGAACTCGTCAACCACGTTTTCCCGAAGGTGGCCGTCGACCGGTCGCAGATCGTGTTCCGGTTCGCCGGCGTGCGCCCGCTGCCCCGCCACGATGACGAGGCGCCCGGTTTCGTCTCGCGCGACTATCGCATCGAATCGCGCCCGCTCGGCGCCCGGCCCGGCACCCTGCTGAGCCTGGTCGGCGGCAAGTGGACTACCTTCCGAGCCCTGGCCGAGCACCTGAGCGGTGACATCCTGACCCTGCTCGGCGTGCCGCGCACCGTCTCGACGGTCGGCCTGTCCATCGGCGGCGGCCGAGACTTCCCGGCGACGGATGCCGCACGCCGGGTCTGGGTGGCCGCCAACGGCGACGAGGTCGGCGCCGAGCGTGCCGACGTGCTGCTGACCCGATACGGCACGCGCGCCACCGAGGTGATCGCCTGGCTCACCGCCGAACCGGACGCACCGCTCACGCAGCACCCCGGCTACACCCGGCGCGAAATCGAGCTCATCGCCCGGGCGGAATCGGTCATGCACCTGATGGACCTGCTGCTGCGCCGCACCAGCATCGCTTTCCGCGGCGAAGTGACTCTGCCACTGCTCACCGAGCTGGCCGGCGTGCTCGCACCGGTTCTCGGCTGGGACGCCGCCCGGAGCGCGCATGAGGTCGACACCGCGGCGAACACACTGCTCGACATGTACGGCGTGCACCTGGCCCCGGTGGAGACGCCGGCCGTGACGGCCGTTTAGGGACTGCTCGCGGCTACTCGACGGGCGGCCGCTGCGGTCGCCTGCCTCAGCCTGACCTCCGGCTCGGCCCCGGCTCGGCTCCGTACCCACAGACTTACAGGCTGATCTGCACAAACGTGCAGCACGCTCAGGACCATCGGCGGTCTCGAGTCGCTAGGTTTTCTACTATCCGTTTCTTTCGCTTTCTTCATTTCAATGATCTAAAAGGATGTCAACGTGGACAATCTCGGTATCGTATTTCTCTCGGAAGTGGTGGGAACCGCTCTCCTGGTCCTGCTGGGCTGCGGGGTGGTCGCCAACGTCGCCCTGACCAAGAACAAGGGCTTCGGCGGCGGATTCCTGATGGTCACCATCGGCTGGGGCCTCGCGGTCTTCGCCGGCGTGATCGTCTCCTATAACTCGGGCGCTCACCTGAACCCCGCCGTCACCCTGGGACTCGTGTCGTCCGGGGCCACCGAATTCGGCTCGGGTGTCCCGGTCAACGCCGTGTCCGTGGCGACGTACATCGGGGCCCAGATGGTCGGTGCCATCCTGGGTGCCACCTTCGTCTGGCTCGCCTACAAGCAGCACTTCGACCAGGAACCGGATCCGGCCAGCAAGCTGGGCGTGTTCGCGACCGGCCCGGCCATCCGTTCCTATGGCTGGAACCTGGTCACCGAGATCATCGGCACTTTCGTGCTCGTTTTCGTCGTCATCGCGTTCGGCGGCGGACGCCAGGGCGAGAACGGCGGCCTGGCCGCCCTCGGTGCCCTGCCGGTGGCCTTGCTCGTGATCGTGATCGGCACCTCGCTCGGTGGACCGACCGGCTACGCGATCAACCCCGCCCGTGACCTCGGCCCGCGCATCGCGCACTTCCTGCTTCCGATCGAGGGCAAGAGTTCCTCCGACTGGGCCTACTCGTGGGTGCCCGTCGTGGGTCCCGTCATCGGTGGCCTGCTGGCCGGCTGGACCTCCGCGTTCCTCCTGCCGATCCTCGCCTAGGCGGCGCGCTCTTCTCCTCTTCTCGTTCCTGAACAACCGTGAACCCAGCATTGACAAAGGAGTTAACAATGGCAAAGTACGTCATCGCAATCGACCAGGGAACCACCAGTTCCCGTGCGATCATCTTCGACAAGGCCGGGTCGATCATTTCGACCGGTCAGCTCGAGCACGAGCAGATCTTCCCCCGGGCCGGCTGGGTCGAGCACGACCCGATGGAGATCTGGAACAACACCCGTGAGGTCATCGGCCAGGCTCTGGCCAAGGCCAACCTGACCCGCCACGACATCGCGGCAGTGGGCATCACCAACCAGCGCGAGACCGCCGTCGTCTGGGACCGGCACACCGGCATCCCCGTCTACAACGCCATTGTCTGGCAGGACACCCGCACCCAGCCCATCGTGGATCGGCTCGCCGCCGACGGAGGCGTCGAACGGTTCAAGGCCCAGGTCGGCCTGCCGCTGGCGACCTACTTCTCCGCCACCAAGATCGTCTGGATCCTCGAGAACGTCGAGGGGGCCCGCGAGAAGGCCGAGGCCGGCGACCTCATGTTCGGCACGACCGACACCTGGGTTCTCTGGAACCTGACCGGCGGCCTCGAGGACGGCGTGCACGCGACGGACGTCACCAACGCCAGCCGCACCATGTTCATGGACCTGAAAACTTTGCAGTGGGACGACGAGATCCTCGCGGCGTTCGATGTGCCCAAGTCGATGCTGCCCGAGATCCGTTCCTCGTCCGAGGTCTACGGCATCGCGAGCGGCCACAGCCTGCTGCGCGAAACCCCGATCGCGGGCATCCTGGGTGACCAGCAGGCCGCCACATTCGGTCAGGCGGCCTTCGACCAGGGTGAGGCGAAGAACACCTACGGCACCGGCAACTTCCTGATCTTCAACACGGGCACCGAGATCATCCACTCCAAGAACGGTCTGCTCACCACGCTCGGCTACAAGCTCGGCGACGCCGAACCGCACTATGCCCTGGAGGGCTCCATCGCGGTCACCGGCTCGCTTGTGCAGTGGCTGCGCGACAACCTGGGCATCATCAACACGGCCGAGGAGATCGAGGCGCTCGCCCTGTCCGTCGAGGACAACGGCGGCGCCTACTTCGTGCCGGCCTTCTCCGGCCTGTTCGCGCCGTACTGGCGTGCGGATGCCCGTGGCGCCCTGGTCGGCCTCACCCGCTACGTGAACAAGGGCCACATCGCCCGCGCCGCACTCGAGGCGATCGCGTACCAGACCCGGGAGGTGCTGGATGCGGTCAACGCCGACTCCGGTGTGCCGCTGACCGAGCTCAAGGTCGACGGCGGGGCCTCGGCCAACGACCTGCTGATGCAGTTCCAGGCCGATATCCTCGGCGTGTCCGTCGTGCGCCCGGTGGTGGCGGAGACGACCGCCCTCGGTGCCGCCTACGCGGCCGGCCTGGCGGTTGGTTTCTGGAACGACCTCGGCGAGCTGCGGTCCAATTGGCAGGAAGACGCACGTTGGGAGCCGAGCCTGGACATCGCCGAGCGCGACCGACTGCTGCGCAACTGGAAGAAGGCCGTCACCAAGTCCCTGGACTGGGTCGATGCCGACGTGATCTAGCCCTCACCCCCCTCCGCACACGACGCACCCCACCGAGACCCGGCGGCCGCACCTGGCCGCCGGGTCTCGGCATCCGTGCCCCGTCGGCCAGTTCCTTCGTGGCGCGTCCCGGTGGGCAGCTCCCGTGGGTGGTGTGTGTGGCTAACTCAGGAGATCTACCCAGGCGGCGCCGAAGGATGCCGGACTGGTGCAGTTTGTCCCTCGCTTCACAGCCGTTTCTCCTGAATTAGCCACGGGTCGGCGGCGCCACCGCGGGTCCTCCACAGCACAGGCTGACCGGAGCAGGCCACAGGTGGGCGGCCGACGCGGCGGACAGAACCCGCGCTGTCCACACTGTCGACATGACTTGGGCAGAGTACTTCCGCGTGCACAATGTGCAGATCGCCGAAACCGGGGCGCTGAACGCCGCCGGCGCCAATTGGCGGGTGCTGAGGGCGGCCGTGAAGAGTGGATATCTGGTGAGGGCACGTCGAGGGCACTATGCGCTTCCCGATACGGATGCGCACATCCTCGAAGCGGTGCGGCTGGGTGGGCGACTCGCCTGCGTCTCCGCGGTTGCGAATGCCGGGATCTTCGCCCTGGACAGCACCTTCGCGCACATCCATGTCGACCCCACCGCTTCCCGGTTGAGGGCGCCGCACGACCGATTTCAACAGCTCAACGCTCACAACCGAGACGGTGTGGAACTCCACTGGGGTCAACTGCTCGACCCCCGCGGCGGCACCGAGTTCCGTATCGGGCTGGCCGATGCGCTGGTCCAGGTTTTCCGGTGCCAGGAGCCGAGATTCGCGATCGCCTCACTCGATAATGCCTTGTATAAGAGACTGCTTGCGGAGCAGGCCGTGGCCCAGATCTTCGCAGCCCTGCCCGCGGAGTTGCAGTCCCTGCGCCCGCTCATCGACTGTCGCAGCGAATCCCGCCAGGAGACCGTGCTCCGCCTCGTGATCACGGGAGCGGGCTTCGACGTCGAGATCCAGGTCGAGATCGGGGGCGTCGGTCGCGTCGACATGATCGTCGAGGGGCGCATAGCGGTCGAAGCCGATAGCCGGCAGTTTCACGACGGCTGGGAGGCGCACGCGCTGGACCGCACCCGCGACTGCGACCTCGCCATGCGGGGGTACCTGACTCTGCGGGTGCTCTACCGGGACATCATCCACCACCCGGAGCGCGTCATCGCCGCGATCATCGGCCTTCTGGCGTCGACCAGTCACTACCGCACCTTCATCGTCTAGTCGGTTCCCGGCAAGCCGACATCCGCTCCAGCACCTTCATGGTCTAGTCGGTTCCCGGCAAGCCGACATCCGATCCCGCGGGGCTGCCGGGTCCGGCTCGGCGGTCACCCAACCTGCCGGTCATGTGGTCGAGACCCACCATCGTGTGGCTAACTCAGGAGATCGGCCGGATCGCAGCATCAGAGCCGCGTGTTTGCGGGGTAAATAGGGACGGATGCGACGGATGTCCTGAGTTGGCCACGCAGGCAGGGCCCGTGCCTGCTTCGAGCCCGGCGTTGCCGTCAGCGTGGCCGGGCGGCGCGCGCAGCGGGGCGGCCCGCCCGCGGGCCCGACCTCCATGTGGTCGAGACCCACCCTCGTGTGGCTAACTCAGGAGATCGGCCGGATCGCAGCATCAGAGCCGCGTGTTTCCGGTGCGAAGAGGAACGCATGCGACGGATGTCCTGAGTTGGCCACACAAGGGCCGGCCAGCGGTCAGCGGCACCGTCAGCGGGGACCCCAGCGGCACCGTCAGCGGGGGCCAGCGGTCAGTGGGGTGTGGCTGCGGGCCGCGAGAGCCCCGGGCAGCGCGGCGAGGCTGGCGATCCGGATGACGCCCAGCCGAGCGGCCTCGGCCGCATCGGCCCCGGCCCCAGCACCACCAGCCCCGGCCGCGGTTCGGTCCAGCCAGACTCCGGTCAGCCCGGCCGCGGCGGCTCCGATCGCGTCCGTGCGCAGCCGGTCGCCCACGTAGACGGCCTGCTCCGGCTCCGACCCGAACACCGTGCAGGCATGCCGGAAGATGCGAGGATCCGGCTTGGCTAAGCCCAGGCTGCCGGATGCGATCACGTGCTCCACCCGCACGTCGAGCCCGGTGTCCGCCAGTTTGTGCCCCTGAGGCGTCGACTCACCGTTGGTGATCAGCCCGATCCGCACGCCCGGAAAGGCGATGGCCAGCGCGTCGAGGCAGGGGAGCGCATCGGTGTGGAGGCGCCAACTCGCCCGATAGTGCAGAAAATACGCGTCGAACCAGCTCGTCGCCGCCGGCCCGGTCAGGGTCACGCCGTGCGCCGCCGCGAAGTCGCGGGCCCGCTCCCGGCGCTGCCCCGCGAAGTCCAGACTGCCGGCGAGGTAGGCGTGGTAATGCCGATCTTCCAGGTCGTCCCAGAGTGCCAGCGCCTTGCCGGGGTCGGCGTCGGTGTAAGTGCCGCCCAGAGAGTCGAGGTAGGCGCGGAGGCCGTCGGCCACGGCGCCGCGATGGGCGAACAGGGTGTCATCGAGGTCGAACAGAACGACGTCGGGCCCGGGCGCGGACATCCGCTACCCGACGACGACGACGACGACGACGACGACGACGTCAACGGGCCGGCCCCGCCCCATCGGCAGCGAGCTCAGCACGATCGACACCACCGCCCTACCGCCGCGGTAGCAGGCCGACGCGGTCGTAGGCGCGCGCCAGCGTCTCGTTGGCCACCGCCGCCGCCCGGTCCGCGTTGAGGGCGAGGAGACGGTCGAGTTCGGCCGGGTCGTCGAGCAGCTCGAGAACGCGCGCCCGGATCGGCCCGAACGTGCCCGTGACCACCTCGGCGAGACCCTTTTTCAGGTCGCCGTAGCCGCGGCCGACGTACTCGTCCTCGATCGAACCCACCGAGCGCTCCGCCAGCACCGAGTAGATCGTCAGCAGGTTGGCCACGCCCGGCTTGTTCTCGCGGTCGAAGACCACACCGCCCTCGGCATCCGTGACCGCGCGCATGATCTTCTTATTCGTCACCGCCGGCTCGTCGAGCAGCCAGATCACGCCCGCGTGCGACTCGGCCGACTTCGACATCTTCGACGTCGGGTTCTGCAGGTCGTAGATTTTGGCGGTCTCCGTGACGATGGCGACCTCCGGCACGGTGAACGTCTGCCCGAACCGGGCGTTGAAGCGCGCCGCGAGGTCGCGGGTCAGTTCGACGTGCTGACGCTGGTCCTCGCCGACCGGCACGATCTCGGTGTCGTACAGCAGAATGTCCGCGGCCATCAGCATCGGGTAGGCGAACAGTCCCACGGTCGTCGCGTCCGATCCCTGCCGGGCGGATTTGTCCTTGAACTGGGTCATCCGGCTGGCCTCGCCGAAACCGGTGATCGTGTTCAGCACCCAGGCCAGCTGGGCGTGTGCTGCGACATGCGACTGCACGTACAGTGTCGACGCCGACGGGTCGATGCCGCTCGCGATGTATTGGGCGGCGGTGCGGCGGGTGTTCTCCCGCAGCTTCACCGGGTCCTGCGCCACGGTCAGGGCGTGCAAATCGACGATGGAGAAGTACGCGTCGTGGGTCTGCTGCAGCGCCTTCCAGTTCAGGAGGGCGCCGATGTAATTGCCGATCTGCAGGGAATCGGCGCTCGGCTGCATGCCCGAGTAGAGGCGGGGCTTGGTCATGGGATCAGATCTTTTCGTAGCGTGTGGCCGCCGGCCGGGCCGAAGGCGCGAGATGGAGGGGAGGTCAGATGGTGTAGTCGACGACCACGGGGGCGTGGTCGGACCAGCGCTGGTCGTAGGCGGCCGCGCGGTCGACGACGTAGCCGGTGACGGATGCCGCGAGCGCCGCTGTGGCCAGCTGGTAGTCGATCCGCCAGCCGGTGTCGTTGTCGAACGCCTGGCCGCGCCACGACCACCAGGTGAACGGCCCGTCCACTTCGCCGGCCCACCGGCGCCCCACGTCGACCCAGCCAAGTCCGGCCCCGGCGTTGTAGTCCGGGGCGTCTTCGGCGCCGACGATGCGGTCGAAGTAGGCGCGCTCCTCGGGCAGGAACCCGGCGCGCTTCACGTTTCCGCGCCAATTCTTGATGTCGAACGTGCGGTGCCCGACGTTCAGGTCACCGAGCACGACGGCCCGGTCGCTGTGTGCGGCGAGCTCGGGCAGTCGTTCGAGCATGGCGTCGAGGAACGTGTACTTCTTGACCTGCTTCGGGGTGCCCACCTCGCCGGAGTGCACGTAGGTGCTCACGACGGTGATCAATTTGCCGTTGACCTCGTAGTCGGCTTCGAGCCAGCGGCCGGCGCTGTCGAATTCGGCGGCGCCGAGCTCGACCCGGTGGATGGCCGCGGTCGATCGGCTGGCCAGGGCCACCCCGGCCCGGCCCTTCGCGGTGGCGGCGTCGTGCAGGATGCTCCATTCCGGTCCGAGCAGACCTTCGAGGTCCTCGGTCGAGGCACGCACCTCCTGGAGGGCGAGGATGTCCACGTCGCGTTCGGATAGCCAGTCGCCCATTCCCTTGCGGAAGGCGGCGCGCACGCCGTTCACGTTCACGCTGGCAATCCGCAGGCGCTCGCCAGCGGAAGCCGCGACCACAGCGGAATCGGCGGAGGCGGCGGAGGAGGCAGGGTCGGACGCGGCCGGGGTGGAAGCGGCAGTCGAGGCGGAAGGCATTCCTCGATTCTACTTTGGCTCAGGCCGGGGGCCGTCGTTCGTCAGCCCAGCGGCTCGCTTCTCGGCGGCGTGCAGGCGCCGTCCCGTCAGCAGCCGGCGGGGCCAGCTCGCGGTGTCGTGCGCGAGGCGGGCCTCCCGAAGCTCGGCCTGCAACACCACGCGGAAGGCCTCCTCCTCCTGCCGGCGCTTCTCGGTGGCAACCTCGTCCGCGCTGATCCGTCGTGGTGATAACCCGGCGTCGTCCATGCCGACGGCGATCCAGGATGCCGCGAGCAGTGTCAGGGTGCTGGTCAGGTTGAACCAGATCAGCAGTCCGATGATCACCACGAATGCGGCGAGCAGCGGGTTGCGGCCGGCGCCGGCGAGCAGCGTGCTGCCGAGGACTTTGAGGACGCCGAGGCCCACCGCGCCCAGGATGGAGCCGGTGATGAGCTGGCGGACGGGGATCCGCACCCGCGACAGCACCCGGAACAGTGCGGCGAGGGTGATCGTGTCGATCAGGAGCACGAGGAGCAGGCCGACCGCGCGTGCGGCGGCGTTGAACCAGAACGAATCCCGGGACACCCCGACAAGCCCGAACAGGGCCCCGAGCGCCTCGGTGCTCGCGATCGAGATCAACGCCGACAGCACGAGCACGACCGCGAACAAAACTCCGAGGCCCAGCTCCCGCAGCTTGACGAGGAGGATGAAGGTTTTGTCGGGCGGCATCCGGAAGATCGTGCGCACCGCCTGCGCCGTTGTCGAGAGCCAGCCGAGCACGGTCGCGAGCAGGCCGACCAGTGCGATGACGCCGGACCAGCCGAAGACCCTGGCGTCGGCGAGGACGCTCGGGTCGATCACGCCTTCCTCGCCGATCAGCCCGGGGACGGACTGGTTGATGAAGGAGTAGAGCGTCAGCTCGAGGTCGGGATTGGACGTGATCCACAGTCCCGCGATGGAGAAGGTCAGCCAGAGGGCCGCGAAGGTCGCGAAGATGGCCTGGTAGGACATGCCGCCGGCCAGGATGCCGCCGCCGCTTTCCCCGAACCGGGTGAAGACCCGCACCGGGCGCGAGCGCATGACCCGCGCGATGAGGGTCTTGGTCCGGTCGATCGCCGTGGGAGTATTCACCCGCTCAGCCTAAGCGGCAGCCGGGCGACGGAGAAAGCGAAAGGCCGGTCTCGCCACGACGAAAGGTCGTGACAAGACCGGCCAGGGTTTGGACCGGCTACACGGTGCCGCGGAGCATGGCCTGCTTGACCTCGGAGATGGCCTGCGTGACCTGGATCCCGCGGGGGCAGGCCTCGGTGCAGTTGAAGGTCGTGCGGCAGCGCCACACGCCTTCCTTGTCATTCAGGATGTCGAGGCGTACGGCGGCGTTGTCGTCGCGCGAGTCGAAGATGAAGCGGTGCGCGTTGACGATCGCGGCCGGACCGAAGTACTGTCCGTCGGTCCAGAACACCGGGCAGCTCGACGTGCATGCGGCGCAGAGGATGCACTTCGTCGTGTCATCGAAGCGTTCGCGCTGGGCGACGGTCTGGATCCGCTCCTTGCCGTCGGTGGGGGCGTTGTTCGCCACCAGGAACGGCTGCACGGCACGGAACGATTCGAAGAACGGCTCCATGTCCACGATCAGGTCCTTCTCCAGCGGCAGGCCCTTGATCGCCTCCACGTACACCGGCTTGGTGATGTCGAGGTCCTTGATCAGGGTCTTGCAGGCCAGGCGGTTGCGGCCGTTGATGCGCATGGCGTCCGAGCCGCAGATGCCGTGCGCACAGGAGCGGCGGAAGCTCAGTGAGCCGTCCTGCTCCCACTTGATCTTGTGCAGAGCGTCGAGTACGCGGTCCGTCGGGTACATCTGCACGTCGAAGTCGTCCCAGTGCGGTTCGTCGTCGACCTCCGGGTTGTACCGGCGGATGATCAGGGTCACGGTGAAGGACTGGATTTCCTCCGGCACGACCGGGGCACTCGCCGTTGTCGGTGCGGTAGCGGTTGCGGTTGCGGTACTCAACTCAGTACTTCCTTTCCATCGGCGGGTAGCGCGTGATGGTGACCGGCTTCCAGTCGAGCGCAATGTGGTCGGCGGCGTCGGCGGAGAGCGGGTCTCCGGTCAGGTAGGCCATGGTGTGCACGAGGTAGTTGGCGTCGTCGCGCAGGGGGAAGTCGTCGCGCATGTGCCCGCCGCGGCTCTCCTTGCGGTTGCGTGCGGAGAACACGACGACCTCGGCCAGGTCGAGCAGGAAGCCGAGTTCGACGGCCTCGAGAAGGTCGGTGTTGAACCGGCGGCCCTTGTCCTGCACGCCGATGTTCTTGTACCGCTCGCGCAGGCCGTGGATCACGTTGGTGACGTCGGAGAGCGACTCGTCGGTGCGGAACACCTGCGCCTTGGCGTCCATCGTCTCCTGCAGCTCCTTGCGGAGCACTGCGATGCGCTCGGTTCCGGTCGAGGTGCGGATGCCCTCCAGCAGCTCCCGCACACCCCGGGCCGGGTCGGTCGGCAGCGGCGTGAACTCGGCCGTCGCGACATAGGCGACGGCGTTGTTGCCGGCCCGCTTGCCGAAGACGTTGATGTCGAGCAACGAGTTGGTGCCGAGGCGGTTGGAGCCGTGCACGGACACGCAGGCGCATTCGCCGGCCGCGTAGAGGCCGGGCACGACGGTCGTGTTGTTGCGCAGCACCTCCGCGTTCACGTTGGTGGGGATGCCGCCCATCGCGTAGTGCGCGGTGGGCATGACCGGCACCGGCTCGGTGACCGGGTCGACGCCCAGGTAGGTGCGGGCGAACTCGGTGATGTCGGGCAGCTTGGTCTCGAGCACCTCGGCACCGAGGTGGGTGCAGTCGAGGTACAGGTAGTCCTTGTTCGGACCGGCACCGCGGCCTTCCGCGACCTCCTTGACCATGCAACGGGCGATGATGTCCCGCGGGGCGAGGTCCTTGATGGTGGGCGCGTAGCGCTCCATGAACCGTTCGCCGGCCGCGTTGCGGAGGATGGCGCCCTCGCCGCGCGCGCCCTCGGTGAGCAGGATGCCGAGGCCCGCCAGTCCGGTCGGGTGGAACTGGAAGAACTCCATGTCCTCGAGCGGCAGGCCCTTGCGCCACACGATGCCCACGCCGTCACCGGTCAGGGTGTGAGCGTTGGAGGTGGTCTTGTAGATCTTGCCGAACCCGCCGGTGGCGAAGATGAACGCCTTCGCCTGAAAGACGTGCAGTTCGCCGGTGGACAGGTCGTAGGCGACGACGGCCGAGGGCTGGTCGACCCCGTCGACCGGTGTCATGACCAGGTCGAGCACGTAGAACTCGTTGAAGAAGTTGATGCCGCGTTTGACGCAGTTCTGGTAGAGCGTCTGCAGGATCATGTGGCCGGTGCGGTCGGCGGCGTAGCAGGCACGCCGTACCGGCGCCTTGCCGTGGTCGCTGGTGTGGCCGCCGAACCGGCGCTGGTCGATCTTGCCCTCCGGCGTTCGGTTGAAGGGCAGGCCCATGTTCTCGAGGTCGATGACCGCGTCGATGGCTTCCTTGGCGAGGATCTCGGCCGCGTCCTGATCCACCAGGTAGTCGCCACCCTTGACCGTGTCGAAGGTGTGCCATTCCCAGTTGTCTTCTTCGACGTTGGCGAGGGCCGCGGCCATCCCGCCCTGCGCCGCACCCGTGTGCGAGCGCGTCGGGTACAGCTTGGAGATTACGGCCGTGCTGGCGCCGGAGCCGGCTTCGATGGCGGCACGCATACCGGCACCCCCGGCTCCCACGATGACGATGTCGAACTTGTGGTAGTGCACACCGTCGACGACGGTGGACTCTGAGGGCGCGGTTAAAGCATCCGTAGTCATATGGGTGTTTGCAGCTCCTAAATGGCCGAGCAGAACGAGGGAAGAAGATCGGCGGGCGAACCGGCCGGGCAGGGATCGAACGTGAAGACCACGAGCGTGCCGAGCACGATCAGGATCACGACGGCCGCCAGGATGGCGGACTTCAGGATGCCGCGGGTCAGACGCTGAGTGGCGTAGTCGTTGACCAGTGTGCGCATGCCGTTGCCGCCGTGGATCAGGGCGAGCCAGAGCATGAGAACGTCCCAGACCATCCAGAACGGGGTGGTCAGCTTGCCGGCGACGAAAGCGAAGTTGAGGGCGCTGACGCCCTCGCCGACCATCAGGTTGACGAAGAGGTGGCCGAAGATGAGCACGACCAGCACGACGCCGGAGACGCGCATGTAGATCCAGCCCCACTTCTCCCAGTTCACGCCGCGGGAGCGCGGCGCGCGAGAGTAGGGGCTTCGGGGAGCTTCGATTGTGGATGTCATGGCTCTCCCCGTTCTAGTGGCTGAACACGTTGATCAGGTGGCGCGGCACGAAAGCGAGCATCGTTACCACCCACAGGGCGATCACGACGTAGAACATGGCCTTCTGATACTTGGCGTTCCAGAAGTCGATCAGGATGATCCGAATCCCGTTGAAGGCGTGGAACACGATGGCCGCGACGAGCGCGGTTTCGCCGAGGCCCATGATCGGCGTCTGATAGCTGCTGATGACCGCGTTGTAGGCCTCCGGGCTGACGCGCACCAGCGCGGTGTCCAAGATGTGAACCAGCAAGAAGAAGAAGATCGCAACACCCGTAATGCGGTGGAGGACCCACGACCACATGCCCTCACGGCCCCGATACAGGGTTCCGGCGGGGCGACGTGATGTCGTCTTCTGCTGGGATGTCAGTGTCGCTGCCTGCTCTGGCATGACCAACCCTCCCTGGCTGAGTAACGGCCTCGACGAATCAGGCCGACAATGCGCCGTGCGCACGTGAATCAATCATAAGTGTCTCTGTGCCGAGATAAAACGCGAATGTCCGGCTAGCGCTGCATTGACAGCGGAACCGCAACCATGGCGCGAACGGCGGCTCGTTCGTCGACGACCTGCTCGTAATGCGCCAGCAGCGCGCCGCACACGTTTTCCCAGGATCGACCGAGCACGCTCCGGCGTCCCGCCTCGCCCATCCGCCGCCGCAACGCAGGGTCCAGAACCAGCCGGGCGACGCAGCGGCGCAGGTCGCTCTCGTCGTCCGGAACGAAGAGGAAGCCGTTTTCGCCGTGGCTGACCAGGTCGATCGGGCCGCCGGCCCGCGGTGCGACGACCGGCAGCCCGGCGGCGTGCGCCTCCTGCAGGGTCTGGCCGAAGGTCTCCTCGGTGCCCGCGTGCAGGAACAGGTCGAAGCTCGCGTAGGCCCGGGCGAGATCCGCCCCGTCCAGGCGGCCGAGCCAGGTCACCGGCATCCCGGCGAGCTCCCGCTCGAGTGCCGGCCGCGACGGGCCGTCGCCGACGAGGGCGAGACGGATGCCCGGCAGCCCGCGCAGGGCCCGGAACCTCTCCACCTGCTTCTCCGGCGCCAGGCGGCCGACGTAGCCCACAACGACCTCCCCGTTCGGGGCCAGCCGGCTCCGCAGCGCCGACGCCTCCGGGTCGGATCTCCGGTTGGGGTGGTAGCCGACCAGGTCGACGCCGCGGGTCCAGTGCGCCAGCCGCCGCAGGCCGATGCGGCGCAGGTCCGCCATCGACGCGGAGGAGGGAGCCAGGGTGAGATCGGCTCCCTCGTGCACCCACTTGACGAAACGCCAGGCGGACTGCGCGGCCGGGCCGAGCCGGTTGCGGCGGGCGTAACCGGCGACATCCGTCTGGAAAACGGCGACGCTGGGGACGTCCTGCCGGTTCGCGGCCGCGATGCCCTGGGCGCCGAGCAGGAACGGAGACGCCGCGTGCAGCACGTCCGGGGCGAAATCGGCCAGCAGCCGGTGCACCTGCGGGCTGGGCATTCCCACCGGGAACTGCCGGTAGCGTGCCGCGGGAACACCGTGCACGGGGAACCCGGCGTACTCGGCCGGGGCGCCGGCCGGGGCGATGACCATCGCGTCGTGGCCCGTGCGGGAAAGATGTTCGAGCACCTTGCACACGCTCGTGGTGACTCCGCTGACCGTAGGCAGAAAACTTTCGGTGATGAGTGCAACCCTCATGAGGGTGAGCGTAGGCACGCCCTCCGGCGGGCAGGTGAACGCACCGTGAACGGCGTGGGCCGGGCGGTAGTCTGGCCGAATGCTGCCTTCCACGGAACCACTCGATCGTTTCTACAGCGTGATTCCCGCCGGTGGGATCGGATCCCGGCTGTGGCCGCTGTCCCGCGCCGACGCCCCCAAATTCCTGCACGACCTGACCGGCTCCGGCCAGACCCTGCTCCGGGCCACCTGGGATCGCCTCGCACCTCTGTCCGGCGAGCAGCGCATTATGGTGGTCACCGGCCGCGCGCATCGCGCCGCTGTCGAGGAGCAGCTCCCCGAGCTCGCCGACCTGAACGTGGTGCTCGAAAGCGAGCCGCGCGAGTCCACCGCCGCCATCGGCCTGGCCGCGGCGATTCTGGAGAAACGCGAACCGGGCGTCATCATCGGCTCCTTCGCCGCCGACCACGTGATCAAGGGACACCACCTGTTCCGCCAGGCGGTCGCCGAGGCCGTGCGCGCCGCCGACGCCGGCTACATCGCCACCATCGGCATCCAGCCCACGGAGCCGGCCGTCGGCTTCGGCTATATCAAGACCGCCGGCGCGCTGCACATTGCAGGCGCCGCCAGCGCGCTGTCGGTGGACTCCTTCGTGGAGAAGCCCGACCTTGCCACCGCCCAGGACTACCTGGCCAACGGCACTTATTTCTGGAATGCGGGCATGTTCATCGCCCGCGCCGACCGCCTGCTCGAAGAGATCGGGGCGTCCGAGCCCGAACTTCTCGCCGGGCTGCTCGCACTGGCCGAGGCCTGGGATACCCCGCGCCGCGGCGCCGTGGTCGACCGCGTCTGGCCCCGCCTGAAAAAGATCGCGATCGACTACTCGGTCGCCGAACCGGCGGCCGCCCGCGGCAAGCTCGCCGTGATCCCCGGTCAGTTCGACTGGGACGACGTGGGTGACTTCGCATCGATCGCGAAAATCCACGCCAACGGCCGCAAGCGCGATCTCGCCATCCTCGGCGACGGTGCCCGGGTGCTTGCCGACTCCTCGAGCGGGATCGTGGTCAGCCACACCGGGCGCATGATCGCCCTGATCGGCGTCGAGGACATCGTCGTGGTCGACACCCCGGACGCCCTCCTCATCACTACCAGCGCCAACGCGCAGAAGGTCAAGGCCGTCGTCGACGCGCTGAAGCTGTCCGGCAGCAACGACGTGCTCTAAGGGCATAAAACCCCCCGATCGAGGGCATTTTCGGGCCCGATTCGGCCGGGGCGTCCGGCAGGCTTTCCGTGGACCAGTATCGCGTCTTGATAACCTTTCGCCCACGGGCCCGTTTTGCTCCTCTGAGCAGAGAATCATTCGATAGCGTGTAACCCAATACAGCCCCTTGCGAACCCGCGCCGGGCGACCATTGGAGGTCATTTTGACAATCATGAAACGACGGGTCGCATTCAGCGGCCTTGCCACGCTGGGCGTCGTGGCCCTTCTCGCGGCCTGTGCGCCGGCGCCGACCGATGAGGGAACCGCTGGTGGCGGTGCCGAATCCGACTACCTGCCCTGCATCGTCTCCGACTTCGGCGGCTTCGACGACAAGTCCTTCAACCAGTCCAGCTTCGAGGGCATCACCAAGGCCTCCGACGACCTCGGCATCGAATTCCAGCAGGCCGAGTCCAAGTCGGAAGACCAGTACGGCCCGAACGTCTCCAGCATGGTCGACCAGGGTTGCGACTTCGTCCTCACCGTCGGTTTCGCCCTCTCCAACGCCACCCGCGATGCCGCCCAGGCCGCTCCCGACACCAACTTCGCGCTGATCGACTCCGCGCTCTCCAATGACGACTTCAGCCCGCTGACGCTCGACAACGTGAAGCCGGTGCTGTACGACACGGCGCAGGCCGCGTTCCTGGCCGGCTACCTGGCCGCGGGCACCACCAAAACCGGAGTCGTCGGCACCTACGGCGGACTCCAGTTCCCGTCGGTCACCATCTTCATGGACGGCTTTGTCGACGGCGTCGCGTACCACAACGAGAAGAAGGGCACCGACGTCACCGTCAGCGGCTGGGACAAGGCCACCCAGACCGGCCTGTTCGCCGGTGGCTTCGACGACATCAACCAGGGCAAGGCGCTCAGCACCACCCTGATCGATGCCGGCGCTGACATCATCCTCCCGGTTGCCGGACCGCTCTTCCAGGGCACCGCGCAGGCCATTCAGGACTCCGGCAAGGACGTCGCCATCATCGGTGTCGACAGCGACCTGTTCGAGACCACGCCCGAGTTCGCTTCGCTGTACCTCACCTCGGTGCTCAAGCAGATGACGGATGCCACCGAGCAGATCATCCTCGACGACGCTGAGGGCGACTTCTCGTCCACCCCCTACGTCGGCACGCTCGAGAACGAGGGCGTCGACATCGCCCCGCTCCACGACTGGGAGTCCAAGGTCGACCCCGCGGTCATGACCGAGATCGAGGCCATCAAGGCCGACATCATCAGCGGCGCTCTCAAGGTTGAGTCGCCCGCGACCCCGAAGTAGCACCGAAACAGCACTCAGACGCAGTCGGGGAGGCACGCATCATGCGGGCCTCCCCTCCTGCGTTAGTGGGCGGATGTCGCAGGCCGTGATGCCTGCACACCCGAGCGAACCGTGCCACCCCGCCAACATATGAGCAAGAGCGTCAACTTTCGCTCGCCACTGAATAGAATCGACGACATGAAGCTCGAACTTCGAGGCATTACGAAGCGATTCGGTGCCCTGGTCGCGAATGACCACATTGACCTCACCGTCGAGGCCGGAGAAATCCACGCACTGCTCGGCGAAAACGGCGCGGGGAAATCCACCCTGATGAACGTTCTTTACGGCCTGTACCGGGCCGAAGAGGGCGATATCCTCCTCGACGACGTGGTGCAGCACTTCAGCGGCCCCGGCGACGCCATGGCCGCCGGCATCGGCATGGTGCACCAGCACTTCATGCTCATCCCGGTGTTCACCGTCGCCGAGAACGTCATGCTCGGGCATGAGGAGACCAAGGCCGGCGGTCGCCTCGACCTGCCCGCGGCCCGCAAGCACGTGCGCGAGATCTCCCGGCGGTTCGGGTTCGACGTCGACCCGGATGCGCTCGTCGAAGACCTCCCCGTCGGCGTGCAGCAGCGGGTCGAGATCATCAAGGCGCTCTCGCGCGACGCGAAGGTGCTCGTCTTCGACGAGCCCACCGCCGTGCTCACGCCGCAGGAGACCGACGAGCTGATGGTCATCATGCGCCAGCTCAAGGCGAGCGGCACCTCCATCGTGTTCATCACGCACAAGCTGCGCGAGGTGCGCGAGGTCGCCGACCGGATCACCGTCATCCGTCTGGGCAAGGTCGTCGGCGAGGCGTCCCCGACCGCGAGCAACGTCGAGCTGGCCACCCAGATGGTCGGCCGTGCGGTCGACCTCACCGTGGACAAGTCCCCGGCACTGCCCGGTGAGGCGGTTCTGTCGGTGAAGAACCTCACCGTGCTCGACCCGCACGGCCAGATCCTGGTCAACAACGTCAGCTTCGAGGTGCACAAGGGCGAGATCCTGGCCATCGCCGGGGTACAGGGAAACGGCCAGACCGAACTCACCGAGGCGATGATGGGGCTCCAATCGCGGGTCTCCGGGGAGATCACCCTCGACGGCAAGTCGCTGCGCGGGCATTCGGTGCGCCAGGTACTCGACGCCGGAGTCGGATTCGTGCCGGAAGACCGCAACGAAGACGGACTGGTCGGTGAGTTCACCATCGCCGAGAACCTGATGCTCGACCGCTCGAACGCGCTCCCCTTCGTCAAACGGTGGAACGTGCAGCGGGCCGTCCTCGCCGCGTTCGCCGAAAAAAAAGTCACAGAGTTCGACGTGCGCGCCCAGGGCATCGAGACCCCGGTCGGCAAGCTCTCCGGCGGCAACCAGCAGAAGGTCGTGCTCGCCCGCGAGCTCGGCCGCGATCTGCGCCTCTTCGTCGCCGCCCAGCCCACCCGCGGGCTGGACGTCGGCTCGGTGGAGTTCGTCCACGAACGCATCGTGGCCACCCGGGATGCCGGCACGCCCGTGATCGTCATCTCGACAGAGCTCGACGAGGTGGCAGCCCTCGCGGACCGGATCATGGTCATGTACCGCGGTCGCATCGTCGGCATCGTCCCCGGTGACACGCCGCGCGCCGTACTCGGTTTGATGATGGCCGGCGAAACGCCCGCCGGAGAAGGAGCTGCCGCGTGAGCGCGACACAGGGTCCCACGACCACGTCAGGAACGCCGTCAAGCCCGGCCCCCGAACAGCCGTCCCGCTGGAACCAGGCGTTCCGCGAGATCACCACCGGCAACGCGATCATCTCCGTGCTCGCCGTCGTGCTCGCGCTCTTCGTCGGCGGCATCATGATCGCCTTCACCAACGAGGGTGTTCAGGAAGCCGCAGGCTACTTCTTCTCCCGGCCCGGCGACCTGCTGCGGGAAGTCTGGTACTCCGTGTCCGGCGCCTACTCGGCCCTGTTCCAGGGGTCGGTCTACAACTTCCGTCGGCCGAGCTTCGCCGCTGGCATCAAGCCGCTCACCGAGACGCTCACCTTCGCGACCCCGCTGATCATGGCGGGGCTCGGCGTGGCGCTGGGCTTCCGGGTGGGCATGTTCAACATCGGTGGTCGCGGCCAGATGCTGATCGCCGCCGCCCTCGGCGGCTGGGTCGGTTTCGCCGTCGACCTGCCCTACGGCCTGCACATGGTCGCGGCCCTCGTGGCCGGCGTGCTCGGTGGCGCCCTCTGGGGTGGGATCGTGGGTCTGCTCAAGGCCCGCACCGGCGCCCATGAGGTGATCACCACGATCATGCTCAACTACGTCGCGTTCTACCTGGTCAGCTACCTGCTGCGCGAGGGCTTCCTGAAGACCCCCGGATCGAACAACCCGAAGAGCCCGGCGACGAAGGTCACCGCGGTCTTCCCGGACCTTCTCGGCTCGACGTACTCGCTGCACTTCGGCTTCATCCTGGCCATCGCCGCCACGGTTTTCACCTGGTGGCTGCTGTCCCGGTCGAACCTGGGCTTCCAGTTCCGGGCCGTGGGACTGAACCCCCACGCGGCGCGCGTCGCCGGCATCAGCGTCAAGCGCATCTACGTCTACGCGATGCTGTTCTCGGGCGGACTGATCGGCCTGGCCGGCATCAACCAGGTGCTCGGCACCACGACCAGCGGTTTCGGCGCCGGACTCGACTCCGGCATCGGCTTCGATGCGATCACGGTCGCGCTGCTGGGCCGTTCCAAGCCCTGGGGTGTGTTCGCCGCGGGCATCCTGTTCGGCGCGTTCAAGGCCGGCGGTTTCTCGATGCAGGCGGCGGAGGGTGTGCCGATCGACATCGTGCTCGTCGTGCAGTCACTGATCGTGCTTTTCATCGCGGCTCCGCCTCTCGTGCGGGCCATCTTCCGACTGCCGGCCCCGGGCTCCGCGCCCCGACGGGCACTGCCCAACGTTTCCCAGGAGGTGGCTGCACAGTGAGCACCGTTGCCCCGGCCGTCCAGCCCGTATCATCCACCGCCGACGATCGCCCCGACTTCGAAATCGTGAAGAGTTGGAAGTCGCCCATCGCCCTGGCGATCTTCACCGTCGTCGCCTTCGCGCTCTTCGTGGCCTTCGGCCGCGAGGGGGTCAGCACCATGCGGCTCTCCACCTCGAGCGACCTGATCCAGCTTTCCGATCTCCTGCTGCCCACCCGGCTGACCGGCATCGTCATCAGTGTGCTGCTGCTGTTGATCACGGGCGTGAGCGTGTGGCTGGTGCAGTCCAGGCGTCAGGTGCCGATCTGGCTGATCTCCGTCTACGCGGTGCTCTTCCTGATCGGATTCCTGGTCTGGGCTGCCGCCGGCGAGTCCATCCCGGTGCCCGGGCTGCTGTTCGGCTCGCTCAGTTTGGCCGTACCGCTGATTTTCGGCGCCCTCGGCGGTGTCATCTCCGAACGGGTCGGCGTGGTCAACATCGCCATCGAGGGGCAACTGCTCGCCGGGGCGTTCACCTCGGCCATGGTGGCGTCCCTGACCAACCAGCCCATCCTCGGCCTCGTCGCGGCCATGCTCGCCGGCGTGCTCGTTTCGATGGTGCTCGCCTCGTTCTCGATCAAGTACTTCGTCGACCAGGTCATCGTCGGTGTCGTGCTCAACGTTCTCGTGATCGGCGTCACCGGATTCCTTTACTCCCAGGTGATGGCGCCCAACGCGGCCCTGCTCAACCAGCCGCCTCGATTCGAGCGGATCAACATCCCGCTGCTCAGCGAGATCCCGATCATCGGGCCGGTCTTGTTCCGGCAGACCCTGATCGTCTACATCATGTACGTGGCCGTCGCCTTGGTGTACTACGGCATCTTCCACACCCGGTGGGGCCTGCGCCTCCGCAGCGTGGGTGAGCACCCCCAGGCGGCAGACACCGTCGGCATCAACGTCGGCCGCACCCGGTTCTGGAATGTGTCGCTCGCCGGCGCGATCGTCGGCCTCGGCGGCGCCTACTTCACCCTCGGTTCGGTGGGCGCATTCGGCAAGGAGATGACCGCCGGAGCCGGCTTCATCGCGCTGGCCGCCGTGATCTTCGGCCGTTGGGATCCGATCCGGGCCACGCTGGCCGCCCTCCTGTTCGGGTTCGCGACCAACTTGCAGAACGTGCTCAGTGTCATCGGCTCGCCGGTGCCGAGCGAGTTCATGCTCATGCTGCCGTACCTGATCACCATCGCCGCCGTTGCCGGGTTCGTCGGAACGTCGCGGGGACCGGCGGCATCCGGCAAGCCCTACATCAAATCGTGACCGGCGTAAGCCATGGCGCCTCGCCAGCGGCCGGCGACATCGACTGGGCCGCGCTGCGGGAGGCCGCGACGACGGCGATGGCCCAGGCCTATGTGCCGTACTCGAAGTTCCCGGTCGGCGCCGCGGCGCAGGTCACCGACGGTCGTGTGATCAGCGGATGCAACGTGGAAAACGCCTCCTACGGGCTCACCCTCTGCGCCGAATGCGCCCTCGTCTCCGTGCTGCACCTGACCGGGGGAGGCCAGCTCGTCGCGTTCACCTGCGTCGACGGCAACGGCCGAACGCTGATGCCCTGCGGCCGCTGCCGTCAGCTGTTGTACGAACATTCCGCGCCCGGCATGCTGCTGGAGACCGTGTCGGGTGTGCGCACCATCGATGAAGTGCTGCCGGACGCCTTCGGGCCGAGGCAGCTCGCCGAATATCAGGAAGAGTAGCTGTGAGCACCAACGAGAACCGTATCGAGGCCTTCGACGCCGTGGACCTGATCCATGCCAAGCGTGATCGGGGCGAGCTCAGCACGCCGCAGATCGACTGGCTGATCGACGCGTACACGCGCGGTTACGTCGGCGACGAGCAGATGGCCGCCATGACCATGGCGATCTTCCTGAACGGCATGAACCGTCGGGAGATCAAGGATCTCACCATGGCGATGCTCAACAGCGGCGAGCGGATGAGCTTCGCCGGACTCGGCAAGCCGACCACCGACAAGCACTCCACCGGCGGCGTCGGCGACAAGATCACCCTGCCGCTGATGCCACTCGTGGCGGTCTTCGGTGCGGCCGTGCCGCAGCTGTCCGGCCGCGGCCTCGGCCACACCGGCGGCACCCTCGACAAGCTCGAATCCATCCCCGGCTGGCGTGCGCACCTCACCAACGAGGAGATGTTCGCGCAGCTGCAGGAATTCGGCGGCGTGATCTGCGCCGCCGGCGGCGGTCTGGCCCCGGCCGACGGCAAGCTCTACGCGCTGCGCGACATCACCGGCACCGTCGAGGCGATCCCGCTGATCGCGTCGTCGATCATGTCGAAGAAGATCGCGGAGGGCACCGGCGCCCTCGTCCTGGACGTGAAGTTCGGGTCGGGTGCGTTCCTGAAAGACATCGAACGGTCCCGGGAGCTCGCCCGCACCATGGTGGCCCTCGGCGAGGACGCCGGCGTGGCGACATCCGCTCTGCTCACCAACATGAACGTGCCGCTCGGGCTCGCGATCGGAAACGCCAACGAGGTGCGTGAATCGGTCGAGGTTCTCGCCGGCGGCGGGCCGGCGGATGTCGTCGAGCTCACCGTGGCCCTGGCCCGGGAGATGCTCGCTCTGGTGGGCATCACCGACGTCGACGTGGAATCCGCCCTCATCGACGGGCGCGCCATGGACAAGTGGCGCGACGTGATCCGTGCCCAGGGCGGCGATCCCGACGCCCCGCTGCCCGTGGCCCGCGAGACCCACGTCGTCACCGCCCTGCGAGACGGTGTTCTCGTCGAGCAGCAGGCGCTGCCATTCGGCATCGGCGCCTGGCGCCTCGGCGCCGGCCGCGCCCGCAAGCAGGATCCGGTGCAGCACGCCGCCGGCATCGATCTGCACGCCAAGCCCGGCGATACCGTGCGCGCCGGCCAGCCCCTGTTCACCCTCAGCGCCGACGAGCCCGAGCGCTTCGTGCGGGCCCTGGAGGCCGTGGACGGCGCATATCGCATCGGAGACCCCGACGAGCCCGTGCAGGACGGCGGCCCGTTGATCGCCGAGCGCATCGGCCGCTGAACCGCCCGGCCGGTCTCGGCCCGTGCATCTGAACGGATGTGCGGGCCGGCTCGGCCCAGCAGTGTGACTCTCAGCACCCAGCCGGTAGATTAAAGGGGTGAACACGAGCCCTGAGGACTACCTGCTGCCCGGTGCCGGCACGAGCATCAACGCACTGCCGAAGATCTCCCTGCACGACCACCTCGACGGCGGCCTGCGCCCGCAGACCATCATCGAGCTGGCCGACGCGGTCGGGCTGGCGCTGCCGGCGACGGATGCCCGATCGCTCGGGTCCTGGTTCAGCACCCAGGCCGACTCCGGCACCCTGGTCGACTACCTGAAGACTTTCGACGTCACCGTCGGCGTGATGCAGACCCGCGAAGGCCTGGTGCGCGTGGCCCGCGAGTTCGTGGAGGACCTCGCCGCCGACGGCGTGATCTACGGGGAGATCCGCTGGGCCCCCGAGCAGCACCTGGCCCGCGGCCTCACCCTCGACCAGAGCGTCGAGGCGGTGCAGGAGGGCATCGAGGCCGGCATCGCGCTGGTCGCGGGCGCCGGGTCCCGCATTCGGATCGGCCAGCTGATCACGGCCATGAGGCATGCCGAGCGCAGCCTGGAGATCGCGGAACTCGCCGTGCGGCATCGTTCCATCGGGGTTGTCGGCTTCGACATCGCCGGGGCCGAACTGGGGTTCCCGGCCCACCACCACCGGGACGCGTTCGACTTCCTCGCGAAGGCCTTCCTGCCCGTCACCGTGCATGCGGGCGAGGCTGACGGGTTGGAGAGCATCCGCGGGGCGCTCTACGACGGCCGGGCATTGCGCCTGGGCCACGGCGTGCGCCTTGCCGAGGACATCGTGATCGGCCGCGAAGACGCGGAGAACACCTACGTCACGCTCGGCCCGGTGGCGCAGTGGGCGCGCGACCGCGAAATCGCCCTCGAGCTCAGCCCGTCGTCCAACCTGCAGACCGGCGCAATCGCCGCGTGGGGCGCGGACCTGCTCGACCACCCCTTCGACCTGCTCTACCAGCTGGGCTTCCGGGTCACGGTCAACACCGACAACCGCCTGATGAGCAGCACCACCCTGACCCAGGAACTCGCGCTGCTCAGCGACGCGTTCGGCTACGACATCGACGACCTCGAGGTCTTCCAGCTCAACGCGGCGCAGGCCGCGTTCCTTCCGCTCGACGAACGCGAAGAGCTGGCGGACGCCATCGTCGCCGGTTTCGAAAGCGCCTGAGCGACTCGCGAAAGCCGACCCCCTACCCCGTGAAAGTTCCCATGCCCCTTCCGCCCCTGCCCCTTGAAGCCATCGCGATCGGCGTCCAGGTCGACGACTGGCGCGGCGCGGTGGCCGCCGCCGGTGACGCCCTCGAGCGCTCCGGCGCAACCGCCCCCGAATACACGAAGCGAATGATCGCCGTCATCGAGGAATTCGGTGCCTACGTGGTCATCGCGCCCGGGCTGGCGCTCGCGCACGCCCGACCCGGACCCGATGTGCACACCGAGGGTCTCAGCATCGTGACCCTGGCCGACCCGGTGGCGTTCGGACATCCGCACAACGACCCGGTCAGCGTGGTGCTCGGGCTCGCCGTCACCAGCTCCGACGAGCACGTGCTGCTCGTGGCCGAGCTGGCCAACGTCTTCAACGACGCGCACGTCATCCCCTCGCTCGCCGCGGCCACGGATGCCGACGCCATCCGTGCCCTGCTCGGCGTGCCGACCGCAACCGAGGAGCCCTCATGAAGATCGTCGCACTCTGCGGGGTGGGAGTGGGAACCTCCGCCATCCTCAAAATCAACGCCGAGCGCGCGCTCAAACGCCTCGATATCGAGGCTTTCGTCACGGCCACCGACATCGCCGGGGTGAGCACGGTCGGGGCGGATGCCCAGGTCATCCTGACCTCGTCGGAGCTGGTCGACGCCATCGGCAAGACCAATGCCGATATCGTCGTGATCGACAACTACTTCGATGTGGACGAGCTCACCGCCAAGCTGGAGACCGCCCTGGGCTGACGCCCTCGCGGCGGTGCGCTGCAGCTGCGCCCTTGCGCGCGTGACACGCCACCCGCGCAGCGGCGCAACACCCGCGCGCCGTGCGAACGGATGCTGCACCGCGTTTCGCGGGTCTAGGCGATCAGCACGCGCATACCCCGGTCGAGCTCGGCCAGGGTTGCCTCCGCGGCGGCCCGGCGTTCGGCGACCGTGCCGACGGAACTGCTGGTGTCGAGGTAGACCTTGAGCTTGGGCTCGGTGCCGCTCGGGCGCACCATGACGCGGGAGCCGTCGGTCAGCCGGATGCGCAGCACGTCGCTGGGCGGCAGGCCGTTGAAGCCCTCGGAGAGGTCGTCGATGTGGTCGACGGCGATGCTACCGACGAAGGCCGGGGGTGTCTCGCGCAGCCGCGCCATGACCTGCTCGATCTCGGTCAGGTCGGTGACGCGCACCGAGATCTGGCCGGAGGCGAAGTGGCCGAACCGTTCGCTGAAACGGTCGAGGTGCTGGGCGAGGGTGACGCCCTCCGCCTTCAGATTGCTGACCAGGGAGAGCAGCGCCACGGCGGCGGAGATGCCGTCTTTGTCGCGCACGGTTTCGGGGTTCACGAGGTAGCCGAGGGCCTCCTCGAAGCCGAAGATCAGGTCGGGCGCGCGCGACACCCACTTGAAGCCGGTGAGGGTGTCGGTGAACCGCAGCCCGTAAGCCTTCGCCACGGCCTCCAGCGCCGGGGTGGAGACGATGGAGCACGCGAGGGTGCCGGTGGCACCGCCGTCACCGGTGGCGCTTGCGGCCAGTTCCGCGGCTCGCCAGCCGAGGATCGCCCCGACCTCGTTGCCGCTGAGGCGCCGGTACCCGTCGGGGGACCCCTCCTGCGGGATGGCGATCGCAAGGCGGTCGGCGTCGGGGTCGTTGGCGATGATCAGCTCGGCGCCGGTCTCACGGGCCGTTTCATAGGCGAGGTCCATCGCGCCGGGTTCTTCGGGGTTGGGGAAGGAGACCGTGGGGAAGGCGGCATCCGGGGCGATCTGGGCGTCGACGAGCGTGGGCAGGTCGAAGCCGGCGGCTTCAAACACCCGGCGGGTGGTGTCCCAGCCGACGCCGTGCAGGGCCGTGTAAACCGTGTTGACCTGTGCGAGGGGCCGGCGGGCGAGACCTGCCGTCGCGTCGATGTAGGCCTGCACGATCGACTCGGGCGCCGTCTCGTAGGGTGCCCGGGGCAGGTCGGGAACCCGTTCCTCCGCGGCGACGCGCAGGATCTCGGCCGCGATCGCGGCGTCGTCGGGCGAAACGATCTGGGAGCCCTGGTTGGCGCCGCCCAGGTAGACCTTGTAGCCGTTGTCGTTGGGAGGGTTGTGCGAGGCGGTGACCATGATGCCCGCGCCGACGTCGAGGTGGCGCACAGCGAACGCGAGCACGGGGGTCGGTAGCAGGCGGGGGAGCAGGATGGCGCGCACCCCGGCACCGGCCATGATCGCGGCCGAGTCAGTGGCGAAGACCTGCGAGTTCTTACGCCCGTCATAGCCGATGACGACCGAGGGGACCCGGCCCGAGGCGGTGGTCTTCTTCAGGAACGCGGCGAGGCCGGCGGCTGCCTGGCAGACGAGCACGCGGTTCATCCGGTTGGAGCCGGCGGCGATGGCGCCGCGCAGACCCGCCGTGCCGAAGGCGAGGCGCTCGTCGAAGCGGGCGTGCAGCTCCGCGAGTGCGACGGCGTCGCCGTCGCCGGCCCCGCGCAGCAGGAGGCGCAGCTCGGCCTGGGTCTCGGGATCGGGGTCCTGGCTGAGCCAGGCATTGGCCACGGCGATCACGGTCGGCGTGGCAGCAGCGGCCGGAGCGGAGTCGGTGCCGGTCTCGCTGCCGCTCACGGCATCCGTGCTGGTGTCTGCGTCGTCGTCGGCGTCGATGGTGTTGATGACCATCGTGTCGGGCAGGACTGTTTCGGTGGCGCCGGTGCCGGTGCCGGCATCGGACGCGGGAGCAGCGTCGGCGTCGGCGGAATGCCGGCCGGTGAGCTGCGGGTCGGTGTTGTCGAGGCTCACAGTGCGGCCACGATCCGGGCGAGGAGCGCGCTGATGACGGGCTCGGCGAGCTTTCCGGCCTCGAGCACCTCCGAGTGGCTGAGCGGGTCCTGCTGGATTCCGGCCGCGAGGTTGGTGATCAGCGACAGACCGAGGATCTCCATGCCCGACTGGCGGGCGGCGATCGCCTCGAGGGCGGTCGACATGCCGACGATGTGGCCACCGATGACCTTGGCCATCTGCACCTCGGCCGGCGTCTCGTAGTGCGGGCCGCGGAACTGGCAGTACACGCCCTCGTCGAGCGACGGGTCGATGGTGCGGGCCAGGTCGCGCAGGCGGCGTGAATAGAGGTCGGTCAGGTCGACGAACGTCGCGCCCTCGAGGGGCGAGTCGGCGGTGAGGTTGATGTGGTCGCTGATCAGCACGGGGGTGCCGGCTTTCCAGGTCTCCCGGATGCCGCCGGCACCGTTGGTGAGGATCATGGTCGTCGCGCCGGTGGCGGCGGCGGTGCGCACGCTGTGCACGACCCGGCGCACACCGTGGCCTTCGTAATAGTGGGTGCGGGCGCCGATGAGGAGGGCGCGCTTGC
Organism: Cryobacterium sp. TMT2-42-4; assembly: GCF_004402645.1. Taxonomy (NCBI): domain Bacteria; kingdom Bacillati; phylum Actinomycetota; class Actinomycetes; order Micrococcales; family Microbacteriaceae; genus Cryobacterium; species Cryobacterium sp. TMT2-42-4. The sequence goes on from NZ_SOFT01000042.1 coordinate 44,281, forward strand.
CGCTGGGCAGCAGCACCGAACGCAGCGTGCCGGCGTGGCCGGCCAGGGCGGGTGCGCTGAAACCGGTGATGTACTGCGCGTCGAGGGTGTGCGTGGTCTCGCCGATGAGATCGGCGGCCTTGCCCCATCCGCTGCCCAGGGTCAGGGCGATGTCGTGGCGGGCTACGCCCGTGGCTTCGGCGATTTCAGAAGCGGCGGTCCGTGCAACATCAAACGGATCGGTCTCTGGCGCGTCAAGCGGATTATTGTCGGTCTTCAGCATCCCCCTACTCTAATTGCCCCCCGATTTCGTACACGGTCCGTTGTCCGAAAGTGGTGGAGATTCTGCATATGAGCAGCCGAAGAGGGGACGGAACGTCAATTTTGGGCAGAATCCCCGTCGAATTGATTCGTCGACGGGGGAGCGGAGCCCCGGGTTTGGCGGCGGGCGCGCCGGGGCAGGAGAATATGAGCATGGCCTACGACTTCGAACGCAAGCAGCGCATCGCTATCCTCGGCGGAGGTCCCGGCGGGTATGAGGCCGCCCTGGCCGGCGCTCAGCAGGGCGCCGAGGTCACCCTGATCGAGCGTGTCGGCATCGGCGGCTCGGCCGTGATCACGGATGTCGTCCCGTCCAAGTCTCTCATCGCGACGGCCGAGGCCACCAACTCGATCCACGACGCGACCGAGCTCGGCGTGCAGCTGTTCGTGCGTGGCGAAAAGGGCAAGCCGGCCCGCCCCGAGGTGGCCATCAACCTCGCCGCGGTCAACAAGCGGCTCCTGGCCCTGGCCCGGCAGCAGTCCGAAGACATGAAGTCCACCCTGATGCGCGCCGGGGTCAACCTGGTGCACGGCCACGGCCGACTGGACGGCACCAGCGGCGTGATCGTGTCCACGGCCGAAGACGGCTCCGGCACGGACTTCGACCGGATCGAGGCCGACACGATCGTCGTCTCCGTCGGGGCAACCCCGCGCATCCTGCCCACCGCGCTCCCCGACGGCGAGCGCATCCTCACCTGGACGCAGCTCTACAACCTGCGGGCCGTACCCGAACACCTCATCGTCGTGGGCTCCGGGGTGACCGGGGCCGAATTCGCCTCCGCCTACTGCGCCCTCGGTGCCAAGGTCACCCTGATTTCCAGCCGGGACCGCGTGCTGCCCGGTGAGGACGCCGACGCCGCGAACGTGGTCGAGAACGTATTCAAGCGCAACGGCATGGTCGTGCTCAGCACGTCCCGCGCCGAGTCCGTCGTGCGCACGGTGGGCGGAGTGCTGGCCACGATGGCCGACGGCCGAACCGTCGAGGGTAGCCACTGCCTGATCGCGGTCGGGTCCGTGCCGAACACGAAGGGCCTCGGCCTCGAGGAAGCCGACGTGCAGCTCACCGACTCCGGTCACATCCGGGTCAACCGGGTCGCGCGCACGTCGATGCCGAACATCTACGCGGCCGGGGACTGCACGACCGAGCTGCCGCTGGCATCCGTCGCCTCGATGATGGGCCGCACGGCCGTGTTCCACGCCATGGGCGACGCGGTCAACCCGATCGAGATTCGAAACGTCGCGGCCAACATCTTCACGCAGCCGGAGATCGCCACGGTCGGCTGGACCCAGAAGCAGATCGAGGACGGCCTCACCCGCGGCAGCATCTATAAGCTCCCGCTCGCTTCGAACCCTCGGGCCAAGATGATGGGCATCAAGGACGGCTTCGTGAAGCTGTTCGCCACCACCACCACCGGCACCGTCATCGGCGGCGTGATCGTGGCCCCCAAGGCCAGCGAACTGATCTTCCCGCTCGCTTTGGCCGTGGAGCACCGGCTCACCGTCGACGAGGTCGCACGAGCGTTCCCGGTCTACCCGTCGCTGACGCATTCGATCACGGATGCCGCCCGCGCCATGCACATCGTGCTCTGACGCCTTCGAGGGACACCACAAACGAAGAAAAGCCAACGCCCTCGTTCAGGGAACGGGGGCGTTGACGTGTCAGCCGGTGACGCGGGTCAGGCGTCCACTGCTTCCACGGCGTCCATGACGGCCATCAGCAGGAAGCCGGAGGCCACGGTCGCGCCGATGATCGCCCCCACGTTGCCGACGATGCCGTCCTTGTGGGCGGTCAGTGGTTGCTCCATCTTCATGGCCTCCAGCACCAGCAGCAGATCGCCCTTGACGACGAGGTCACCCTCGGCCACGGCCAGCTTCACGATGGTCGCCTGCATCGGGGCGTGTACGGCGTCGCCGGTGGCCGAGCTGACGGACGGGGAGCCGCCGCGCCGACGGGGTGCCGGGCCGGCCGTGTTCTCGGAGGCGGCGCCGGGCAGCAGGCGCACCGGCAGACTGACCTCGATCCGTCGCCCCTCCACCTCGACGACGACGTTGTGGCGCTTAGCGGGGCCGGTCAGCACTTCCGGCGAGCCGTTCCACGGCTCGATGTCGTTGACGAACTCGGTCTCGATCCACCGGGTGAAGATCGAGAACGGCGCACCGTTGGCGGGAGCGAACGCGGGGTCGCGCACGATCCGGCGGTGGAACGGCAGCACCGTGGGGAGGCCCGCGACCTCGAACTCGTCCAGGGCCCGGCGGGAACGCTCGAGCGCTTCCTCGCGGGTGGCGCCGGTGACGATGAGCTTGGCGAGAAGAGAGTCGAACGAACCCGAGATGACGTCGCCGGCGGTGACGCCGCTGTCCACGCGCACCCCGGGACCCCCGGAGGGCTTGAAGACGTGCACCGGGCCGGGGGCCGGCATGAAGCCGCGGCCGGCATCCTCGCCGTTGATGCGGAACTCGAAGGAGTGTCCGATCGGCTCCGGGTCGGGGTAGTCGAGACGACCGCCCTCGGCCAGGCGGAACTGCTCGCGCACCAGATCGATTCCGGTCACTTCCTCGGACACGGGATGCTCGACCTGCAGCCGGGTGTTGACCTCCAGGAACGAGACGGTGCCGTCCTGGCCGATCAGGAACTCGCAGGTGCCGGCGCCCACGTAGCCGACCTCGGCGAGGATCGCCTTGGACGCGCGATACATCTCGTTACGCTGCGCGTCGGTCAGGAACGGCGCGGGGGCTTCCTCGACCAGCTTCTGGTGGCGGCGTTGCAGGGAACAGTCGCGGGTGGAGACGACGACGACCGTGCCGGATGCGTCGGCGAGGCACTGGGTCTCGACGTGGCGCGGCTTGTCCAGGTACTTTTCGACGAAGCATTCGCCACGGCCGAACGCGGCAATGGCCTCGCGGGTGGCGGAGTCGAAGAGCTCGGGCACCTCCTCGCGGGTGCGGGCGACCTTGAGGCCGCGGCCGCCGCCGCCGAAGGCCGCCTTGATCGCGACCGGCAGGCCGTGGAGGTCGACGAAATCGAGCACCTCCGCGGCATCCGCCACCGGGTTGAGGGTGCCGGGCGCCATCGGCGCATGCACCTTCTCGGCGACGTGCCGTGCGGAGACCTTGTCGCCGAGCTTCTCAATGGCGTCGGGGGAGGGGCCGATCCAAATCAGGCCGGCCCCGATCACGGCGCGGGCGAAGTCGGCGTTCTCGGCGAGGAACCCGTAGCCGGGGTGCACGGCATCGGCGCCGGACCGTCGGGCGACAGAGAGCAGCTTCTCGATGACGAGGTAGGTGTCGGCGCTCGTGGTTCCGTCGAGACCGTAGGCCTCGTCGGCCAGATGCGAATGCATCGAGTCGCGATCCTGGTCAGCGTAGACGGCAACCGAGGCAATGCCGCTGTCTTTTGCGGCTCGGATCACCCGGACGGCGATTTCGCCCCGGTTTGCGATGAGGACCTTCGTTATTGGGGGCACAGTGCCTTAGCTTATGGGGCAGAGCGACCGGGTTTTTGGTTCTCTCCCACAAAAAGAGGCCGGAGAAAGGTGCGGATGCCTACAAACAGCCTCGAAAACCGGCAATCTGTCAGTCGTCGGTGCGGTTCCACAGGCTCGGCCACGCGTGTCCGAGACCGGTCACCAGCCGGCGTAGCGTCGGCAGCGAGAGCCCGACGACGGTGGACGGATCCCCGCTGATGTGGGTGATGAACGGCGCCCCGAGGCTGTCGATGGTGAAGGCCCCGGCCACGAGCAGAGGCTCGCCGGTGGCAATATAGGCGTCCAGCTCCGCATCCCCGATGTCGTCGGCGAAGGTGACGTCCGCGACGGCGACGGCGCCGACACCGCGCCCGGCCACGCCGGCCGAGTGGTCGATCAGCCAATGGCCCGAATACAGCTGCCCGGTACGGCCGCGCTGCAGGTGCCAGCGTTCGCGCGCCTTCGCGGCGGTGTGCGGCTTGCCGTAGATGACGTCGTCGATCACGAAGACCGAGTCGCCGCCGAGCACGAGGCCGTCGGTGATGTCGCCGCTGTCGGTCAACACGCGGGACACGGCCTCCGCCTTGGCCCGCGCCAGCAACTCCACGACCCGGTGGGGAGTCAGTGGTCCACCGCCCAACCGGGCCGCGTCGGCGGCGACCAGGTCCTCGTCGACGTCGGGCGCGACCGTGACGGGTTCGATCCCCGCGGTGCGCAGCAGCATCAGCCGGGCCGGAGACGTGGACGCCAGGTACAAGCGCATGGGTTTCCTTCGATGGGGGTGCAAGCGGTGTGGGATCATCGAAGGATGGGCACCAGCAATGACATTCAGGCAGATTCGAACGGGCACTCCGCAGAAGTGGGCGCGGAACTCGAACTCGACGTCACCAACGTAGCCCACGGCGGCATCTTCATCGCGAGAAATGAGGGCCGCGTGGTCTTCGTGAGTGACACACTGCCGGGGGAGCGCGTGCGCGCCCGGCTGACCTCGGCCAGCCACAAAAGCTTCTGGCGGGCGGAGACCGTCGAAGTGCTCACCCCGGCACCGGAGCGTCAGCCGCACATCTGGGCCGCCGCCGCCCTCGACCGCGACCCCGTCGACCGCGCCGGCGGCGCCGAGTTCGGCCACATCGAGCTCGGTTTCCAGCGCGAGCTGAAGCGCCAGGTTTTGGCCGACGCCTTGAAACGGATGGCCGGCATCGAGTCCGAGGTCACGGTCGAGCCGGTCCCGGTCGGCCCCAACGCCTCGCCCGGCGACGCCGCCGACGGCACCGGCTGGCGCACCCGCGTGCGCCTGCACGTGGACGAGGACGGCTCTGTCGGCCCCTATGCCGCCCGCTCGCACCGGGTGATCCCGGTCGGTGACCTGCCACTGGCCGACCGCCTGCTCGAGGCGGCCGCGCCGCTGGACAAAATGTTCCCCGGCGCCGCATCCGTCGACATCGTCGCCCCGAGCCTGGGCACCGTGCAGATCCTGGTGGCGGAGCAGGACGACAAAGGCCGACGCCGGCACACCCCGAAAACGTTGATCCGCGAGGTAGTGGGCGAGCGTGAGTTCCGCCTCGACGCCGCTGGGTTCTGGCAGGTGCACACCAGCGCCGCCGAAACCCTCTACCGCGCGGTGCAGGACACCATCGACGCGGACGCCTTCGACCCCCGGGCCGCGAACCTGGACCTCTACGGCGGGGTCGGCCTGCTCGCCGCCGCCGTGGGAGACCGGTTCGGCAGCACGGTGCGCATGACCAGCGTCGAGAGTGACCCGCAGGCCACGGACTTCGCGGCCGAGAACCTCGCCGAATGGGTGGGGGCCAGCGTGCAGACCTCCCGCGTCGACCGGTTCCTGAACGCGCTCGTGCGCGATTCGAGCGCCGCCGAGAAGGCTCGCCAGTCGGCCGCCACGGTGATTCTCGACCCGCCACGCTCCGGTGCCGGCAAGGAGGTCATCGACCTGCTCGGCGCCGTGGAACCGGCCCAGATCGTCTACGTGGCCTGTGACCCCGTCGCCCTGGCCCGCGACATCGCCCTCCTCGCCGGACACGGGTACACCCTGCGCCGGCTGCGTGCCTTCGACCTGTTCCCCAATACCCACCATGTCGAAGCCGTCGCGCTCCTGTCCCGGTAGCTATCGTTGACCTGTACGACAACGTGAGGACGTAGGAACCGTGAACCAGCCAGCAACACCTCTCCCCTCGGCCCCGGGGATTCCCGGCGCCCTCGAACTCGGCCATCCCGTGCGGGTGGGCATCGCCGACGATCACGAGTCGGTGCGCCTGGGCATCAAGGCGGCCTGTGAGAACGTCGGCTACGAGGTCGTCTTCACCGCGCCCACCGTGCAGGAACTCGTGGACGGCATCGACGGCCGCGCCGTGGACGTCATCGTGTTGGATCTGTCGCTGGGCGATGGATCCCGCGTCACCGACAATGTGCACCGTGCCCAGAGCACGGGCGCGTCGGTCCTCGTGCACAGCATCGCCGATCGGGTCGCCCTGGTGCGCGAGGCGCTTGCCGCGGGCGCGGCCGGCGTCATCCCCAAATCGTCCCCCACCACCACGGTCATGGCGGCCGTCGCATCCGTGGCCCGCGGTGACGTTCTCAACAACCTCGAGTGGGCCACGGCCATCGACGCCGACCGCGACTTCGCCAAGGCCCAGCTCGGGCGGCGCGAACGTGACGTGCTGCACCTCTATGCGTCGGGGCTCCCGCTGAAAATGGTGGCGATGCAGCTTGGCATCGCTCACTCGACCGCCCGTGAGTACCTCGACCGGATTCGGGTGAAATACGTGGAGGTCGGCCGTCCGGCACCCACCAAAGTGGACCTGCTCCGGCGCGCCGTCGAAGACGGAATCCTTCCGGGCCTCGACCCGGATGGCGGAGATGCCCGCGGGTAAGCCAGCGGGCTCCGGCCCTCTGGGCTCCACCGCGGCGCACTCGGCTGCCGAGCTGCTCGATTCCGACCCGATCGTGGGGCCCAAACAGCCGCGCAACCCGATCAGCCGCACCCGGATCGAAGTCGTGGCCTCGCGTTCCGTCGCCGGCGTCGGCGTGGTCTTCGCCCTCCAGGCGATGCCGATCATGCTCGCGCAGGCCCCGGTGCGGGTGCCGGTGATGGGTCTGCTCGCGCCGCTGCTGCTCGGTCTGTCGCTGGCGGCGGTCGTGGTGGCCGCCGTGACCAAGGTCGGGGTGCGGGCATCCGCCGGAACCGTGGCGATGCTCTATCTGGCGGCGCTGCTGGCCTGGCCCATGCTGATGCGTGACCCCGCGGCCGTGCTCGACGGCAAACCGTGGCTCTGGTACATATGCACCATCGCAACGGCCTGCGCCGCTCTGGCCTTCCCGGTGTTCTCGGCCGTCATCTACACGGTGGTCGTGCCGATCGTCTACGGCGTGGTGCGGTCGACACCGTCCGGCGGTAACGCCGATGTTCTACTGTCGTCCCTGGACACGGTCTACGCGATAATCCTCGGCCAGGTCATCCTGATCATCATCTTCATGCTGCGGCAGACGGCCCTCGCGGTCGACAACGCGCAGACCAACGCGCTGCACCAGTATGGGAACGCCGTGAGGCAGCACGCGACGGAGGTCGAGCGCGTGCAGGTCGACTCGATCGTGCACGACAGCGTGCTGGCCACGTTCCTCGCCGCGGCCGCGGCCGGCAGCCCGAAGGCGGCCGAGCTGGCCGCCGGCATGGCCTCTGATGCCCTCACCCGGCTCAACGACGCCGCCATCGTGCCTGCCGGTGACGACAGTACGGTTGCCTTCAGCGAGCTCAGCGCGCAGATCCGGGCCGCCGCCGACCGGCTGCCGGTGCCGTTCACCGTCGACGAGTGCGAGATCGACGGGTTGCGCCTCCCGGTCCACGCGAGCGAGGCGATCCTCGCCGCGAGCGTGCAAGCCATGGTGAACAGCGCCCAGCATGCCGGCACGCCGAGCTTCGAGCCCGACCGTGCCCTCACGATGAGCGGGAACGCTCGCGGGGGCTGCACGATCACGATCGCCGACACCGGCGTGGGCTTCGACCCCCAGCTTGTGCCGGCGGAACGGCTCGGACTGCGCATCTCGATCCAGGACCGGGTGGCCAGCGCCGGCGGATCCGTGCGCGTACGCGCCGGGATGGGCCGCGGAACGACGATCACCATCGAATGGCCGCCGGCCCCGGAAGGAGGTCCCGAGTGATCACCGTTCCGCGCGGACTCGTGCTCTCCCTGGCCGCAATGTTCTCCGCCTACCACGTCGTGCTCGGCTTCTACTCGCTGGGCCAGCCGCGCAGCCCGGTGCCGACGATCCTGGCGCTGCTCGTCTACGGTGTGGCGACCGTGCTCAGCCTCTGGCCGACCAGCCCGATGCGGATGCCGGTGTGGCTGGCGTTCTTCAACGTCGCTGTCTGTGCGATGCTGCCGCTGCTCGTGGGGAGCCAGCTCGACGGCTCCGTCGACAACGGCTACGCCACCTGGTATGTCGCGGCCGTGGGCACCCTGATGACCATTACCGCCACCCGCCGGCGCTCGGGCCTGGCCTGGGTCGGCGCCGCGGCGCTGGTCGTGCACACGATTTTCTGGGCCGGCCCGGCGGCCCTGGGCTCCATGGGCGTCATCGGCAGTGTGGTCTGGGTCGCGGTCGCGGTCATCCTGGTGCGGGCGCTGGCCAAGGCGGGTCGCGACGCCCGGCAGTACGCCCTGGCCGAGCAGGAGGCCACCGAGTGGCAGGCCGCCCAGGACGCGCACCTCTACGAGCGCCAGGTGCGGCTCGCCCAGACCATCCGGCTCGCGGCACCGATGCTGCGCCGGATCATCGACCAGGGCGGGATGCTGAACGACGAGCAGCGTCAGGAGTCTCGCTACCTGGAGGCGGCAGTGCGGGACGAGATCCGCGGACGGAAGCTGCTCAATGACGCCGTGCGTGACGCGGTCATGGCCGCCCGTCGCCGCGGCGCCATCGTCACCCTGCTCGACGAGGGCAGTATCGACGACATCCGCGGCGCGGAGCTGGAATCGGTGCTCAACACTCTGGCGGCCGCGATCGACTCCACCCTGGCGGACACGATCATCGCCCGGACCGCCGGCGACGGGTCCGCGACCGCGGTCACCGTGGTGGGTCTCAGCAGCGCAGACGCGAAGCTGAGCGCCCTCGGCCAGGAGTCACCGGAGCCTGAGGTGCACCTGTGGCTGGAGATCCCGCGCGACCCGGTCCTGACGTCCTCCAGCCCGGGCTAGCTGGTCGGCACGCGAGGTTACACCCGGGCAACGCCATTGCCACGCCGGGGTCACGCCGGCAAATGCGAAAGGGACCAACCGTGGTTGATCCCTTTCGACTTTCGTGCCAGGGCGACAACCCGAATGTCACCCTGACGCGCCCCCAAAACCCGACTGCTTACCCTAGTCGACGGGCTTTAGTTGTGAACTCTAGAGAGCATCACCGAGCAATAACAACACTGGTCTAACCGGTTCGGTAAAAAAAGTCGGCATTTAGGGGGACCGGGAGCCCCCGACGGCTGGGAACCGAAGGTTCAGGCCGAGAATCCGCGCCAGCGGCCTGCGCCGGGGGTCAGAGCCACCCGGACACTGCGCTGGCTGCGTTGCCAGGCGCTCTGGCCGCGCACGGGTGCTTGGCGCAGGTTGTCGCTCTCCTCGCGCACGAGGCCGTGCAGAACGGCCGACACGGCGGCCGCCTCTGTGGGGGAGACGCCGCGGGTCAGGAAACGCAGCCCGGGCACCGGGGGAACCTCGGTCTCCTCGGTCTCCTCGGTCTCCTCGGTCTCCTCGGTCTCCTCGGTTGAGCTCGAAGAGCTCGGGGAGCTCGGGTCATTCGCAACATTCGATGAATCGGTCATAGCACCCGCCTACAGCGGAATGTTTCCGTGCTTCTTGGGCGGCAGACTCGCTCGCTTGGTGCGCAGGGCGCGCAGGGCCTTGGTCACCGCGACGCGGGTCGTGGCCGGCTCGATGATGCCGTCCAGTTCGCCGCGCTCGGCCGCCAGGAAGGGACTCGCCACGTTGTAGGTGTACTCGTTGGCCAGCCGGGTGCGCACGGCGGCAACATCCTCCTCGGCTGCTTCGGCCTTCTTGATCTCGGCACGGTACAGGATGTTCACGGCGCCTTGGCCGCCCATCACGGCGATCTCCGCGGTCGGCCAGGCCAGGTTGATGTCCGCGCCGAGCTGCTTGGAGCCCATCACGATGTACGCGCCGCCGTAGGCCTTGCGCAGGATGACGGTGACCAGAGGCACGGTCGCCTCCGCGTAGGCGTAGAGCAGCTTGGCGCCGCGGCGGATGATTCCGGTCCACTCCTGGTCGGTGCCGGGAAGGAAGCCCGGCACGTCGACCAGGGTGAGGATCGGAATCGAGAACGCGTCGCAGAAACGCACGAACCGGGCGGCCTTCTCGCCGGCCGGAATGTTGAGCGTGCCGGCCATGGCGTTGGGCTGGTTGGCGACGATGCCGATCGAGCGTCCCTCGACGCGGGCGAAGCCGACGACGATGTTCGGGGCGAACAACGGCTGCGTCTCGAGGAAGTCGCCGTGGTCGACGATGTGCTCGATCACGGTCTTCACGTCGTAAGGCTGGTGCGCGGAATCGGGGATGATCGTGTTCAGGCCCCGGTCGCCATCCGTCGTCTCGAGCTCGATGTCGCTGTCGAAGACGGGCAGGTCGGCCAGGTTGTTGTCCGGCAGGAAGCTGAGCAGGGTGCGGGCGTAGTCGAGGGCGTCGGGCTCGTCGCTGGCCAGGTAGTGCGCCACACCGGAGATCGTGTTGTGCGTGAGCGCGCCGCCGAGCTCTTCCATGCCGACGTCTTCACCGGTGACGGTCTTGATCACGTCGGGACCGGTGACGAACATCTGGCTGGTCTTGTCGACCATGATCACGAAGTCGGTCAGGGCAGGGGAGTAGACGGCGCCGCCGGCGGCGGGGCCGCAGATGATCGAGATCTGCGGGATGACGCCGGACGCGGCCGTGTTCCGGCGAAAGATCTCGCCGTACTTGCCGAGGGCGACGACGCCCTCCTGGATGCGCGCTCCGCCGGAGTCGAGGATGCCGATGATGGGCACACCGGTCTTGAGGGCGAGATCCATCACCTTGATGATCTTCTCGCCGGCAACCTCGCCGAGCGAGCCGCCGAAGATGGTGAAGTCCTGCGAGTAGACGCAGACCTGGCGGCCGTGGATGGTGCCGGTGCCCGTGACGACCGCGTCGCCGTAGGGCCGCTTCTTCTCCATGCCGAATGCGTGCGTGCGGTGTCGCACGAACTCGTCGATCTCGACGAAGGAGCCCTGGTCGAGCAGCAGGTCGATGCGTTCCCGCGCGGTCATCTTGCCTTTGGCGTGCTGTTTCTCGATCGCGGCCTCGCCGCTGGCGGTCACGGCTTCGTGATAGCGCAGCTTGAGGTCGGCGAGCTTTCCAGCCGTCGTGTACAGGTCGGGGCCCGCAAGGGGCGAGTTCTCAGTCACGCGGTTCACTCTACCGGCCAGCCCCTGCTCCCGATCGTTGACGATTGTCTACAAAAACCGGCCGGTTTGCTGGTCGGGTGCGTCTGCCTTCCTGTGGCCAACTCCTGAGGATTGGCGGATTCGGGCCGGAAATTGTGCCATTTGCGCCCGTATTCGCCAGAATTACAGGAGTTAGCCACAGGGAGAGAGAACCAGATGGAGTTTCCGCTCAGCCGCGAGGTCGTGCCGCGTTTCGAGTACCTGCCCGAGACCGGGTCGACGAACGACGTGCTCGTCGCCCACGCTGCGGGCGAGGATGCCGCAGCCTGGCCCGACCTGTCGACGGTCGTCACCGACACCCAGACTCGCGGTCGCGGCCGATTGGGTCGCACCTGGCTCGCCCCCACCGGAAAGTCGCTGGCCATCTCGGTGCTACTCCGCCCGAGGGCCTCGGCCGCCCCGCTCCCGATCGGCCATTTCGGCTGGTTTCCCCTGCTCGCTGGAGTCGCGATGACCCGGGCCGTGCGCGCGGTCGTCGAGGCGAGCCTGGCAGCCCGGGTGGACGATGCCGGCGAGGAGGCGCCCCGGCACGAGGTCACCCTGAAATGGCCCAACGACGTGCTGATCGACGGCTACAAGGTGTCGGGCATCCTCTCGGAGCTGCTGCCCGACGCGCAGGGGCTGGTTATCGGCGCCGGCCTGAACGTGTCCCTCGACGAGCACGATCTGCCCACGCTCACCTCGACGTCGCTGCTGCTGGTGACCGGTTCGGCCCCCGACCCGGATGCCGTGCTCGCCCGCTACCTCACCGAACTGCGGCAGCTCACCCGGGCATTCCTCGACGCGGAGGGCGACCCGGTCCAAAGCGGGCTGCTGCACGCGGTGACCGAAGTGTGCGGCACACTCGGTGGGGTCGTGCGGGTGGAACTTCCCGGTAGCACCGACCTGGTCGGCACCGCGATTGCTCTCGACCGAAGCGGCCGGCTCATCGTCGAGGACCAGGCGAACGGTGAACTGCAGGCTGTCGCCGCCGGGGATGTCACCCACCTGCGGTATTAATAGGTTATGACAAAGACAGCGGGCTTCGGGGCGGCCGAGGCGCTTCCCCCGGCCGAGTCGGTCGTGGCCGGGCTCCGGCCGCACGCCCGAGTTCTGTTCTGGCCCACCCTGGCGCTGCTGGCCATTTCCGCGGCGACCGGGTACTTCTACGGTTCCCTGCCGGAGCCGTGGCAGAATATCGCACTGCTGGCAGCCGCGGCCGCCCTCGTGCTGCTGCTCTGGCTGCTGCCGCTGGCGTCGTGGCTGAACAACCGCTACACGATCACCACCCGGCGCATCATCTTCCGCCACGGATTCTTCGTGCGCACCCGCCAGGAATTGCTGCACAGCCGCGGCTACGACGTGACGGTGCGCCAGAACTGGCTGCAGTCGCTGGCCCACTCGGGTGACGTTCTGATCAACGCCGGGCTGGAGCATCCGCTCGTCTTGAAAGACGTGCCTAACGCCGCCCTGGTGCAACAGGTGTTGCACGACCTGATGGAGTCCTCGCATACCTTGATGGGCTTGCGCCGCCAGGAACAGTCAGCACTCGCCGACGAGACCGCGCACTGGGGCTCCCGCTAGGCAACCAGCGCCCGCTCCGACGCGGCCCTCGCCGTGCGCCGCGGGGAGAAAACCCAGTGCCGGTAGAGCACGAAACGGAAGGCCGAGCCCAGGCCCAGCCCGATCACGTTCGACGAGATGTTGTCGGCGAGCAGGCTGGTATAGCCGAGCCCGTAGCGGCTGACCCAGAGGCAGGCGAGGCCGATGGCCATCCCGACGAGACTGACCGCGAAGAACTCGGCCGCCTCGCGCAGCGTGCGCGACTGCCGGTTGGCCCCGAAGGTCCACAAGCGGTTGCCGATCCAGTTCACGAGGATGGCCAGCGTGGTCGACACGACTTTGGCGTAGATCGGTCCGGACTCCACCACGGTGGGGTCGAAAACCGTGGTGCGCAGCAGGTTGAAGACCGTGAAGTCCACGACGAAGCCGACGAGGCCGACAGCCCCGAACTTGCCGAGTTGGTGGGCGAAAGCCAGAAGCCGTGCTGATCGGCGCTGTGTACTCGGCATGCATCCCTCCGGATGATGGGCAAAGATAGAGGTCGAGAACCTGAGTCTATGGCGAGGTCCAGCCTGCAGCCTGAGAGAACCCGTACCGGAGAATGACCGGTACCAAGGAATTGGTGGAGCGATGAACACGACTGTGGGCGTTATCGGCGGCGGCCAGTTGGCCAGGATGATGATTCCGGCGGCTGTCAACCTGGGCATCCGGATCCGGGTTCTGGCCGAGAACGAGGGCATGTCGGCCGACCTGGCCGCGGTGCAGGTGGGCGACTACCGCGACCGAGACGTGGTGCTGGCCTTCGCCGACACCGTCGACGTCGTTACGTTCGACCACGAGCACGTGCCGCAGGGGATCCTGCGCGAGCTCGTGGCCAGGGGCGTGGCCGTGCACCCGGGCCCCGACGCGCTGCTCTTCGCCCAGGACAAGCTGTTGATGCGTCAGCGCCTGAGCGAGCTGGGCCTGCCCGTGCCCGACTGGGCGCGGATCGAGAACGCCGCCGAGCTGGGTGTGTTCCTGGCCGCCCACAACGGTCGGGCGGTCGTCAAGACGGCCCGCGGCGGCTACGACGGCAAGGGCGTTCGGCTGGTCACCCACGAGCACGAGGCCGACGACTGGTTCGCCGCGCTCGCCGAAGACGGCAACGACGGCGCCCTCCTGGTGGAGGAGCTGGTCGAGTTCCGTCGCGAGCTCGCACAGTTGGTCGCGCGACGACCGTCGGGCCAGATCGCACTCTGGCCCGTGGTGGAGACCGTACAGCAGGGCGGCGTCTGCGCCGAGGTCATCGCGCCCGCACCCCAGTCCGAGGGCAGGCTGGCCCGGGCCGCCGCCGACATCGCCGTGCGCATCGCCGAGGGCATCGGCGCCACTGGCATGCTGGCCGTCGAACTGTTCGAGACGACGGATGAACGCATCCTGGTCAACGAGTTGGCGATGCGCCCACACAACAGCGGCCACTGGTCGATCGAGGGGTCGACGACGAGCCAGTTCGAGCAGCACCTGCGCGCCGTGCTCGACCTTCCCCTCGGGGCGACCGACGTCAGGGACCCGTGGACGGTCATGGTCAACATCCTCGGCGGACCGGCGTCGGGGACCCTGTCTGCGCGCTTCCCGGCCGTGTTCGAGGCCCACCCGGCTGCCAAGGTGCACATCTACGGCAAGGATCCCCGGCCGGGGCGCAAGGTTGGCCATGTGACCGTCGGCGGGGATGATTTGGACCTCGTCGCGTACCAGGCGCGGGCCGCAGCGGCAGTTTTTCAGGACTGACCAAATAGGATCGACTGCGTGACAGACAACCCTGTGCTCGAGACCGCTCCGCGCGAGACCGCCCTGACGCCGCTTGTGGGCGTCGTGATGGGCTCCGATTCCGACTGGCCGGTGATGAGCGACGCGGCGCAACTCCTGCGCGACTTCGACGTTCCCTTCGAGGTGCAGGTCGTTTCCGCGCACCGCACCCCGGAGAAGATGATCGCGTACGGCCAGAGCGCCCATGCGCGCGGCATCCGGGTGATCATCGCCGGCGCCGGAGGGGCTGCTCACCTGCCCGGCATGCTCGCGGCCGTGACCACCCTGCCGGTGGTGGGCGTGCCCGTTCCGCTGGGTCGGCTCGACGGCCTGGACTCGCTCCTGTCGATCGTGCAGATGCCGGCCGGGGTGCCCGTGGCCACCGTCTCCATCGGCGGAGCACGCAACGCGGGCCTGATCGCCGTCAAGGTCCTTGCCATCGCCGACGACTCCCTGCGGGTCAAGCTGCTCGGCTATCGGGAGATGCTCGCCGCACAAGTCGAGCAGAAGAACCTGGACCTCCAAGCAAAACTATGATCAGTGCACGCACGCCGATCCGGCATCCGGATCTCGGGTCCGCCCCGATCATGACCAAACGGGCCTGGTGGCTCGTCGTGCTCAACTTCGTGCTGCCCGGCTCCGCGCAGGTGCTGGCCGGCAACCGTCGGCTCGGCCGGTTCGGCCTCGGCATGACGCTCACGCTGCTCGCCCTCGCGGTGGTCGTGGGGGTCGTCTACACTCTCTGGCCTGCCGTCGCTCTGACCGTGTTCACCAACTCGATCGGCCTGTGGGCGGCCGCCCTGCTGCTGGCCTTCTACGGTGTGGTCTGGCTGATCCTGTCCCTGGACACCCTGCGTCTCGTGCGGCTCGTGCGCGCCACCCCCAAGGCCCGCCCGATCATCGCCGGGCTCGCGACGGTACTGATGGTGGGCGTGGTCGGCACGGCCGGGTACGGCGCCTACGTGGCCACGACGGCCAGCGGGTTCCTCTCGTCGGTCTTCGTGGCAGGCCCGACGGAGCCGCCCGCCGACGGCCGCTACAACATCCTGCTGCTCGGCGGCGACGCCGGCCCCGACCGTGAGGGTCTACGCCCCGACAGCATCTCCGTGGTCAGCATCGATGCGGAGACCGGCCAGGCCAGCATGATCGGCTTGCCGCGCAACCTGGAGGACGTGCCGTTCTCTGCGGGGCCACTCGCCGACCTGTACCCGGAAGGGTACGGGTCGATCGACGGTTGTGAGGTCTCCGCGTGCATGCTGAACTCGATCTACACCGAGGTGGAGGTGAAGAGCCCGGAGATGTACCCGGATGCTGTCGACAGCGGCAGCGAACCCGGCATCGAAGGCATGCGCGACGCGGCCCAGGGCGTGACCGGGCTGACAATCCAGTATTACGTATTGATCGACATGCAGGGATTCTCCGACCTCGTCGACGCGCTCGGCGGAGTCGACATCAACGTCGACCACCGTGTCCCGGTGCACACCGACGAGACCTTCACCGAGGTTGCCTTCTGGTTCGAGCCCGGCAGGCAGCACATGGACGGGTACCACGCCCTCTGGTACGCACGCTCACGCCATGACACGAGCGACTACGACCGGATGGTGCGGCAGCGGCAGGTGCAGGAGGCGATCCTGCAGCAGGCGAGCCCCGCCAACGTGCTGACGAAGTTCCAGGCGGTTGCATCGGCCGGCAGCCAGGTCGTGAAGACCGACATCCCTCAGAGCATGCTCGGCTATTTCACGCACCTGGCGTCGAAGACGAAGGCGCTGCCGATCCAGTCCGTCGAGTTGGTGCCGGAAAACGACATCGACCCGGAGGATCCCGACTACGACGTCATCCGCAGCCTGATCGAAGCCGCCCTGGTTCCGCCGCCCACGGCGGAACCGGTCCCGTAGGGTCGGTTGGGTCTGGGGTCGGTCGAACGGCCCCGGAATCGGTGGTGCTGTTACAGGTCCGCGTGCAGCAACCAGATGCGCTCGGCGGAATCGCGCCAGGTGAAGGCCTGGGCTCGATCGGTACCGAAGATGCGCAGCCGGTTTGCAAGAGTGGTGTCGCTCAGCACCTGGGTGACGGCCGCAGCCAGTCGTTCGGGGTACCCGGAGGCCTTCTCACGCTCGACGACCAGCCCCGCGTCGCCGGCGGCCTCGACCAGGGCCGGGGCGTCCGAATGCACGACCGGGGTGCCCAGGTGGAACGCCTGGATCATCGGCCCGGCGAAGCCTTCTTCCCGGCTGGGGTAGACGAACACGGCCGCCCGGGAGATGACCACGGCCAACTCTTCGTCGGTCAGCCCGTTCAGGGCGCGCACCCGGCCCCACGGGAGGCCGGCCTCGTCGGCGACGGATGCCATGTCGAGCTCACCCCAGGCGGCCGGTCCCAGAACGATCAGCGGGAGATCCGGCGCTCCCGGCAGGCCCAGGGCCGTGATCAGCGCCGTGATGGCCTTCCGCGGCTCGAGCGTGCCGACGGTGACGATGTACTCGTTCGGCAACGCCAGGCGTTCCGCGATGATCTCCGTCGCGGAGGAGTTAGACGGAAGGCGGAGGCCGCTGCCGATTCCGCCGCCGATCACCCGTACGCGGTCGCCGAGGTCGACGATGTCCGCGAGCTGGTGGGCCACGGCGTGGCTGGGCACCACGATCGCATCCGCGTGTTTGCGGGCGCGTTTGACCATGACCTTCGTCCAGGCGACGGTCGCCGGAGTGAGCGCCTCCGGATGCGTCCAGGCCAGCACGTCGTGAATGGTGACGGTCACCTGGGTGCCGTCGTTGACGATGCTGTGCTTGCGCAGGGGCGCCAGCAGGGAGGGGGCATGGATCATGCCCGACCCGGAACTGTTAACGATGCCCAGTTGCCAGGCCGCCGTGAGCTCGCGCCGCGGCAACGTGGTCTTGTGCAGACTGGCCAGACCCGGCAGGGACGCCTCGACCCTGGCGTAGTGCTCGGCCGACGCCGACGACACGATTCCTTCGACGTCGCAACCGGCCGGCGCCGCCGCGATCAGGGCCCGGGTCAGTTCTTCGGTGTAACGCCCGATGCCGCCCGGGACCGGTGCAATCATCTGGTCCAGGACGACTCTCAGTGTGGTCATCGGTCCGCGAAGATCCCCTGCTCGGCCGCCGCGGCCAGAGCCTCGCGCCAGTCGCGAATGGGGGACAGCCCGGCGGCAGCCCAGGCATCGTGGCCGAGCACCGAATATGTGGGACGGGGGGCCGGGCGCACGAACTGCGAACTGTCGGTCGGGGTGACCCGTTCAGGGTCAAGGCCGGCTGTGGCGAAGACGGCCCGGGCGAAGCCGAACCAGCTCGTCACTCCGGAGCTGGTGCCGTGGTAGATGCCGGCGGGGGCGTCGGAATCGAGCAGGGCGACGATCTGCGCGGCCAGGTCGGCGGTCCAGGTTGGCTGACCGACCTGGTCGTCGACGACGCTGAGGGTGTCGCGGGCTGCAGCCAGCTTCAGCATGGTCTTGGGGAAGTTCGGGCCGTGTTGGCCGTAGAGCCAGGCCGTGCGCACGATGTAGCTGCCCGACGGGTGTTCCTGCAGCACGAACGCCTCGCCGGCGGCCTTGGTGCGACCGTAGGCGGAGATCGGGTCGATCTCGGTGTTTTCCGCGTAGGGCGCGGTGGCGCTGCCGTCGAACACGTAGTCGGTCGAGATCTGCACGAGCTTCGCCCCGGTGGCGGATGCGGCCAGCGCCAGGTTGTGGGGGCCGGTCGCGTTGATCGCGTACGCGGCATCCTCATTCGTCTCGGCGTCGTCTACCTGCGTGTAGGCGGCGGCGTTGATGATGACGTCGTAGCCGATGACCTGAGCCAGAACCGCGGCTCGGTCGGTGATGTCCAGCTCGGTGCGGTCGTATGCCGTGACGTCGCGGCCGGCGAGGGCGGCCTGCAGGTCGCGTCCGAGCATCCCGGCCGCGCCGGTGATCAGATAGCGGGTCATCAGCTCAATGCCGCACGGGCCTTGAGGGGTTCCCACCAGCTGCGGTTGTCCCGGTACCACTGCACGACGTCCGCGAGCCCCTGCTCGAACGGAACCAGCGGTGCGTAGCCGAGTTCGGCCTGGATCTTCGAGATATCCACGGAGTAGCGCAGGTCGTGGCCGAGGCGGTCGGCGACGCGGTCGACGTAGGACCAGTCCTTGCCGGCGGAGTCGAGCAGCATCTGCGTGAGCTCCTTGTTGGTCAGCTCGGTACCGCCGCCGATGTTGTAGATCTCACCGGCGCGGCCGCGTGAGAGCACCATCGCGATGGCGCGGGTGTGGTCGTCCACGTGCAGCCAGTCACGGATGTTGTTTCCCTCGCCATAAAGGGGAACGTGCAAGCCGTCGATCAGGTTGGTGACGAACAGCGGGATGACCTTCTCCGGGAAGTGGTACGGCCCGTAGTTGTTCGAGCAGCGCGTGATCGAGATATTCAGACCGTGCGTGCGGTGGTAGCTGCGCGCGAGCAGGTCGCTGCCGGCCTTCGACGCGGAGTAGGGGGAGTTCGGCTCGAGCGCGCGCTCCTCGTTCCACGATCCCTCGGCGATGGATCCGTAGACCTCGTCGGTGGAGACGTGCACGAACCGGGCCAGGTTGTGGCGGAGCGCCGCGTCGAGCAGCTGCTGCGTGCCGAGCACGTTCGTCTCGACGAAGATCGACGCGTCGCGCACCGAGCGGTCCACGTGGGACTCGGCGGCGAAGTGCACCACGGCGTCGAGAGAAGGGAAGAGCTCGTCGAGCAGTGCGGCGTCACGGATGTCGCCGTGCACGAACGAGTAACGCGGGGACCCGGCGACGGGGGCCAGGTTCTCGAGGTTGCCCGAGTAGGTGAGGGCGTCGAGCACGACGACCTCGGCTCCTTCGAGGCCCGGGTAGGCGTCTTCGAGGGTGCGCCGAACAAAGTTTGAGCCGATGAAACCGGCTCCGCCGGTGACGAGGATCTTCATATGGAGGTAACCGTTCCGTTTGATGAAAGTGCCCTCGCGATTCTACTGGAACGCGCTTGGTAGACTTCCCCGGTGAAGATCCGCGAACTCTCCATCCCCGATTCCTATGAAATCACTCCGAAGCAGTTCGGCGACGACCGGGGGGTTTTCCTCGAGTGGTACCGCTTCGACCGCCTCGAGGAGACGATCGGGCACCGCCTCGACATCGCCCAGGCCAACACGTCCGTGTCCAAGCGCGGTTCCGTGCGCGGCATCCACTTCGCCGACATCCCGCCGAGCCAGGCGAAGTATGTCACGGCGACGCATGGTGCCGTGCTCGACTACGTGATCGACATCCGGGTCGGCTCGCCGACCTTCGGCCAGTGGGACAGCGTTCTGCTCGACGACACTGACCGTCGCGCGATCTACATCGCCGAGGGCCTCGGCCACTGCTTCGTGGCACTCACCGACAATGCCACGGTCAGCTACCTCGTCACCGCGCCCTTCAACCCGGGACGCGAGCACGGCATCAACCCGCTCGACACGGACATCGGTCTGGTCTTCCCGCCCGAGGCCGGCGAGCTGCTCCTGTCCCCGAAGGATACGGATGCCCCGAGCCTGACCGAAGCCGCCGCCAGCGGCCTGCTGCCTACCTGGGCCGACGCCCGGGCCTTCTACACCTCCATGAACGAAGGAAAGTAACAATGCGCGGAATCATCCTTGCCGGCGGTTCGGGCTCTCGGCTTTGGCCGATCACGAAGGGCATCTCCAAGCAGCTGATGCCCATCTACGACAAGCCGATGATTTACTATCCCCTGTCGACGCTGATGATGGCCGGGATCAACGAAATCTTGATCATCACGACGCCGGAGTACAACGATCAGTTTCGAGCCCTGCTCGGAGACGGTTCGGATCTCGGCGTCAGCATCGAGTACGCCGTTCAGCCCTCCCCTGACGGTCTGGCCCAGGCCTTCATCATCGGCGAAGACTTCATCGGAGACGAGAGCGTCGCCCTCGTGCTCGGCGACAACATCTTCCATGGGGCCGGCCTCGGTTCCGCCCTCCGCGGTAACCACGCCCTGCAGGGTGCGCGCATCTTCGCCTACCACGTCAGCAACCCGACGTCGTATGGCGTGGTCGAGTTCGACGATGACTTTACCGCCCTGTCGATCGAAGAGAAGCCGGAGAAACCTAAGAGCAATTACGCTGTTCCGGGCCTCTACTTCTACGACAATTCCGTCGTGGCCATCGCCAAGACCATTGAGCCCAGCGCCCGCGGTGAGTTGGAAATCAGCACCATCAACGAGCGCTATCTCGAACAGGGGAACCTGCACGTGCAGGTACTCGACCGGGGAACGGCGTGGTTGGACACCGGGACATTCGAGTCGATGATGCAGGCGTCCGAGTACGTGCGCGTGATTGAGGATCGCCAGGGCTTCAAGGTCGGCTGCATCGAGGAAATCGCCTGGCGCGCCGGCTGGATCACGGATGCGCACCTGGCGAAGATCGCCGGGCCCTTGGTCAAGAGCGGCTACGGCCGTTACCTTCTGAGCCTGCTCGGCGAGTAAGCACGTCCGGCAGGCCGGTCGTGTGGTACTCCTAGAGGTATGACAACATGGCCGGCGCTGGGCAGACGAACTCTTCTACTGTGTGCGGGCGCCATTGGTGTCGTTCTCGCTCTGAGCGTCGTGGCGGCGCTGGTCTGGGAGGATGCCGCGTGGCTGCTGGGCGCACTGCTCCTGGTCTCCACCGGCGTCTCGGTCGTCCTGGCGAAGTCCGGCCACAACGCCCTTCAGCTGATGCGGGAATCCTTGCCCACGCCAGTGCAGGCGCCGGCACCCACGCAGGTCGTGCCGCCGACCGGGCTGTCGTACGCACCTGGTGAGCCGCTGGACATGCTGCGGCGGGACATCCAGAGAGATGTCTCGGCCCTGCTGTCGCTCCACGCCCTCCTTCCGGTCACGGGGAGTATGCCGGCCCCCGGCGGCTGGGCGGCAACACCGGAAACGCTCCTGGTCCTCGTCTCGCGAATTATGGCTGCGCCGCGCATCGACACGGTGGTGGAGTGCGGCAGCGGCACGTCGACGGCGTGGATCGCGCTCGCGCTAAAGAAGCGCGGCGAGGGGCGCCTCATCTCCCTCGAACACGACCAGAACTACGCCGACTCAACCCGGCTGAAACTGGAAGAACTCGGGCTCGACGGGTGGGTGGAGATCCGGGTGCACGACCTGGTCCTGCAGCCTTTCGAGGCGCGCTCCCGGTTGTGGTTCCCCTCCGAGGCGCTGGCCGACATCGGACCGGTGTCACTGCTGTTCGTCGACGGCCCACCCGCGCACCTGGGTGCGGAAATACGGTACCCCGCGCTGCCCCTCCTCACGGACCGGCTAACACCGGACGCCTGGGTCATCCTCGACGACATCGACCGTGCCGAGGAGCAGTCGATCCTGGCCCGGTGGGTTGCCGACGGCACCGGTGCGGCTCCGTTCCAGGTGCGCTTCCAAACCGACAGGGCGGCGGTCCTGGAACACGCCCGGTGACCCCGCCGACCTTGTCGACCGGGCTGCATTCAGCCGTCGGTAACGACGACGTTACCGCGAGCGGGGTCGGCGAAGCGCGGTGACGCGTTCGACCCAGCGAACGGCGCGTCTTTGACGGAGTTCCACCAGCTCGGCTTCGAGGCGCGCGACGTTCACACGGTACGTCCTCTCCAGGGCGCTCAGCTCCTCGCCCAGGGCGCTCAGCTTCTCCGCCAGAGTGCGGGCATGCACCGCGGTCTCATGGTAAGCGGTCGCGAAGGACCGTGTCTCTTCCTTCTCTGCGGCGAGCATCCGCTTAAATTCGGTTTCCGTGGCAGCGATCACCGGTCCCAGCCGCCGCGCGGCGGCCAGCAGATCGGGGTCGAGGGCAACGTCGGGAACGGGGGATTCCAGGCTGCCGGCCACCGTGTCCTCGGGCACGAAGGTTCCGTTGTCCAGTCCCACCGCAAATTCTTCCGACGTCGGGTGCCGCAGTACATAGAACGGCTGAAGGCTGCCGAGTTTGTAGCGCCGGTACTCCTGCATCCCGTGGTGATTCGGGCTCGGATTTAGGTCGGGGTTGTTCTCATAGCCAAGCCCGGCGCTGCGGACCTTGCGTTCGAACTGGTGCCAGGAACGCCAGGGAAAGTGCAGGACCTCGATCAGAGCATTCGCGGGCTCTACGCCGCTTCCCGCGAGATTGACGAAGTGATTCCCCTGGGCGATCTCGACGTCAGGCACGCCGATGTGAACCGTGTCCGGGGTGGAATGGGCGTGCAGGCCGATCTTGTTCAGGGCGGCGTTGGTCCGGAGGTCCCGGTAGACCAACCGCTGCAGACCGGATCCAATCGCAGCGGGAGGCCCGATCATGTCCACGACGGGCACGACAAAGCTCTGCAGGCTTTTCGGGTGGAGCTCGAGCGCCTCGCGGAGCGATGAGGAACGGTCCACGGGCATCCAGAATTCGTCCGCGTCGGCATTCAGCACCCAATCCGCCCCGTACAGCAGGAAGGCGTCACGAGCCATGGCCGTGACCACGGAATGCTGTTGTTTGCGGTGGACCGGGTCTTCGCGCAGGTCGATCAGGCCACGGTCCGAGAAGCCGCGCAGGATCTCCAAGGTTCCGTCGACGGAGCCGTTATCGGTGACGATAATTTTGTCGATGCCTTGGTCGAGGTGGTGCGACAACATCGGCCCGATTATGTCCGCTTCGTCTCGGACCATCAGGGTCATTACGAGCCTCATTGGTGGTGGATCTCCAGTCTGTACGGCGTCTAAACGTTCCCTCCACACTATCGGCCGGGAAGATGCCATCGGCCCCTCAAGTGGAGCCCGAGGCGCAGGATGGCGCGCACGGGGGAGAAGTACCAAGCGGAGTACTTGCGGGACAGGAATTGATACGCGCTCTCGTGGTGCTTGCGTTCCATCACGTCCCGGCTCTGCGAGGTGGAGTGCGCCCCCGTGTGCACGACGACCGCCTCCGGCACGTACAGGTTCGTCCACCCGTGCTTGCCCAGCCGGTCGCCCAGGTCCACGTCTTCGAAGTACATGAAGTAGGAGGTGTCGAAGCCGCCCACGGAATCGTAGGCGCTTCGGCGCACGAGGAGGCACGCACCGGAGAGCCATCCCGCCGGGACGATGTCATGACTGGCCACCACGGGAATGGGGCGGTATGACCGCGTCCACGGATTCGCCGGCCAAATGCGGGAGAACAGGGCGTGGCCGATGCCGGTGCTCAGCGAGGGAACCGGACGGGCCGAGGGGTACGTGGTGCCGGCGGGATCCACAATCCGCGGACCCAGTGAACCGGCTTGGGGGTTGTTCCGCGCCGCTTCCAGAAGGATGTCGAGGGAACCCGCAGCGAACTCGACATCCGGGTTTGAAATCAGGATGAAGTCGGCCGTCGCCTCCTGCGAAGCGATTCCCTGGGCAATGCCATCGCCGTAGCCGCGGTTCGAGTCGAGGCCGAGGAACCGGGCCTGCCCGGCCTCCGACACCGTCTTGGCCTCGGCGACATCCTGCGAGGCGTTGTCGACCACGACGATGGGTGCCAGCACCCGGGTCGCGCCGCGGACGGTGGCCAGAAAACGCGGGAGGACGGTGCTGGAATTGTGCGTGACCGTGACAATCACCACGGAGTCGTTCATGTCCCGGCCCTCGTCCGGTCGACTCTGGTTGTTCGTGACATCGATCATCCTGTGGGGAATCAGACTGCCGTGGCCTGGTGTTCGGCGGCGTCCAGGATCCGCAGCGTCGGCTCGGCGTGAACCGTGCCCGTCGCCAACGGGTAGAACGGCACATTGAACGTGCAAGCCTGGGGCATGTCGTGCACGTGCCGGAGGGTGCTGTCGAGCAGCGATGCATTCACGAAATACTTGCCCGACCCGAAGGCGACGTTGTGGATGATGTACTCGAGCGATAAAGGACCCCCCAGCGGGGGGAGATGCATGTCCATCAGGGAGTTCTTCGTGCCGTACACGACCTGGCCGGAGGCGTTGTCGATCTGCAGGGCCCCGATCCAGTCGGTGAGCTCGTCGTCGTGGTCGAAGGTCATCACGATCCGTAGGTCGTCCCCGGGCAGCACCGGGTCACCGACGGCCTTGCCGACCGCGTGCACGGTCGCACCCAGGACGTGTCCCTCGTGCACGACGACGTCGGGCGAGGCGGCGGCCGCTTCTTCAACCCGCCGCTCCTCGAGGATGTTACGGAAGGCCATCACGGCCTGGTGGGCATTGCCGTCGAATTCGATCTCGCCACGATTGAGCAGGATCGCTCGGTCGCACAGCTCCGTCACCTGGCCCAGTGAGTGGCTGACGAGGATGATCGTGCGGCCTTCCGCCTGGAAGGAACGGATTTTGTCCAGACACTTGCGCTGGAATGCCTCGTCACCCACCGCGAGGACCTCGTCGACGAGCAGAACATCCGGTTCGGTGTGAACGGCGACCGAGAAGGCGAGCCGCACATACATTCCGGACGAGTAGAACTTCACCTGGGTGTCGATGAAGTCGCCGATTCCGGAGAAGCTCAGGATGTCGTCGAAACGCTCTTCCGTCTCCGCCCGGGTCAGGCCGAGGATCGAGGCGTTGAGGAAGACGTTCTCGCGGCCGGTCAGGTCCGGGTGGAACCCGGCGCCGAGTTCGAGCAGAGCGGCCATTCGGCCGCGTCGCGACACGGTTCCGGTGGTCGGCTGGATGATTCCGCCGATGACCTTGAGAAGGGTGCTCTTGCCGGACCCGTTGTGCCCGATGAGCCCCACCGTCGTTCCGGCCTCGATGGTGATGTCGATGTCGCGCAGGGCCCAGAACTCCTGGCGGTGCTGGCGGCCCATCTTGCCCAGCGTGACCAGCCGCTCCTTGAGCGCATTGTCCTTTCGGACCACGAACCTCTTGGACACATCGTGGGCGGTGATGACAACCGGTGCGGGCGCCGGCGCGCCCGAGCTTGTTTCGAGAAGGGGGGAATTCATGGTTGCGTCGATTCTGTTTCTCGTTAGAGTTCCTGGGCGAAGTTGCCCTGGAGACGGGAAAACACCCGCTGCGATATGAATAAGAGGACCAGGCCGACAACGAACGTGACCGCCAGCCGCAGTAGCAGATCATCGGGGAAGGGCATCCCCTCACCGGCCGTCCAGAATGCCTGCTGGAAGCCCAGCACAGAAAGCGTGATCGGGTTGCCCGTGTAGATGTTGAGCAGGATCCCGTTGCCGAGGATGTCGCGAACCATGGCCCACGTGTAGACGATCGGAGAGGCCCACATGAGGACCATCATCCCGACCTCGACGAGGTACTGCACATCCCGTAGGTAGACGTTGAGAGCAGACAGCAACAGACCGAGGGCCGTGGCGTAAACCAGGAGCACCATGACCGACGGGAAGAAGTACAGCAGGTCCCAGCCGAGCGGATTGCTACCCACGATGATGGTGGCCATGATTAGGATCGAGAGCTGGATGAGGAAATTGAAGCTGGCGGAACCGACGCTGGCCAGGGGGAAGATTTCCCGCGGCAAATAGATCTTCTTGATCAGGCCGGCGTTTCCGATGATCGAGGCCGTCGCGGAGGCGACGATCTCGCTGAAAAGGGTGTACGCGGTCAGCCCGGTAAAGATGTAAATGGCGAAGTCGGGGATGCCGCGCGCAGCGCCGAGGAACTTGCCGACGACGACGTAATAGATGACGAGCTGGGTCAGGGGCTTGATCAGCGACCACAGGAAACCCAGCGCGCTGTCTTTGTAGCGGGCCTTCAAATCTCGGCGAACGAGCAGGCCGAGCATTTCCTTCTGTCCGCCGATCTCACGGATGGAGGTCCAGGCGCCGGCCAGAGGGCGGGAACGCGATCCAATCGTGTCGAGTGGGACGGATGCTAGTCGCCTAAATCTGGCGGTTCGCGCGTCGGGTGAGTCCTTCGAAGCAGTCATGATCACACCAAATCATAACTGCACCGTCTGGGTGCCGGGCCAGATGTCCCCGCGGGGCGGCATCGCCAGCCGTTGCCGAGGACCAGGGTTGGTAGACTCTCCAGACTGATCGACTGGCAGAACAAAGGTGAATTGTTGAAGAAGAGACGAACAGGTCTGGTTTCCGTTGTCCTTGTGAACTTCCGAGGGACGGACGACACAATCGAATGTGTTCGCGGACTTCAGGAACTCAACTGGCCGGCGGAACTCCTCGAAATCATCGTTGTCGAGAACGGCTCGGGAGACGACAGTCTTGAGCGTTTGTCGAAGCTGGAACCGGGCGTGACGGTCGTCGACTCCAAGGCCAACCTCGGCTTTACGGGCGGCTGCAACCTCGGTGTCTCCCACGCGTCGGGTGAGTTCATCGCCTTCTTGAACAACGATGCCCGCCCGGATTCGGACTGGATCAGGGAGGCCGTCAACACCTTCGCGACCGGCGAAGACATCGGTGCCGTCGCCAGTAAGGTCCTCGACTGGGACGGCGACAAAGTCGACTTCCTCGATGCGGCCGTCACCTGGTACGGCATGGGCTACAAGCCTCACGCCGGCGAGACCGACCGCGGTGCCTGGGACGAAGAGAAGGACGTCCTCTTCGGCACCGGCGCTGCGATGTTCATCCGGGCCCACGTCTTCGAGGAAGTGGGTGGCTTTGACGACGACTACTTCATGTTCTATGACGACGTCGACCTGGGCTGGCGGCTCAATCTGCTCGGTTACCGGTTCAGGTTCCAGCCCAAGTCCCTGGCCTTCCATAAGCACCATGCGTCGATGAACAAGTTCGGCAACTTCCGCGAGGAGTATCTGCTTGAGCGCAACGCCCTCTACACGCTGTACAAAAACCTCGACGACGATTCTCTGGCGCGAGTGTTTCCTGGCGCGCTCCTGCTGGCAGTTCGCCGTGCCATCGGCCGCGGCAAGCTGGACTCGGCCTCCCTTGACCTGAGGGTCCCCGGCGATGACAGCGATCCCATGATGATCGTGCCCAAGTCGACCATGGCCGGTATCTTCGCGATCGACCAGCTCGTCGAGTTCCTGCCGCAGATGAGTGCGACCCGAGAACGGGTGCAGCGCACCCGCGTCCGGTCGGACCGCGAACTGACCCACCTCTTCGGCAACGTCGACGAGCCGGCTTACCCGATCGAAACCTATCTCCGCGGCTACGAGAAGATCGTTGACAGCCTTGGCGTTCTTGCCGGGACGTCGCGCCGCCGCATCCTGGTGATCACCGGAGACTCCGTCGGTGAGAAGATGGCGGGGCCGGCAATTCGCGCCTGGCACATCGCCAAGCTGCTGTCGGACGAGCATGATGTGCGCCTGGTCAGCATGACCCGCGCCGACTCACTCGACGATGCGTTCGAGGTTGCCGTCATCTCACACCATCGTCCCAACTCGGTTGTGGAACACGAGAAGTGGGCGGATGTGATCATTGTTCAGGGGCACGCCCTGGCACTCTTCCCGGCACTGGAACGCTCGACGAAGGTTATCGTCGTTGACGTCTACGACCCCCTCCACCTCGAGCAGTTGGAGCAGGGTCGGGGCAAGGTCCTGGAACTGTGGAACAAGCAGGTGAACGACGCGACTGACGCGTTGAACCATCAGCTGCTGATCGGCGACTTCTTCCTCTGTGCCAGCGATAGACAGCGACACTTCTGGCTTGGTCAGCTGGCTGGTCTTGGACGCATCAACGCGTTCACCTACTCCCGCGACAGCGAGCTCGATTCCCTCATTGCTGTGGCGCCGTTCGGTATCTCCAGCACGGACCCGGTCAAGTCCCGGGCAGCCATCCGTGGCGTGACACCCGGCATCGGACTCGACGACAAGGTGATCGTCTGGGGTGGCGGGATCTATAACTGGTTCGACCCGGGGACCCTCATCCGTGCGGTCGCGGAGATCTCCGTGGAACACCCCGATGTTCGCCTCTTCTTCCTGGGCGTCAAGCATCCCAACCCGGACGTGCCGGAGATGGAAGCAGTGTCGGAGGCCCGCCTGCTGTCGAAGGAACTGGGTATGACAAACAAGCACGTGTTCTTCAATGAGGCCTGGGTTTCGTTCGACGACCGGCAGAACTACCTTCTGGAAGCTGACATCGGCGTCTCCACCCATTTTCAACACGTGGAGACGACATTCTCCTTCCGCACCCGCATTCTGGACTATCTCTGGGCCGGCTTGCCGATCGTCACAACGGAGGGTGACTCCTTCGGTGATCTCGTCGAAAAGGAAAAGTTGGGGGCGTCGATTCCGGAGCGTGACCAGGACGCGCTCGTGGCGGCGCTGAAAACCTACTTGTACGACCCAAGTGCGATCGAGGCGGCCCGGGCGAATGTTCAGCGGGTACGCGAGCAGTTCGTCTGGGAACGAGCGCTCGCCCCGCTCGTCGAGTTCTGCCGTCAGCCGGTCCATGCGGCCGACAAGACGATCACCCCCGGCCACGCGGCTGCCGCTTTGACCGCGAAAGTCAAACCACTGGAGGCTGCTCGACGCAGCCCCCACACGGGAATCCGGAGGGACGTGGATCGAGTCGCCTACTACTTCCGTCAGGGCGGGGCTGGAGCGGTCATCGAACGGTTCAAGGCGCGCCAGGAAAGACTCCGCGACTCTCGCGGCTAATTCTCCAAGGGCAGTTTCCCCCCAATGTTCACGTGTCGTTGGGGGAGCGGTCTCCACTTGACATAGGCTCAGGGTCGATGCGCCGAGCGGGGCAAAGATGCGGGGATCGAAACAATGCGTTCAGGCGTCATACGAATTTGTGCCTTGATCTTGTGCGGGCTGTTCTTTTCCTCCGCGCTAGTCTCAATGTCAACACGGGCCGAGGCGTTGTCGGGTTCCGACTTTGACCCGGGTTACATCATCTCGGACCAGAAGTTCTTCGACTCGGGATCCATGAGCGAGAGCCAGATTCAGAGCTTTCTGAACAGCAAAGTTGCGACCTGCAGGACCGGGTACACGTGCCTCAAGGACTACCGGGTCTCCACCTTCACCCGAGCCGCAGTCGAGCCCGGTCATTGCAAGGCCTACATCGGCGCCGAAAATGAACTGGCCAGCCGCATCATCTTCAAGACGGCGCAGGCCTGCGGAATCAATCCGCAGACGCTCCTCGTGCTGTTGGAGAAGGAAACCGGACTCGTCGGCGCCACCAGCCCGACGGATGGCACCTATCGCAAGGCGATGGGATATGGCTGCCCGGACACGAGCGTCTGTGACTCCGCTTTCTACGGCCTATACAACCAGATCTACAAAGCCGCCTGGCAATTCCGGCAATATACGAATTATCCGGCCAGGCAATATCGGATCGGGAGCATCAGCGTCGGCTATCACCCGAACAGCTCGTGCGGGAGTAGCACGGTCAAGATCTTCAACCAGGCCACAGCCAACCTTTACAACTACACCCCGTACCAGCCGAATACGGCGTCACTGTCAAACCTTGGGGGCACGGGCGACGCCTGTTCTTCCTACGGCAACCGGAATTTCTGGGCGTTCTTTACCAACTGGTTCGGGTCCACTCAATCCCCAGGGCCGGACGCAATCCAGCGTGCCTATAACGCGCAGGGGGGTGCGGCCGGGCCGTTGGGCGCGCCAACCAGCGATGTTCTCACCGTTACGGCAAACGGGGGCGGCTTCGGCAGGGTTTTCCAGAACGGGTCCATATTCTGGAACACGAATACGGGTGCGCGGATCATGTCCGGAGCTATTCGTGACTACTACTTCACGGTGGGCGGGGAGACAGGCTACTTGGCCTGGCCAATGACCGATGTGCTCTCGGTTGCGGCCAACGGCGGAGGCTACGGGCAAGGATTCCAAGGGGGATCCCTGTACTCAAGCGCATCTGGCGGCACGCGTTCAGTATTCGGAGACATTCGTCGCGAATATCACACTCGCCAAGGGGAGACGGGTATTCTCGGCTGGCCGACTACCGATCGGATGGCCGTAGCAGAGAACGGTGGCGGTTTTGGGCAGGCTTTCCAAAACGGATCCATCTACTGGCCAAACGGTGGGCGGGCGCGATCGGTGTACAGAGAAATCCGCGGGACCTATTTCACGGTTGGTGGCGAGAAGGGTGCGCTCGGATGGCCGACGAGTGACCTCTTGCACCCGTCGGCGAATGGTGGCGGCTTGGGCCAGGCGTTCCAGAAGGGGTCAATTTACTGGTCCGCGGGGCGAGGGGCCTTTGCTGTGACAGGCGGGATCCGTAACTTCTACTTCACGCAGGCCGGGGAAGCCGGGGCGCTGGGTTGGCCGATCGCTGCTGAGATCTGTGGGCTGGCCGATGGGGGCTGTTCCCAGGCCTTCCAGAACGGGACCATCTACTGGTCGTCCGCAGACGGCGGGCGTATTGGTTCACCCGAGATCGAGGCCGTGTACAACGGGTTGGGCGGTGCCACCGGGGCTCTGGGTTCCCGGACCAGTGGCCTGATCAAGGTGTCGGCGAATGGTGGCGGCTTGGGCCAGGCGTTCCAGAAGGGGTCA
This sequence comes from Cryobacterium sp. TMT2-42-4, assembly GCF_004402645.1. Taxonomy (NCBI): domain Bacteria; kingdom Bacillati; phylum Actinomycetota; class Actinomycetes; order Micrococcales; family Microbacteriaceae; genus Cryobacterium; species Cryobacterium sp. TMT2-42-4. The sequence goes on from NZ_SOFT01000042.1 coordinate 75,191, forward strand.
ATTTACTGGTCCGCGGGGCGAGGGGCCTTTGCTGTGACAGGCGGGATCCGTAACTTCTACTTCACGCAGGCCGGGGAAGCCGGGGCGCTGGGTTGGCCGATCGCTGCTGAGATCTGTGGGCTGGCCGATGGGGGCTGTTCCCAGGCCTTCCAGAACGGGACCATCAACTGGTCGTCCGCGGGCGGCGGTCGTACGATCCAGTAGCGTTATGATCGTCCGGTCGTAGCGTCAGGGGCCAGCGAGCGCCACCTGATGTCCAATGCCCTGCGAGCTCCATTGTTGAACGGATTTGGTTTGGACTTGAAAGAAGATGTCGGTCGTGGAAACAATCCCGCCGGTGAGCCGTCGCGCGCTCAAAGCCCGCTGCCGCGCCGCCGAGACCAAGGTAGGAAGCCGAGGCCCAAGTGTCCGACATCCCTCCCGCAGGGAATAGCTCTCTGGGGATTTCCTGCCCTCTTGAGCCTGCTCCTCATCGCTCTCGTTTCCCTGGGGATAACGGGCTCATCGACCGGGTTTTTGAGCCAGTTCTTCAGCAATGAATCAGACCCCGCGCTGATTTCGGGGACTCCGCAAGCGATTCGGAGCGATGAATGGGCGGTCCAAACTGCCTGGACGATATCTCAGGTCGAACAGGGCCTCCCGGTGGAGAACGCAACCTTTCCCGGCGGCTCGGATACCACGGTCCAGAGCGATCTTCCCTCCGGCGACTGGTCGGTTGCTTTCCGCCCACACCTGCTCGGGTTCTTTTTTCTTCCCCTCGACAACGCAATGGCGCTGAAGTGGTGGCTTCCTGGCTTCGCCATGATGGCCGCATCGTTTTTGTTCATGATGACGCTAATCCCCAAGCGACCTGTCACGGCTTCACTGATCTCGGTCGGTTTCTTCTTCGCACCATTTTTTCAATGGTGGTTTCTGCCAATTACGTTTTGGCCCGCTGCCTGGTGTTTCCTCGTCATGGCTGCGGCTCTCTGGCTCCTCCGAGACAACCGGCTGGGGCCGCGCGTCACGATAAGTACAGCCGCAGGATACCTAACGGTGACGATGGGTATGGGCGTCTACGTCCCTTTTATCGTGCCCGCAGTGCTGACGGCCATCGCCATTGTTGCTGGAGTCGTTTTGACGGACAGTTCAAGCCCCACAGCAGGATTCGTGGGACGGTTGAAGCGAATCACGCCACTCTTGTGGGCTGGTCTGGCGGCAGTACTTGTGCTGGTCCTATGGCTCTTCACGCGTGCGGAGACCATCGGGCGCTTCCTCGCAACGATCTATCCGGGACAGCGATTCGAAGAAACCGGTGGACTCGAACGGGACGGTGTCGTGGCTCTCTTCGGCGCCCCCGTCACGGAGGGCCTCGCCTTAGCGAACGGCGTACCCCTTGGAGGCAATGCGTCGGAAGCATCGACCTTCTTCCTCCTTGGGCTCTTCCTGCTGGTGCCTCTCATTGGGATGCTCGTACAGGATTGGCGTGCGGGCCGCCCGACTGACGGTGTAGTCGTCGCTGTAATTGCACTTTGCATGACAGTCGGTGCCTTCCTGATTGTCCCAGGATGGGATTGGCTGGCACATCTTCTTCTTCTTGACCGAACAACATCCGGACGAGTCCGAATTGCACTGGGTATTCTCTCGGTCGTTACCATTGCGATATTGATCGCCCGATCCGATGATTACGTCGCTCGCACGGGAAGGCGGCTTCCTCAACTCGGAGCGATCGGTGCCGCTTTCCTCGGGGCGCTCTCGGTCGTGTTCCTGCTTCGATACCTGTTTCTCAGGGATGCCGGAATAGTCTCAGACTCCTGGGGCTGGCAGGTCATTTCGGTTCTTTTCGTTCTTGCCATCTATTTGTTCGCTCGAGGCCTGGCTTTCTGGGGCAGCATTAGTTTCGTGGTTCTTTCACTCGTGGGGTCGATCAACGTGAATCCGATCTATGTCGGTGTCTACGACTTGAATGAGACCAAGGTAAGCCAGGTCATGCAACGCCTCGACGACACGAAGAGTGGCGCATGGGTGGGCGTAGGTGAATCATTCCTTCCGACGGCCGTGCTGGTTCATTCCGGCCTCCCTGGGTACAACGGATTCCAGGGCGCTCCGTCTCCTGAAATGTGGGAGCAAATCGATCCGGAAGAAACCGATGAGGAGGCCTGGAATCGCCTCGCGAATATCACATGGGTTGCGGGTGAGGGAGACCCAAATCCTGAGAACCCCGCTCCTGACCAAATTCGAATGACATTCGATTCCTGTTCAGAATTTGCTCAGGAGCAGGTCCTTTATGCTCTGTCAGATGCTCCGCTAACGCAGGACTGTTTGGATCCTGTCGCGACTGTTCGGGAGGGGCCCTCCCAACTCTTGATCTATGAGGTCGTCCCGCGGGCGTAGCAGGTAGTGTCGCGTCGTGCGCACACATTCTGGGCGTCTGGCGGGCATTCCCGTCAACGGCTGCCGATGGTCCATTCGAGTCGTGAGGACAGCCCGGCGATGAGGAAGGATTCGGCACTGTTAACGCCAACTGAAATCAGGGCCAGAAACGCCGGGCGAGTTCTAGGTCTCGTCGCAACACTCCACCAAGATTTGGAGTGTGAAGATGGCCAGACGTGGGCGCAAGAGAAACCTCAACCGCGAAGACGAGTATTGGAAACTCATCCTTGCCGGGATCGGACCGATCGCCGCCGCGAAGCGCG
>NZ_SOFT01000047.1:0-1152 GCF_004402645.1 Cryobacterium sp. TMT2-42-4
CTGGCTTGGTCAATGCCGGTTATCTCTGCGAGTCTCACCTGAGTGAGGCCTTTGCTCCGGCGAGCGGCGCGGACGAGAGTAGACGAAGCTGCCACAATCGCCTCCTCCTTATTTCCAATATGACTTGGGCATCATATTCTAGCGTGCACTCGATGCAACCCGTGCCTGAGGGTCTGGCCTGCACCGGCAGGATCGGCCTGCAGGGACAACATCGGCCTGGATTGACTGTGGACACACTTGCCCTCGCCTCGACGATCGGCTCGCGAATCCGCCGGGGCGCCTGGCACGTGGGTGGACACTGGAGGTTCATGGAAGTAAGCCGTCCAGAACCGTTCGCCGGATTCTCTCGACCGCGTCGGCCGCGTCGGCCGCGTCGGCCGCGTCGGCCCCCCCCCCCCCCCCCCNCGCTGGCCGTCCCACGCCACGAGAACCGGGTCGGCCGTCCAGCCGGACACCATTGACGTCCACGCCCGGGCGGTCGACCAGATCGTGGGGTCAGTCGGAACGACGTATTCGAGGGTGGCGTTCTCCGGCGTGGTCTCGGCGAAGCCGAGTCGAGCCAGATCCAGACCTGTCCGTGCGTAGACAACCGCACGGCGGGCCACCCGCCACGGGGCGAGCAGATCAGCGGCCGGGTCCCCCGACACGATGACGTCCAGCTCGGCGGCAGCGTCCCGAACCGCCTGCGCCTGACGCACGATGGCGTCCAGGCTCAACCAGGAACTGGAAATGCCCTGCGGCCCCGGATAGTCCGCCAGGAATCGGTCCCACAGGGTCTCCGGCCGCGGCAGTACCTCTCCCTCCTCGCCGCACTGCACGGCATGCATTGGGTCAGTCTCGGGCCGCTCCCCGGCTGGAACACCACCACGTCCAGCGACCACGACGACAACCGTCTTGGCTTTTACCTCGGAGCCGGCGCACAGTCGTGGAATGACCGCGCACCCGTCGCGGTCCTGACCGGCGCACCGCGCGTCACCTCGGCAGCCGCGTCGCAAAGCTCGGGCAACTCGCCATCTAAACTGGGGTTGGTGCCCACGGAAGGAACCTCAATGAGCATGGAAGGCGCGGCCTGGAGCTCGCTGCACAAGATCTCGACCGCCAGGGACGGCAAGCACGGCTTCTCCCGTGAGTCCGTGCGGCGGATCATGACGT
>NZ_SOFT01000035.1:0-165255 GCF_004402645.1 Cryobacterium sp. TMT2-42-4
CGCGCTTCGCGGCGGCGATCGGTCCGATCCCGGCAAGGATGAGTTTCCAATACTCGTCTTCGCGGTTGAGGTTTCTCTTGCGCCCACGTCTGGCCATCTTCACACTCCAAATCTTGGTGGAGTGTTGGGACGAGACCTAGAACTCGCCCGGAGTGATTTCCAGACCCTCGAGTCCAGCGTTCAGGAGTATCCCGCGGAACGAGCGCCTGACGTTGTACGGTGCGAGCGGCGTACCAACCCGCGAGAAAAAGAGCAGGTGCTCGGTGTCCTCCGGATCGAGTAGCGCCAAACGCTGGCGAATCACATCGGCCGCGAACTGCGGCACAGCGATGACCCTGTTCGACTCGTGTGTTTTGGGATGCTCTTGACGGTGCACGCCGGTGCCGTTGTGCACCACAAGCGTGCCGCTGATGTTCACCCACGGCGGATCCGCATCCATGTCGACGTCGCACTGCCGAAGCGCAAGCGCCTCGCCAATGCGCGTAGCAGTACCGAGCATCACCTCGATGATGTCTCGAACCTGCCCGTCTGACCGTGGCCCCATCCGGCCCTCCCCCATGCGCCATTCGCGTGCCGCGAGGCGGATGGCGGCTATCTGCTCCGTCGTCAGTGCCTTCGGGGTGTGTGGAGGCATCTTCATGCGTGAGGCCTCGTTCATGGGATTTCGCGGAATGATTTCCCGCCGTACCGCGAATGCCAAGATCATGCCAAGGATCGTACGGGAGTGCTTCGCTCGCGGATAAGCCATCTCGCGCTGCTTCTTCAAGAAGAGCTCGATGCGTCCGACGGTCACTTCGCGAACCGTGAAGTTCTCAAAATAGGGCAAGACGAGGAGACGCAGTTGACGCTGGTAGGTGTCCTTCGTCCCTTGGGAACGGTCGACATCGTTCATCACGTCGTCCATCCAGGCCGCAGCGAGGAGAGGGAACGGTGAGCCGGCCTGGAGCGAATCGCCGACGTCCCCGGCATGCATCCGAGCGGCCAATGCGACTTTGAGCGCTGCTTGCGCCGCGTTGCGGCTCGAGCGGGTCGCGCCCACCTGCCGTGACTGGCCGTCCCAGTCGCGGAAGACAGTCGTTGCCCGGTACCGGTCTGGACCGACCTTGGTCGTCTTAATAGCACCGAACGTGCTGATCGGAAGCCGTGGTCGTCCGACCATCAGTGCTCGCCACCTCGACTACTCAAGGATGATTCGGGCTCGTGGAGGCCGTCCAGCCATCGCCGCACGTCGGAGACTCGATAGCGGATCTCCCGTCCAACTCGAATGCCAGAAGGACCGCGCCCGTCGGTGCGCAGGTCATAGATGGCCTGCACCTGCACGCCGAGATACTCGGCGAGTTCACTTGTCGTCAGTACAGGCTCTAGACCGAGCCCGAAGAGTCGTTCAGTATCCATGATCAGCAGGTGCTCGAGGCCACTCCAGCTCAATCGAACCGGGTCGTGCACCTTCTTAGTGAGCGCCGGCATCAGGCGGTCACTTTCGAATAAACCATGGATAAACCATGTATACATCAAGTCTTGCCCTTTCAGTGAGGACAAGAAACCCTGATCAGATCTTAATTACAGTAGGGCGGCCGGGACTTGAACCCGGGACCGACGGATTATGAGTCCGCTGCTCTAACCAGCTGAGCTACCGCCCCAATCGACGCGACTGCTCTGACGAGTGGGCGACCGATTCTGTGGTGATCGGGTGGATCACCGGATCCAACGATACAGGTTCGAAAGGCGGGCTCGCCCGCCTACTCCGCGCCGCGGGCGGCCGCGTCGGAGGTGACCGCGTCGATAACCGGTTCCCCGCGATACAGGCACTCAAACGTGTTCAGGGTGCGGTTGATGTCGTGCATGCTGATGAGCCGGAGGGAGCTGTTTTTGAGCGCGATCAGGTCGTCGGGTGCGGCCGTCAGAACTGTTGTGAGCTTGTCGGCGAGGTCCTGAGCGTTACCGGGCTCGAACAGGTAGCCGTTCTGGCCATCGTGCACGAGGTGTGGGAGTGCCATGGCGTTGGCGGCCACGATCGGTAATCCAGACGCCATCGCCTCCATAGTCGCGATGCTCTGCAACTCCGCGATCGACGGCATCGCGAACACCGTCGAGCGGGTGTAGGCGGTCGCCAGTTCGGCATCCGTCACATAACCCGCGAACGTGACCCGACCACTAAGTCCGAGCGTCTGCGACAGATGTTCGAGGTTGCGCTTCTGGTCGCCCCCACCGACGATCTCCACCTGCACATCAAGGTCGGGCGACAGGAGTGCCACGGCCTGCAGCAACACGTCGATCTGTTTCTCACCCGTCACGCGGCCAACGAACAGAATGCGGTTTTCGGAGCGCGGCGCGAAACTGGACGAATAGTTGTGGGCGTCGATGCCGCAGGAGATCGCCAGCACACCCTCGAGGCCGGTATAGCGTTCCAGGAACTGAGCGGCCCGCAGCGTCGGGGTCGTGACGGCCTCAGCCCGACCAAAGGTGCGCCGGGCGGCCCGCCAGGCACCCTTGATGAGTCGGTCGTGCAGACCTTTGGGAACAAGGGTGAATTCCAGCATGTTCTCCGGCATGAAGTGATTCGTGCCGATGATGCGGATGCCCCGCTTCGCGGCCTCGATCGTGACGGCGCGGCCCACCATGATGTGCGACTGGAAATGCACGACATCCGGTTTGAATGTGTCGAGAATACGCCGGCTCTCCCTGGGGATGAACCACGGCAGCGCATACCGCAGCCAGTCGTGCGGGTACCAGCGCCAGCTCTTGAGACGGTGCACGACCATCGGCTGACCCTCGTGCACCTCGGTCCAGGTGCCGAACTTGCGTGACGCGGCCGGTGCCATGATCTGCACCTCGTGCCCGCGGGCCACCATCCCGGCGGCAAGACGCTCCGCGAACTTGGCCGCACCATTCACGTCGGGCGCGAAGGTATCCGCAGCGATCAGTATCCGGAGCGGCGACTTCGACACCGGCTCGATGCGGGTCGCCTCGCTCGGCATAACGGTCGAATCTGACAAAAGACACTGTCCCAACGTATGTGAGCCGGAGTTCGTCATCCGGCGATAATTCATGCTTTCGACAGCGCACACGCTGACGAGGTCTTGTAGAACCCTATTCTAAACCGTCCCGGCCACCGCGATACGGGTCGCGACGCGCCCGTGGGAACGCCGATCCCAGTGGCTCGGACCGTGTCAATCGTCGGCCAGTGGGTGAAACCGGGCCAACAGGAAGACCCCGACGATTGCGATGACACCCGCAACGAGGAAGGCGACCGTCGCCCACGGCGGCGCCTGCTCGATCTCGCCCAGGACGACGATGCCGATACCGACGGCGATCAGCGGATCGATCACTGTCAACCCGGCGATGACCAGATCCGGCGGTCCCGATGCATAGGCATTCTGAACGAAATAGGCGCCGAGCCCCGCCGCCAGCAGCAGCCCGACGAGGCAGGTCAGAGTCAGCCACTCGAAGTTGCCGTTCTGGGTGCGGTTGATGACGACCTTGGCCAGTGTGGCGACGAACCCGTAAAGGACTCCGGCGCCCACGATGTAGAATATCGCCTTGAACCGGGTGCGCAGTCGAACGAACAGGACCCCGAAGACGGACAGCACGACGCCGAGCACGACCAGGATCGTGATCAGGTTGCCATCCGTGACCGGCTTGTCTACCGCGGTGAAGGCGGCCACGGTGACGAAGAGGGCCACCCCGCCGACGCACATCGCGATTGCGATCTTGGAAGCTCGGTTGACGGGTACCCGGGTAATGCGGGAATTCAGGATCGACGTGATCACGAGGGCGACGGCGCCCAGCGGCTGAACCATGATGATGGGGGCGAACGCCAGGCTGGAGAGCTGGAACGCGATCGCCAAACCGAGCATAATCGTGCCGAACACCCAGGACGGTCGCCCCAGAAGCAACATCAGCTGGCGCGGGTTGAGCCCCCCGGTGACCTCCGCCGTCTTGGCCTCGACCTTGGTGACGCCCCGATGCTGGAATTGCGCTCCCAGGGACAGGAAGACCGCTCCGACCAGGGCGAGCGGTATACCGATGGCCTGACGAGGATTGATTGCGATTTCCGCAGTCAGGTCAGCCAGGGAGAGTGTCACTCGACGACTTTACCGAGAACCGGCCCGATATCCTTGCTGAATGGCCGTTCGCTCGATAGTTATTTCAGGAGACCCCGTTCTCCATTCCCCTGCCCTGCCAGTGACCGATTTCGGGAGTGTCCTGCGTGAACTCGTGCAGGACATGTTCGAGACCATGGATGCCGCGCCCGGCGTCGGTCTGGCGGCGCCGCAGGTCGGAGTGCCGCTGCGGCTCTTCACCTTCAACTACCTCGACGACGACGACCACCTCTGGCGTGGCGTGGCCATCAACCCGGAACTGTGGATCACCCCGGTTTCCGCGGGCGAGGCCGACGAGGACGAAGACGTCGAGGGCTGCCTGTCCTACCCGGGCGAGCGCTTTCCGCTGATGCGTTCTCCCTCCGCCATCCTGAGGGCGGTGGATCTCGAGCAGAAACCCTTCGAAATCCACGCCGAAGACTGGCTGGCCCGAATCTTCCAGCACGAGTACGACCACCTCGACGGCACCCTGTACGTGGATCGCCTCGAGCATTTCTACGCCAAGATCGCCTTCAAGGTGACCCGCAAGCGTGGCTGGGGCACGCCCGGGCTCGGCTGGATGCCCGGCGTCGACAACCTCGAAGATTGACCAGATAGGCCTGGCCTGATTCGCTGGCCCGGTGAAAGAGTCAGCCGCGGTCGAGGTCCACTCCATGGATGCCGTTGTGGAAGCGCAACGACGGGAAGATGGCCGAGACCGTGAACCCGACGCCGGGCACGGTCCCGGCGTTGAAAATGCCACCGAACATCGCGGTGCGCTCGCGCATCTGAGTGATGCCTGCCCCGGCTACGTTCGCACTCAGTGCCTTGAGGTCGTCGTCGATCGTGTACATCGTGCGCGCGGCGAAGTCGGCGGCGTCGGCACTGTCCCGGCGAGCCGCCGCACGGATGCCGTCATCGGCGACCAGCAGCTGCAGCCCGTCCTGAGTCCACGTGAACGTGACCCGAGCCTCCGTGCCTCGTCCGCCATGGGTGAGAGTGTTGGCCAGCGCGCTCTGCAGGATACGGAAGACGGCCAGTTCGGCGCCCTGCTTGAGCGGGAACCGCGCGCCTGACTCGGTGAAGACCACGGTGACGCCCGCGTCACGCATGACCCGGAACAGCTCGTTCGCCGACTGCAGGCCCGGTTGGGCGGCGGCGACAGATTCGCCCTCGCGCACGATCGTCAGCACGCGGCGCATGTCGGCCAGCGCCACCCGACCGTCGTCAACCAATGCCGTCGCCACCCGCACGGCGCTGGACGGGTCGCTCTCGGCCGTGTAGCGGGCACCTTCGGCACGGGTGATCAGCCGCGCAACGGACAGCACGGCCACGTCCTGCAGTTCCCGGATGATGCCGAGCCGGCCCTGTTGTTCGGCAAGAGACAGTTGCAGGTCAATGCGCATCCGCTCGGCCGCCGTGCGGTCGAAGACCACGCGCCGGGCCCGGACAAGGGTGACCAGCCAGAGGGCGAGCAACCCGACGACGAGCACGGACAGAACGGTGCTCACGGTGAGCCAGGACTCCACGGATGCCGCCTTTTCTGCGACCGCGTCGCACGGAAGTGAACGGGATACAAAAAAGGCCACCAGGGGTGGAGCCCTTGGTGGCCTTTCGCTCCCCGACTTGGACTCGAACCAAGAACCTGCGCATTAACAGTGCGCTGCTCTGCCAATTGAGCTATCGAGGAATGTTGCTGGAACAGCTCTGCTACTTTATCAAAAGTTGGCGATCTGCCAAATCGGCGTCAACCGTCAGTAACCGATTCGAGGGTCAACGACGCCGACGTACCGCCCATCCGCAAGGAAGGCAACCACATTCAGGCGAATCCGCTCGGCCAGGAGCGGGGCGGTCATCTCGGGCGTGTCGGCCGAATGCGGTGTGATCAGGCACCGCGCCTCGGCCCAGAGCGGATGCCCCTGCGGCAACGGCTCCGGATCGGTCACGTCGAGGGCAGCGCCGGCGATGGTTCCTGCGGCCAGCGCTGCCACCAGAGCGTCCGTATCGACGAGCGGGCCGCGGGCGATGTTGACGAGCACCGTTTCGGGCCGCATCAGCTCGAGTTCGGCCCGGCCGATCAGGTGGCGGGTGCCGCCCGTGAGCGCAGCCGCCACGACGACGACGTCGCTGGTCTGGAGAACGCCGGAGAGGGCGTCCGTCACCACCGTCTGAGCCGCACCGGGCACCGGCTCGGTGCTGCGGCGCACCACTGTGACGTGGGTGCCGAAAGGCTCGAGCAGGCGGATCAGCTCACGGGCGATCCCACCAGCACCGATGATGGTCACATTGAGGCCGTAGAGCGAGCGCCCCTCGGACAGCGTGCTCCAACCCTTGGCCCGGACGCGCTTCGGCAGCACCCGCAACAGCGCCAGGGTGAGAGCCAGGGCGTGTTCGGCGACGGGCTGCGCGTACGCGCCTTTCGCGCTGGTCCACAGAAGGTCCGGGCGGTCCAGGCCGGCCAGCACCCCGCTGAAGGCGTCGACGCCCGCCCAGGGGAGCTGCACCCACCCGATGCCGGGATACGCGTGCAGGGTGGCGCGCAGCTCGTCGGCCCTGCCGTAGTCCAGCCAGATCAGTCCGCGGGTCTCGCCGGAGAGCTCTGTCACGGTTCCCCCGGCAGCCTCGACCGCCCGGGAGAAGGCCGGTTCCGGCCGCGGCAGGATGGTGATCGGACCGGGGGCCGGCCGTCGGTGCGCCGGAAGGGGCGTGACCTCGTCGGCGAGAACGGCCTGGTGTTGCACGAATTCAGTTTTCGATGACATGTTCGTCGGATTCACTCTCGTAGTCGTAGTTGTCGTCGTCGTTCTCCTCGTCCGGCGCCTCCCCCATCAGAGCCGCAGCCAGGCCGGCGACATACGGGTGCCATGGGTCGTCGAACACCTCGTCGATCGTACCCAGCCCCACCAGCACGCCCTGGTGCAGCACGGCGATTCGGTCCGCGACCCGGCGAAGCACGCTGAGGTCGGAACTGATCACCATCGCCGAGAAGGCCCGCTCGCGCTGCAGCTCGCCGATCAGGTCGACCACGGCGTCCCGGACGGTGGCGTCGACGCCGGCCGTCGGCTCGTCCGCGATCAGGACCGACGGCCCGAATACCAGCGCCCGGGCCAGCGCCACCCGCTGACGTTGACCATTGCTCAGCTCGTAGGGGAATTTGGTGAGCACCGACAACGGAAGCCGCACCGCGTCGATCATGGTCGCCACTTGCTCGTCGAGGGTGTGCCGGTCGTAGCGCCGGTCTCGGTCGAGCACGGGCTCGGCCACGATCTCCGCCACCGTCAGAGTCGAGGGCAGCGTGTCGGCGGCATCCTGGGCGAGGTGCCCCACCCCGAAGGTGAGCCGGGCCAGCTTGCGCCGACGGATGCCACGGAGCCGGTACCCGAGCACCGTCGCCTCTCCCCCGGTGATCTCTGGTCGAACGTCGCCGGTGCCTCCGCCGCCGTGGCTGAACGCGGCGCCCGAGAGAACCCGGGCCAGCGTGCTCTTGCCCGAACCGCTCTGCCCGAGCAGTCCGAGCACCTCACCGGCCCCGATCTGCAGGGTAAGGCCACGCACGGCCGTGAATGCGCCGCTGGCACCGTGGGGCGGGTACTCGACCGTCAGGTCACTGGTGGAGATCGGACTGGTCGGACTTGTCGGTGCGGCGCCGCGGATCATGTGTCTATCCTGCCTCACGCAGCCGGCGCAGTCCCTCCCGGCGCAGGGCCTGCTCGGCCGGGTCCGGCACGGGCAGGGAGGCCAGGAGCCGCTGGGTGTAAGGATCCTTGGGTGCACCGAGAACCTCGGCGCTGGTGCCCTCCTCGACCAGTTTTCCGCGGTACAGCACCGCAATCCGGTCCGCGACGAGGTCGACGACAGCCAGGTCATGACTGATGAACAGCGCGGCAAAGCCGAACTCCCGCTGGAGATCGGCGAACAGCTCCAGCACCCGCGCCTGCACGGAGACGTCGAGAGCGCTGGTGGGCTCGTCGGCTATCAGCAGGGGCGGCTCCAGGGCGAGCGCCCGTGCCAGGCTCGCGCGCTGGCGCTGGCCGCCGCTCAGCTCGTGCGGGTAGCGGTCGCCGTAGGCACGCGGCAGCTGCACGGCCTCGAGGAGCTCGTTGACCCGCGGGCGGGCGTGGGCGGCGTTCTTCGCCCGACCGTGCACCACCAACGGTTCGGCGACGCAGTCGGCGATGGTCAGCAGCGGGTTGAAACTCGACGCCGGGTCTTGGAAGACGAACCCGATGTCGCTGCGGAACTTCCGGAACGCACGTTCCTTGAACCCGTTCATCTCGTGGCCCATCACGGTCAGGGAGCCACCGGTCACCCGGGTCAGGCCGGCGATGGCCCGCCCGATCGTGGTCTTGCCGGAACCGCTCTCCCCCACCAGACCGAGAACCTCACCGGGCCGGATCAGGAAGCTCACGCCGTCGACGGCGGTGAAACCGGACCGGCCGAGCCGGCCGGGGTATTCGATTCGGAGCTGGTCGGCGACGACGACCGGCGCCTGCTGCTCCCAGTCGGCCGCGCGGGCCGTGGCACGGGCGGCGGCGTGCACGACCCCCTGGCCCACGTGAGGCACGGCGGCGAGCAGCTTCTTCGTGTAGTCGTTCTGCGGCGAGCGGAAGAGGGTTTGGGCATCCGCCTCTTCGACGACCTTGCCCTGGTACATCACCGCGACTCGGTCGGCGAGGTCGGCGACCACGCCCATGTTGTGGGTGATGAGCACGATCGCCGTGCCGAATTCATCGCGGCAGCGGCGCAGTAAGTCTAGGATCTCGGCCTGCACGGTCACGTCGAGCGCCGTGGTCGGCTCGTCGGCGACGATCAGGCCGGGGTCGAGCACCAGGGCCATGGCGATCACGACGCGCTGCTTCTGGCCGCCGGAGAACTGGTGCGGGTAGTAGTCGACGCGGGTTTCCGCGTCAGGGATACCGACCCGCCCGAGGATCTCGATGGCCTTCTTGCGGGCTTCCTTGCGACTGAACTGGCCGTGCGCGCGGATGCCCTCCATGATTTGCCAACCCACCGTGAAGACGGGGTTCAGCGCGGTCGAGGGTTCTTGGAACACCATGGAGACGTCGGTGCCGCGAACCTGCCGCAGCTGGGCGGTGCTGAGCGCGATGACGTTGCTCTCGCTCGAGCCGTCTTTGCTGCTGAGGATGACGGCCCCGGAGGCGGTCGCCGTCTCCGGCAACAGCCCGAGGATGGTCTTGGCGGTGACGGTCTTGCCGCTCCCGCTCTCGCCGACGATGGCCAGGACCTCGCCGGGAGCGACCCGCAGGGTGACGCCGTCAACGGCCCGAACGGCTCCGGCGTCGGTCGCGAACGAGATGCCCAGATCGGTGATGGTGAGCACGTCGGTCATGGTCGGTCCTCGAGTCCTTCGGTGGGATGGGTTGCGGCGCCTTCCAGTCCGCCGAGCCCGCCGGGGCCGGCGACGAGGGTGCCGCCGGGAACGACCGAGGTCTGCGCGACGATCCCGGCCGACTGGCCGACTGCGCGGCGTCCGCGCAGGCGGGGATCGGCCAGGTCGTTGAGGCTTTCGCCGACCAGTGTGATGCCGAGCACGACGAGCACGATGGCCAGTCCGGGGAACAGTGACGTCCACCAGATACCACTGGTGACGTCCGAGAGGGCCTTGTTGAGGTCGTAGCCCCACTCGGAGGCGGCCGTCGGTTCAATGCCGAACCCGAGGAAGCCGAGGCCCGCGAGGGTCAGGATGGCCTCCGACGAATTCAGGGTGAAGATCAGCGGAAGGGTGCGGGTCGCATTGCGGAACACGTGCCGGAACATGATCCGGCCGCTGCCGGCACCCAGCACGCGTGCGGATTCCACGTAGGCCTCCGCCTTGATCCGCACCGTTTCGGCGCGGATCACCCGAAAGTACTGCGGAATAAAGACCACGGTGATTGAGATCGCCGCAGCCAGCACACCGCCGATCAGGTTGGATTTGCCCCCGGAGATGACGATCGACATCACGATGGCGAGAAGCAGCGACGGGAACGCGTAGACGGCGTCGGAGACGACCACCAGGATTCGGTCGAGCCAGCCGCCGAAATAGCCCGACACCAGCCCGAGGAACACCCCGGCGAAGATCGACAGCAGGACGGCCACTATGATCACGAACAGGGCGGTCTGGGCACCCCACAGCACCCGGGAGAGCACGTCGTAGCCGCTGACGGTGGTGCCCAGCGGATGCGCGCCCCCGGGCGGCTGCTGGGCTCCGAAGGCGCCGTCGGCGTCGCGCAGCTGGCTGAAGCCGTAGGGCGCGAGCACGGGGGCGAAAATGGCGGTCAGCACGAAGAGCGTGGTGATGATCAGGCCGGCGACCAGCATCCCGCGCTGGAGTCCGATGCTCTGCCTGAGCTGGTGCACGACGGGGAGGCGGGACCAGACGCTGCGCTTCTGCCGGGCGGAGATCGCGGTGGCGTCACTCATCTCAGTACCTCACTCTCGGGTCGATCAGTGCGGCGATGATATCGACGACGAAGTTGGAGAGGGCGACGATCACGGCGAGCAGGGCGACGATCCCCTGCACCGCCACGAAGTCCCGGGCCTTGAGGAACTCGGAGAGCATGAAGCCCAGGCCCTTCCATTCGAAGGTGGTCTCGGTCAGCACGGCGCCGCCGAGCAGCAGGGCGATCTGGAGGCCGATCACGGTGATGATCGGGATCAGGGCCGGCCGGTAGGCGTGCTTCCGCACCAGGCGGAACTCGCTCACCCCACGCGAGCGAGCGGCGTCGACGTAATCGGTGCCAAGGGTTCCGATCACGTTGGTGCGCACGAGGCGGAGGAAGACCCCCGCAGTGAGCAGCCCAAGCGTCAGCGCGGGGAGCACGGCATGCTCGAGCACGTCCCCGAGCACGGTCGGGTCCCCGGTCAGGATGGCGTCGATCGTGTACAGGCCGGTCTGGTTCGGCAACAGCTGCATCTGCAGCTCGGAACTGGTCGAGGCCCGCCCGGAGACGGGAAGCACGTCGAGGTAGACGGCGAAGACGAGTTTGAACAACAGCCCGGAGAAGAACACCGGCGTGGCGTAGCAGAGGATAGCGAAAACCCGGAGGAAGGCGTCCGCGGATTTGTCCCGCCAATAGGCGGCGACCATGCCCAGGGGAATCCCGACGATGAACGCGACGACCAGGGCGTAGAAGACGAGCTCGAACGTGGCCAGCCCATAGGTGACCAGGATCTCGGAGACGGGACGGTTGGTGCTGATGGTCGTGCCGAAGTTGCCGGTGAATACCTGGCCCAGGTACTCGATGTACTGCACGAAGATGGGCCGGTCGTAGCCGGCGGCCTGGATGCGCTCGGCCAGCTGCTCGGGCCCGAGACGCCCGCCGAGAGCGGCCGTGATCGGGTCACCGGTCGTGCGCATCAGCCAGAAGACCATGGACACGAGGATGAAGATGGTGGGAAAGATCAGCAGGAAGCGGATCAGGATGTACCGGCCGATCCCGCCGTCGGTTGCGGGACGTTTCTTGCGTCCCGTCGCGCGGGGCGACGGGGGGCGCGTGGTCACAGTGGTCATTCCTGCCTAACGATTGGACTGTGCGATTAGACCGTGACGGGGGCACCCAGCGCGCAAGCGGCTGGATGCCCCCGGGTTTCAAATTAGAGAAACTCTAACCGGTTGACGTACTAACCTTTGGCCAGCGCCGCGTAACGGAACTTGAACGACGCGTCGAGCGTGTCGCTGGTTCCGGTCACATCGGGGCCGGTGACGGCAACCTGGGCGCCCTGGAGCAGCGGCACGGTGGATAGCTGCGCGGCGACCTTGTCCTGGATCTCCTCGATCAGCTTGGTGCGCTCGGCGGGATCGGCGGTGACGGCCTGCTTCAGGATCAGGGCGTCGACCACCGTGTCGCTGTAGTGGTTCTTGAGGAAGCCGCCTTCGAGGAAGAACGGGGTCAGATAGTTGTCCGCGTCGGAGTAGTCCGGGAACCAACCGAGCTGGTAGACGGGGTAGACATCCGTCGTGCGGTCCTTCGAGTACTGAACCCACTCGGTGGTCTGCAGGTTGACGGTGAAGAGGCCCGAGGCTTCCAGCTGGTCCTTGACCAGGGCGTACTCGTCGCCGGACGACGGGCCGTAGTGGTCGTTACTGTACTGGAGATTGAGCTTTACCGGACCGGTCACACCGGCGGCCTTGAGGGTTGCCGCGGCCTTGTCGACGTCGGGGGCACCCTCACCGTCGCCGTAGAGGCCTTTGAGGGACTCGGTGGCGCCGGTCAGTCCGGCGGGAACGTAGGAGTACACCGGGGTGTATGTGCCCTTGTAGACCTGCTCGGCGATTTCGTCGCGGTCGACGAGGTCGGCCACGGCCTGGCGCACGGCAAGGGCCTTGGCCGGGTCGGCCTCGGCGGTCTTGGCACCGAACGGCTGGGTGTCGAAGTTGAAGACGATGTAGCGGAGTTCGCCGCCGGGGCCGTCGACGACCTTGACCTTGTCGTTGCCGCGCAGGTCCTCGATGTCGGTGGCCGACAGGCTACGGAACGCCACGTCGATATCGCCCTGCTGCACTTCGAGCTTCAGATTGGAGGCGTCGGCGTAGTACTTCACGTTGACGACGTCGGTCTTGGCCGCGCCCAGGAGACCCTCGTAGTCCGGGTTGGCCTTGTAGCCGACCAGGTTGTTGAAGTCGTAGCTGGTGATGACGTACTGGCCGGCGAACGCGTTGGCGTCGACGATGTCCTGGTCCGGCGTGAGCTTCGTGGCCGAGAAGGTGTCCTCGTCGACGATGGGGCCGGCCGGGCTGGACAGGATCTGCGGGAAGATCTGGTCGTCCGCCTGCTTCAGGGTGAAGACAACCGTGGTGTCATCGGGGGCCGCGACGCTGTCCAGATTATAGAGCAGCGAGGACGGGCCGTTGTCGTCTGCGATCGCCAACTGGCGATCGAAGGTGAACTTGACGTCGGAGGAGGTGAGCTCGTTGCCGTTGGCCCACTTCAGACCAGGCTTGAGGGTGACCGTGTACTCGGTGGGGCTGGTGAACGCGGCGGCCGTGGCGATGTCGGGCTCGACATCCGGGCTGCCGTAGGGCGTGTTCATCAGGAATGGGAAGACCTGGTTCTGCACCGCGAACGAGCCGTTGTCGTAGGAACCGGCCGGGTCGAGCGACGTGATCTTGTCGGTCGTGCCGATCGTGATGGCTTCGCCACCCGAGCTGGTCTCGTTGTCGGTTCCGACGGCGGAGCAACCCGCGAGGGTCAACGCGGTGACCGCGAAAACCGCTGCGGCGCTGAGCCCTCTCGCGCGTGAAGTGGATGAGAATGCCATAGCCGTGAGCCTCTTCCTCTAGAAAACCGATGCCGGGCGCAGGAATCGTGCGCGGCCAGCATTGCTGTAGGAAAAGAAGTAGCACAGAATGCGCGGTGTCCCGGCGCAATACGATGCATCTTTATCGAGCTGCAACCAAGGAGAAGCCGGGCGAGACGAGCCCGGTCTACTCCTCCCGGAGGTTGCGGCGCTCGGCCTCGACTCGCACCAGCTCTCGCTGGAGTGCCACGTAGACGTCGCGATTGGTCGCATCCGCGCGCTGGAGTCGGCCGAGCAGTTCGGCCTTCTGACGCAGCAGGTCCCGGTCGATCAGGGCCACAGTGATGTCGCGCACGTAGCGGCCGATTTCGCGTTCGGAGCGTTCGGGAAGGGAAGCCATCGCCAGCTCCTTGACCAGGTTTTCCAGCGTGGCCGGGACCTCGGCGACGATGCGGTCGAGCCAGTCGACGGCGTCGTGGTGGGGCGCGGTGGCCGCGATGGCGTCGCGCACCACCGCCAGGGAGGTGTTCACGAAGTTCGTCGCCGCGGCGCGCTGGATCAGATCCACCCCGACGACGGTAGGGCGCTGCAGCATGGCCATCAGGCCGTCGCGTTCCAGCCGGGTGACCGGGTCGGTCGCCAGGTCGATCATGGAGAACGGCTGCTCCCGCGGCGCCGGCTCGTTCTCCCCCGGCCGAGATCCCGGAGTGGCCGTAACGGTGCTCCGGGAGCGCGACAGGGCGGCGGAGACGGCCTTGCCGACCTCGCCGAGCTCCATGCCGAGCATGCGCGCCAGCTCGTGCGTGTAACCGGGTCGCAGGGTCGGGTCACGGATGTCGCCGACGATCGGCGCCGCGGCGCGAAGCGCGGCGACGCGACCCTCCACCGTGTCGAGGTTGTATTGGCCGAGCAACTGCCGGATCATGAACTCGAACATGGGCTTTTTCGAGTCGATCAGCCGGCGCACGGCGTCATCGCCGCGGTGCAGTCGCAGGTCGCAGGGGTCCAGTCCCTCGGGCGCGACGGCCACATACGTCTGGGCGGAGAAACGCTGCTCCTCGCTGAATGCGCGCACGGCGGCCTTCTGGCCGGCGGCATCCGGATCGAACGTGAACACGACCTCGCCGACCCCGCTGTCGTCGCCGAGCACGCGACGCAGCACCTTGATGTGGTCGACCCCGAAGGATGTGCCGCAGGTGGCGACCGCGGTCGTCACCCCGGCAAGGTGGCAGGCCATGACGTCGGTGTAGCCCTCCACGACGACGACCTGGTGGCCTCGGGAGATGTCGCGTTTGGCGAGGTCAAGCCCGTAGAGCACCTGGGACTTGTGGTAGATCGGCGTTTCGGGGGTATTCAGATATTTGGGTCCTTTGTCGTCGTCGAGGAGGCGACGCGCCCCGAAGCCGATGGTCTGCCCAGTGATGTCCCGGATCGGCCAGACCAGGCGGCCGCGGAACCGGTCGTACACGCCGCGGTCGCCGCTGGAGACGAGACCGGACAGCGTGAGTTCCTCGGTGGAGAACCCCTTGGCGCGCAGGTGGTTGGTGAGCTCGTCCCAGCTTTTCGGGGCGAAGCCGACCCCGAACCGGGCGGCCGCGAGGGAGTCGAAGCCGCGTTCGCCGAGGAAAGTACGCCCGACCAGGGCGCCGGGGCTGCCGAGGCGTTCCACGAAGAAGTCGGCCGCGGCCTGGTTGGCGGCGTACAGGCGGGCCCGATTGGTGTGGTCGGGAGCCTCGCCGGCGCCGCCCTCGTAGTGCAACTCGATACCGACCCGGCCGGCGAGCCGTTCGACGGCCTCACTGAAACTGACGTGGTCCATCTTCTGCAGAAAGGAGTAGACGTCGCCGCTCTCGCCGCAACCGAAGCAGTGGTAGAAACCGACCTGGGGGCGCACGTGGAAGCTTGGGCTGCGCTCGTCGTGAAAGGGGCACAGTCCCTTCATCGATCCCACGCCGGCGGACTTGAGACTCACGTAGTCGCCGACGATGTCGGCGATGTTGGTGCGGGCCTTGACCTCTTCGATGTCGTTTTGTCGAATCAGGCCTGCCATAGCTGAATGTTAGTCCTGCCCGTGTCGGTGTTCGGTGTGGTGTCGTCGTTCTGTGCGATGCTGTCCGTGCTGTCCGTGCTGTCCGTGCTGTCCGTGCTGTTGTTCGCGCAGGTCAGTGCTTTACCAGGCGTTCGTACCAGGCCAGCGCGGACTGGTCGGTCAGGCTGGCGACCTGGTCGACGACGACGCGTTTGCGGGCTGCGGCGTCGGCGGCCGCGTGCCAGTCCTCCCGGTATCCCGCGTCCAGGTGTTCGTCCCCCGTCGCGTGCAGCGTGCGCGCCAACAGGGTGAGCACCTGCCTCTGCTCCACGTAGATGGGCTTGCGGGTCTGTCGCGTCATCACGAAGGTCGCCACGATGCCCTTGAGCACGGCGATCTCCGCCTCGACCTCCCGCGGCACGACCACGTGGGCGCCGAACCGAATCAGGTCGCCTCCCGGGTTGGCGTCGCGGGTGGCGCGCACGGCGGCACCGCTGAAGCGGCCGATCAGCTGGCTGGTCAGGTTCTTCAGCAGGCCCTGGTCGCGGCGGCTGCCCGACCACGTCTCAAGCCAGGCGTTGAGCGAGTCGAGCCGGTCGAAGGCGTCGGCCAGGTCCCCCTCGGAGAGACCATCGCCGGTCCACTCGGTCATCGTGGCCAGAAGCGACTCGTGGTTGGTCCGGCTGCCGAGCTGGCCGACGTCGATGTAGCCGTTGACGACGGCGTCCTCGAAGTCGTGCACGGAATACGCGATGTCGTCGGAGAGGTCCATCACCTGCGCCTCGATGCAGCGCCGGCGCTCCGCGGCGCCGGAGCGCATCCACTCGAAGGCCTCCCTGTCATCCGGGTAGAAGCCGTACTTGGCGCGGCCGCTGGGATCGGCGACCGACGAGTCGGCCGGCCAGGGGTATTTGCAGCTCGCGTCGAGGCTCGCCCGGGTGAGATTGAGCCCATAGCTGCGGCCGTCGCGGCCGAAGACCTTGGGTTCGAGTCGGGTGAGCAGGCGGAGCGTCTGGGCATTGCCCTCGAAGCCGCCGATGTCCGCGGACCAGGTGTTGAGGGCCTTCTCGCCGTTGTGGCCGAAGGGCGGATGGCCGATGTCGTGCGCCAGGCAGGCGGTGTCGACGATGTCCGGGTCAAGGCCCAGCCGCAGAGCGAGTTCGCGCCCGACCTGGGCGACCTCAAGAGAATGGGTGAGTCGGTTGCGCGCGAAATCGAGGCCGGCGGCCGGGCTCAGCACCTGGGTCTTCGCTGCCAACCGGCGCAGTGCGCTCGAGTGCAAAAGCCGGGCCCGGTCGCGAGCGAAATCGCTGCGCCGGGAGCCGTGCTCCTCAGGCAGCCAGCGTTCCTCGTCGTGCCTGCTGTATCCGGTCTCGTTAGCCACCGCTTGTGTCCCCTTCACCTTCGGTCAGATTGGCGCGCTCCGCCGACACAAGCTCCTGGGAGTCGAGCCAGTGTTCAGGCAGTGAGGTTTTCTTCGGGCTGCCGGCCCGACCCCGGGGTCCCTCGGCGCCCTCGCCGGGATAGTCCTGATCGCCGTCGAGGGTGCCCAGCAGATCGTCGAGCTGCGCGAGCGAGACGACCGAGGCCAGGCTCGCCCGCAGGTCGCCGCCGACCGGGTAGCCTTTGAAATACCAGGCCACATGCTTACGGATGTCCCGACAGGCCCGCTCCTCGCTCTCGAAGAACTCGGTCAGGAGCACCGCGTGGCGGCGAAAGGCGTCGGCGACCTGGCCCAGGTTGGGCTGGATCCTGGCAGCCGGCGCGCCGGACTCGCCGCCGCGGAAGGCCGCGGCGAGGTCACCGAACAGCCAGGGGCGGCCCAAGCAGCCGCGCCCGACGACGACGCCGTCGCAGCCGGTCTCCGCGACCATGCGCAGGGCGTCCTCGGCGGACCAGATGTCGCCGTTGCCGAGCACGGGCACGCTGGTGACGGTTCTCTTGAGGGTCGCGATGGCAGACCAGTCGGCCTGGCCGGAGTAGTGCTCGGCTGCCGTTCGGGCATGCAGGGCGATGGCCGCGACACCGGCGCCCTCGGCCGCTTTGCCGGCCTCCAGATAGGTCAAATGGTCGGAGTCGATGCCCTTGCGCATCTTGACGGTAACCGGCACGTCACCGGCCGCGGTGACGGCACCCTCGACGATCTGGCGGAAGAGCCCGAGCTTCCAGGGCAGGGCGGCGCCGCCGCCCTTGCGGGTGACCTTGGGAACCGGGCAGCCGAAGTTGAGGTCGATGTGGTCGGCCCGGTCCTCGGCCACAAGCAGGGTGACTGCCTCGGCGACAGTCTTCGGGTCCACGCCGTACAGCTGGATTGAGCGGATTTTTTCGCTCGCGTGATGGTTGATCAGCCGCATCGACTCCGGCGTGCGTTCGACCAGCGCACGGGAGGTTATCATCTCGCTGACATAGAGGCCTGCGCCGTATTCACGGCACAGACGACGGAACGCCGTGTTGGTAATCCCGGCCATGGGAGCGAGAACGACGGGCACGTCGAGCGTGAGCGGGCCGATCGTGAGGTTCGCCGGGCTGGTCTGGGTTACGGAAGTCATCCGTTCAATTCTCCCCCACGCCGGGACGCCTACCTGACGACCCGGCTAGACGCCGCAGGAACCGCCGCCGCAGCATCCGCCGGCCGCGGTCTGGCCGAGAAGTTCGATCGTGGGAACGGACTCGGCCTCGGCGAGGGCGACCGGGGTGGTGGTGTCGGGTGCGTCGCTCATGTGTTCTTCTCCTCGGATTTTTCGGTCTGCGCCTGGCGGAGGGCCTGGGCGAAGGTGTCGGGGTCCTGGGCACCGGAGATCCCGTATTTGCCGTCGATGACGAAGAAGGGCACCCCCTGGATGCCGTAGGCGTTGGCCTGAGCGACGTCGGCCTTGACATCCGCGAGGAAGTCGTGGGCGGTCAGGGCGCGGATAACGTCGTCACGGTCCAGGCCGATTTCGGTGGCGAGGTCTGCGAGGTCGCCGATCCGGCCGACGTGGCGGCCGTCGACGAAATAGGCCTTCAACAGTCGTTCCTTCATGTCAAGCTGGCGGCCGTGCGCCTTCGCGTAGTGCAGCAGCTCGTGCGAGATGACAGTGTTGGTCTGATGCACGGAGTCGTAGTCGTAGTGCAGCCCGACGCTCTCGGCAATGCCGGTGACGCGCTCGAGCATCTGCTCGACCTCGGCGACCGGCAGGCCCTTGCGCTGGCTGAGGTAGTCGACGGGGCTGCCGTCGAAGTCGACCGGGGTATCCGGGGCGAGTTCAAAGCTGTGATATTCAACCTCGACGTTCCCGTCGAACAGGGCCGCCCCGGCCTCGAACTTGCGCTTTCCGATGTAGCACCAGGGGCACTGAACGTCGGACCAGATGTCTACTTTGATGGTTTCACTCACTGTGGGGTCAACCGATGGTGCCCCACGTTGTATTCCCGGCCTAGACGGTCGGTGCGTCCACGGCGCCGCCGTAGCGGCGGTTACGGGCTGCGTAGAGCTCGATTGCCCGCCACAGGTCTTCACGGCCGAAGTCCGGCCAGAGAGTGTCCAAAAACACCATCTCCGCGTAGGCGCTCTGCCAGAGCAGGAAGTTGCTGGTGCGCTGCTCCCCCGAACTACGCACGAACAGGTCAACGTCGGGGAGGTCCGCGGTGTACAGATACCGCTGGATCGATTTCTCGGTGATCCCGGCGGGCTTCAACCTGCCTGCGGCCACGTCCTCAGCCAGCGCGCGCACGGCATCCGCGATCTCGGTGCGCCCGCCGTAGTTCACGCACATGGTGAGGGTGAGCACGTCGTTTCCGGTGGTCAGCCGTTCGGCGAACTGCAGTTCCTTGATGACGGATGCCCACAGCCGGGGCTTGCGTCCGGCCCACCGCACGCGCACCCCCCATTCGTTGAGCTGATCGCGCCGGCGGTGCAGAACGTCCCGGTTGAATCCCATCAGGAAGCGAACCTCGTCGGGTGACCGCTTCCAGTTCTCGGTGGAGAACGCGTAGACGCTCAGGTGTTTGACGCCGATCTGGATGGCCCCGGCGACGACGTCGAGAAGCGCGGCCTCCCCCGCCTTGTGGCCTTCCACCCGAGGCAGCCCGCGCGCGTTCGCCCACCGGCCGTTGCCGTCCATCACGACCGCCACGTGCTCGGGAACGGCCTTCGTCGGCAGGGCGGGCGGGTACAGGCCCGTCCAGTCCAAGGGTTTGAACGGCACCGCATCCTTGTGGGTCAGGGGCTTCTGGCCGAAGGGATTGAGGAAGGGCGCAGGGGTCATCGACTCACGTGTTCCAACGATCGAAGGCCGCGTCCGAGGTGCCACTGAGTGTAGGCGGCGACGACCCCGGTGGCCTGGGCTCTGGTTTGGGGCGGGGTGGATTTGGTGTGCTCCCAGTCGCCGGTCAGGAGGGAGCCGAGCAGGGTGATGGTGGCCGGATCGAGCCTCGGCGAACCAGGCGCTGCGCAATCGTCGCAGACGATCCCGCCAGCCTGCACAACCATCGCGGAGTGGGATCCCCGGGCTCCGCACCGTGCGCAGTCCTGGAAACTGGGTGCCCAGCCGGCCATCGACAGTGCTCGGAGCAGATAGGAGTCCAGGGTGAGGCCCGCGCCGTGCTCACGGCGGGAGAGCGACCGGAGGGCACCCACGAGCAGCAGGTATTGCTGCAGCGAACCCTCCGCCTCGGTGAGTTTGTCGGCGGTTTCGACCATGGCGCTGGCCGCCGTGTAGCTCGGGTAGTCGGCCGTGATCAGGGCTCCGTAAGAAGCGATGGACTCCGCCTGCGTGATGACGTCGAGGCTCCGCCCCTCCCAGAGCTGCACGTCGGCGACCATGAACGGTTCGAGCCGGGCCCCGAATTTCGACGCGGTGCGGCGCACACCCTTGGCGACCGCGCGCACCTTCCCGTGCTGGCGCGTGAGCATGGTGACGATGCGGTCGGCTTCGCCCAGTTTCTGGGTGCGCAGCACGACGACATCATCACGGTAGACAGGCACCCTTGGATTCTCCCACCTGGCGGGAGCGCGGGGTCGTCAAGCGCGCCGATACCCACCGTTTCAGTGGTTTCATTAGGGGTGCCCTCCACCTCATTCTTCATTCCGCTCTGGCTCGACCTCACGGCCGTGGCCATCGGCGCCGTGCAGGGCGCCATGTTCGCCGGCCGTTTCACCGACCGCCGCTTCGACCTGCTCGGCATCGCGCTGATCGGCGTCACCGTGGGGCTCGGCGGCGGTTTGCTCCGCGATATCCTGCTGGGCGGCGTGCCGGCCGCGCTGCAGAGCAACTGGTACCTGCCGGTGTGCGCGGGGGCGGCTCTGCTCGGCATGCTGCTGCAGAGCCTGTTCAACCGGCTCGGCCCGTTCATCATCGCCCTCGACGCCGTGACCATCGGGCTGTTCGGCGCCCTCGGCACGAGCAAGGCACTCGCCGTCGGCCTGCCGGAGATCCCCGCCCTGTTCGTCGGGGTCGTCACGGCGGTGGGTGGGTCGGCCCTGCGGGACATGATGTTGAACGTGCCGATCGCCGTAATGCATGTCGGTTCGTTCTACGCCGTCGCGGCCGGGGTCGGCAGCGGCCTGCTCGTGGTGCTCTTCATGCTGCAGGTGCCCATCACCATCGCCGGGATCGCCTGCGTCGTGGTGACGACGGTCATCCGGATCCTCGCCGCGCGGTACGGCTGGAGCCTGCCGCAGCAGCGCGCGATCGGCAGTTGGCCCCGGTGGCGGCGCGACAATATCGTCGCCTTCCGGCGGCGCAGGAACCGCGGGGACTGAGGCACCGAACGGGCCCGAAACTGGTCCACAAACGACGGATTCCGCTCTCGCCTTTCATTGCCTCCCGGGTCAGACTGGTGAGAAGTTTTCACGTCGTTTGGAGGAACCTCATGAACATGATGAAGGGCACCGTGCCCGATTCGATGCCGGATTTGGTGCCGGTCCTGTCCCGAGGCAAGCACAGAAACCCGCGTTCCGGCGCCTGTTTCATGGAGTTCGCCTCCTATCTCGCCGGAGAGGCCTGGAGTGACCACCCGGCCTGCACTCATCCGTTACTCGCCTCCGCCGCTCGGATGGTGAACGACTGCACGTCGGACACTGCCCGGGCCCGCCTGGTCCCGCTGATCCCGTCGGTGATCGGTTTGCGCGGGGACAACGCACGGGTGCGCCTGCTGATCGCTCTGCGGGCGGCCACATCCGCCCTCCCGGTCACGAGTGCGGACCACCAACGGGCTCTTGCCGTGGGGATCCTCAACTGCGAACGGCACCTGACCGAGGCCAGCGGCACCATTCCCGACGACGTCGCCCTGCGCATCCGCAATTCGTTTGACGCGGCACCGGAGACCGAACGGTGGGCCCGAGAATTCATCGCCTCGATGGGATCCTGGTCTCGGAGCAAGTTCACGGACCGCACGGCGGAGACCATCATCCGGGTGTCCGTGCAGGGCGTCGCGGAAGCGTGCGTTCCCGACCCGGACGGTCAGCTCTACGACCTGCTCGCCGGCGCGATCGACGACTGCACGATGGTGTTGACCCCCGCGGTCAAGCCACGCGCTGCCAGGGTGACTGCCGACCCGACTCACGTCACTCCGACGCACCGGACGAAGACGAAGGACACGGCGCGGGTCTAGGGCCGGTTTGACAGCACGCAGCCGGGAATCGACGCTCCGGCCGAGCGCCCTCCTCCCCGGGGAAGGCACTCGGCCGGGCTGACGATTCTCTGCTCACGCGCCGACGGAGTCCACGTGCCGGCCGAGGCTACCCGAGGTCAGACGGTCGCGTCCGCCAGAGACCGCTTGCCGGCCTCGGCGCGGATGCCGCGGTTGACCGCCGACACCACCGACTTGAGCGAGGCGGTCGAGATGTCCGCGTCGATGCCGACGCCCCAGAACCGCGTGCCGTTGACGTCGAGTTCGACGTAGGCCGCGGCGAGGGCGTCGCCGCCAGCCGACATGGCGTGCTCGACGAAGTCGTAGAGGGTGATGGCGATGCCGCGTTCGGCCATCACGCCGAGGAACGCCGCGATCGGGCCGTTGCCCGCGCCGACGGCGCTGGACACGGTCGTGTCGTCGCGCAGGTCGACGGACAGTTCGACCGAACCGGAGAGGTCGCTCGAGGTGCGCGTGGCGTGCAGCTCGAATCGACCCCACTTGGCGTCGGGCGTGGTGTGGCTGGCCGGTAGGTACTCGTCGTTGAAGATTTCCCAGATCTGCTCACTGGTGACCTCGCCGCCCTCCTGGTCGGTCTTGGACTGCACGACGCCGGAGAATTCGATCTGCAGCTTGCGCGGCAGGTCCAGGGCGTGGTCGGTCTTGAGCAGGTAGGCCACGCCGCCCTTGCCGGACTGGGAGTTGACCCGGATCACGGCTTCGTAGCTGCGTCCGAGGTCCTTCGGGTCGATCGGCAGGTACGGGACCGCCCAGAGCAGGTCGTCGACGCCGCAGTCCTGCGTGGCGGCATCCACTGCCATGGCCTCGAAGCCCTTCTTGATGGCGTCCTGGTGCGAGCCGCTGAACGCGGTGAAGACCAGGTCGCCGGCCCAGGGACTGCGCTCGGGCACGGGCAGCTGGTTGCAGTACTCCGCGGTGCGCTTGACCTCGTCGATGTTGCTGAAGTCGATCTGCGGGTCGATGCCCTGGGTGAACAGGTTGACGCCCAACGCCACCAGGTCGACGTTGCCGGTGCGCTCCCCGTTGCCGAACAGACAGCCTTCGATGCGGTCGGCGCCGGCCAGGTAACCCAGTTCCGCGGCCGCGATGGCTGTGCCGCGGTCGTTGTGCGGGTGCAGGGAGATGAGCACGTTCTCGCGGTGGGCGAGGTGGCGGGACATCCACTCGATGGAGTCGGCATAGACGTTGGGTGTGGCCATCTCGACGGTCGCGGGCAGATTGATGATGACCTTGCGCTCCGGCGTAGGCTCGAGGACCTCCAGTACCTGGTTGCAGACGTCGACGGCGAATCCCAGCTCGGTACCGGTGTAACTCTCCGGGGAGTACTCGTAGTAGACCATGGTGCCGGGGACGGATGCCTCGGCGGCGCGGCAGAGACGCGCGCCGGCCAACGCGATGTCGACAATGCCCTGCTTGTCTTCGCGGAACACGACCTTGCGTTGCAGCACGCTGGTGGAGTTGTAGAGGTGGACGATGGCCTGCCTGGCGCCCGCGATCGACTCGTAGGTGCGCCGGATCAGGTGCTCGCGCGCCTGGGTGAGCACCTGGATGGTCACGTCGTCTGGAATGGCATTTCCGTCGATCAGGCTGCGCACGAAGTCGAAGTCGGTCTGGCTGGCCGACGGGAAGCCGACCTCGATCTCCTTGTAGCCCATCCGCACGAGCATGTCGAACATGATGCGCTTGCGCTCCGGGCTCATCGGATCGATCAGCGCCTGGTTGCCATCCCGCAGGTCGACGGCGCACCAGCGCGGGGCCGCGGTGATGTGCTTGTCCGGCCAGGTGCGGTCGGGCAACTCGATCGTGAACTGCTCCTGATACGGGCGATACTTGTGGATCGGCATCTGGGATGCGGTCTGATTGTTTTTCATGATCTGGGATCTCCTCGCGAGTGGTGGGTAGCCAACGACGAACTCCGCGACGAGGGAGGCCTCAGATTAGGACTCGTCGCGGCAGCGAAGAAGCAGCTCACCGAAAAACATAAATGCAGGCTACCACCCTCGGCTGCACCCTTGGCAGCGGATCGGGTCACGCCACCCGATCCGCTGCCGAGGATGCTGGCGGTTCGGGCTGCAGGCGGAACGACGGCTAGAAACCGAGGCGGCCCAGCTGTTTCGGGTCGCGCTGCCACTCCTTGGCGACCTTGACCCGGAGCGAGAGGAAGACCCGCTTTCCCACCAGCGGTTCGATCTGTTTGCGGGCGCGCACACCAACATCCTTCAACCGGCTGCCGGATTTGCCGATGATGATGCCCTTCTGGCTGTCGCGCTCGACGAACAGGTTCGCGTAGATCTCGACCAGTTCCTGGTCGTCGCGCTCGATGATGTCGTCAATGGTCACGGCGATCGAGTGCGGCAGTTCGTCGGTGACGCCCTCGAGCGCCGCCTCCCGGATGTACTCCGAGATGCGCGACTCGAGGCTCTCGTCGGTGACCGCGTCGGCCGGGTAGAGCGGGGCATCCGACAAGGGCAGCAGGCGCAGCAGCTCCGCGCTGAGGATATCGAGCTGGATGCGGCTGGTCGCCGAGATCGGCACGATCGCCTCCCAGTCACGCAGCTGTGACACGGCGAGGAGCTGGTTGGCGACACTGGTCTTGGAGGACATGTCGATCTTGGTCACGATGGCCACCTTGCGGGCCCGCGGAAAGTTGTCCAGCTGCTCGTTGATGAACCGGTCGCCCGGGCCGATCGGCTCGTTGGCCGGAATGCAGAGGCCCACCACGTCCACGCCGGACAGCGTCGACTGCACGAGGCTGTTCAGTCGTTCGCCCAGCAGGGTGCGCGGCTTGTGGATACCCGGGGTGTCGACCAGAATCAGCTGGCCGTTCTTCTGGTGCACGATGCCGCGGATGGCGCGCCGGGTGGTCTGCGGCTTCGACGACGTGATCGCGACCTTCTCCCCGACCAGCGCGTTCGTCAGCGTGGACTTGCCCACGTTGGGGCGTCCCACGAACGACACGAACCCCGCTCGGAATCCTTCTACTTCAGTCATGACCGTTCACTCTCTCATCGTCCGACACTCCGAGGAATGCGTTCTGCGCGTCTATCAGCGCTTGATCTCGTTCAACCAGCACGGTGCTGATTCGTTTGCGGCGGCCCTCGGTGCGTTCGGCGGTGAGGACCAACCCGCTCGCCCTGGCGACCGAACCCGCCACCGGCAAGCGCCCGAGGGCCTTGGCCAGCAGGCCACCCACCGAATCGACCTCGTCGTCGTCCAGTTCCAGGTCGAACAGTTCGCCCAGCTCGTCGACCGGAAGCCGCGCGCTCACCCGAAAGCGACCGTCGCCGAGGACCTCGACCTCCACGACGTCGCGGTCGTACTCGTCGGAGATGTCTCCCACGAGTTCCTCGATCAGGTCTTCCAGGGTGACCAATCCGGCGATTCCACCATACTCGTCGACCACCATCGCGAGGTGATTTGACTCGAGCTGCATCTGGCGGAGCAGCGCGTCGGCTTTCTTCGACTCGGGCACGAAGACGGCAGGTCGCTCGAGCTCCCGCACCGTGAGGCTCTCCACATTCGGCGGCCGCTCGTAAACGAGCCGAGCCACATCGCGCAGGTACAGGATGCCCGTGACGTCATCCACTTCGCCGTCGATGACCGGAACCCGGGAGAATCCCTTACTCAGGAACAGGCCCATCGCCGCGCCGATCGATGAGTCCGCTTCGATGGTGACCATGTCGGTGCGCGGAATCATCACCTCGCGCACGACGGTCTCGTTGAACTCGAAGATCGAGTGGATCAGTTCCCGGTCGTCCTCCTCGAGGACGTCGAGCTCGGTGGCCTCGTCGACCATGCTGAGCAGCTGGTCCTCCGACGTGAACGTGGCCAGCCGGGTGCGCCCGGGGGTGACCCGGTTGCCGAGGGCGACAAGCGCGTTGGCGATGGGGCCGAGGAGCACTCGGAGGAAGTGCACCAGCGGGGCGATCGCGGAGAGCAACTCCACGGGGTGGGCCCGGCCCACGCTGCGCGGGCTGGCGCCGACGAGCACGAAGGAGACCGCGGTCATCAGCAGGGACGACAGCAGCAGTGCCAGCCACAGCTCCTCGATCGTGGTCGCGAAGACGAGGGTCACCAGCACGGCCGCCGTGGTCTCGGCGATGATCCGTACAAAACTGATCGTGTTCAGGTGCGCCCCGGTGTCGGCGGCGATCGCCGTCAAAGGGCGCTTGGCACGGGACTTCTCGGCCAGGTCGAGAATGTCGGCCCGGGATTGGCTCGTGACGGCGGAGTCCACCGCGGCCATCAGGCCGCCGAAGGCGACCAACAGGATGGCCGCCGTGAGAAACCACCCGATCATCGGTCGCGGAGGCGTTCCTGCAGGGCGAAGCCGATCAGGATGTCTCGCTGGATGCCGAACATTTCCTTCTCCTCGGCGGGTTCCACGTGGTCGAATCCGAGCAGGTGCAGCACGCCGTGCGTGGTGAGCAGCAGGAGTTCCTCGAGGGTGCTGTGCCCGGCTGTCTCGGCCTGGCCCTGGGCCACCTGCGGGCAGAGCACGATGTCGCCGAGCAGCCCCGGCGGGGTCTCGGCGTCTTCGGTGCCTGGGCGCAACTCGTCCATCGGGAAGCTGAGCACGTCGGTGGGGCCCGGCTCATCCATCCATTGCACGTGCAGCTGCTCCATCGCACCCTCGTCGACGAGGACGATCGCCAGTTCGGCGTCAGAGTGCACGTGCATGGAGTCCAGAGCGTAGGCGGCCAGACGCAGGATGGCGGCCTCATCGACCGGGATAGTCGATTCGTTGTTGATTTCGATGCTCAAGAGGATCTCCGTTTCGGAAGGCGGTCGCGGGGAGTGCTGGGGCGGCCGGGTCCGCGACCTGCGAATTCCCGCGCCTGATCGCTTTCGTAGCGCTCGGCCTGCTTCTGCGCGTCGTACGCGGTCCAGGCGTCGACGATCCGGCCGACCAGCGAGTGCCGCACGACGTCGGCACTGGTCAGACGTACGAAACGGATGTCGTCGACCCCGTGGAGCACCCGGCTCACCAAGCGCAGCCCGCTCGAGCCCGCCGGCAGATCAATCTGGGTGATGTCCCCGGTCACGACCATTTTCGAGCCGAACCCCAACCGGGTGAGGAACATCTTCATCTGTTCGGGGGTG
The DNA here is from genome assembly GCF_004402645.1 of Cryobacterium sp. TMT2-42-4. Taxonomy (NCBI): domain Bacteria; kingdom Bacillati; phylum Actinomycetota; class Actinomycetes; order Micrococcales; family Microbacteriaceae; genus Cryobacterium; species Cryobacterium sp. TMT2-42-4. Next base: position 27,088 of record NZ_SOFT01000035.1, read on the forward strand.
GTGTTCTGCGCCTCATCGAGCACGACAAAGGAGGAGTTGAGCGTGCGGCCGCGCATATAGGCGAGCGGGGCCACCTCGATGGTTCCGGCTGCGAGCAGTTTGGGCACGAGTTCCGGGTCCATCATCTCGTTCAGGGCGTCGTACAGGGGGCGCAGATACGGGTCGATCTTCTCGGTGAGGCTGCCCGGCAGGAAGCCGAGTCGTTCCCCGGCCTCGACGGCCGGGCGGGTGAGGATGATCCGTTCGACCTCCTTGCGCTGCAGCGCCTGCACGGCCTTGGCCATTGCGAGGTAGGTCTTGCCGGTTCCGGCCGGCCCGATCCCGAACACGATGGTGTCGGTGTCGATGGCGTCCACGTATTCCTTCTGTCCGATGGTCTTGGGGCGGATGCTCTTGCCGCGGGAGCTGAGGATGGCCGGGCCCAGACGTTCGGAAGGGCTCGTGGAGCTGTCCTCGTCGAGCATCCGTGAGGAGGTGCTCACCTCGGATTCGACGAGGTCACGCCCGCCGCGCACCATGAGCAGGAGCTCCTCGATCAGGCGACGCGCCGCCTCGACATGCGCGGTCTCACCGATCAGGGTCACCTCGTTGCCGCGCACGTGCACGCTGACGCGGGGGTGTTCCTTCTCGACGGCGGCGAGCAGACGGTCGTCGGCGCCGAGCAGGCGCACCATGGCGATGCCGTCGACCGTGATGTGCACCTCGGCCTGGCCGGGCCCGGGCTCACCGGAAACCAAGCGTTCCCTCCCCGAGGGTTCCGCCGGCGGCCTGCGGGGCGAGCAGGTGTGCGTGGACGTGGAAAACGGTCTGCCCGACGCTGGCACCGGTGTTGAACACGAGCCGGAACTGGCCGTTGGACAGCCGGGCCGCCACAGCGTCCGCCACCTCGATGAGTTCGGTCAGCAGCCCGGGGTCTCCGGCCGCGAGCTCGACCACGTTGCTGTACTCGGAGGTTTTCGGCGTGATGACGACATGCACGGGCGCCTGCGGGGCGATGTCGGTGAAGGCGATGATCCGTTCGGTTTCGGCGACGATGGTCGCCGGGATCTCGCGCGCGGCGATGCGAGTGAAGATGGACGGTTCTTGGCCGGTGGAAGACATATCTCTATCTTAAGCTCACGCGCTACCAGCGGCCGAGCGTCACGTTCAGGATGGAGAGAGCGGCCGGGCCGGCGGTGGAGGTGCGCAGCACATTGTCGCCCAGGCGCACCCGGGTGGCGCCTGCCTGCTCGAGCAGGGTCAGCTCGGCCGGGGAGATGCCGCCCTCGGGTCCGACGACGAGCAGGATATCCCGGTCGTCGGTCGGCGCCGCCTGCGAGGTCAGCCGTTCGCTCGCCGTGGGCTCCAGCAGCAGCATCCGGGTGGTGCCAGCCAGCTCGGCCAGCATTTTGGTGCTCGCCAGTGCCCCGACCGTGGGCAGCCACGCGCGAATCGACTGTTTCGAGGCCTCGCGCACAATGCTGGACCAGCGATCCTGGCCCTTCTTGATTTTCGCACCCTCCCAGCGCGTCACGGAGCGGGATGCGGCCCACGGGATCACCCCATCGATGCCGAGCTCCGTGGCCGCCTGCACGGCCAGTTCGTCCCGGTCTCCCTTGGCGAGAGCCTGGACCAGACGGATGCGCGGCGTCAGCAGCGCGCTCACGGTCACCGTCTCGACGCGCAGGGTCAGCAGCCTCGCATCTGCGTCAACAACGGTGGCGGCCAGCATGAGCCCGGCCCCGTTCCCGATCTGCAGGTGCTCGCCCGGGCGCATCCGGCTGACGGTGACCGCGTGCCGGGCCTCCGCGCCGCCGATGCCGACGACCGCCCCCGGCACGCACTCGGCGACGTGGAGCGCCTCATCGATGAAGAAGTGTGCCATCGACGCCTAGCCGCGAAACCGATCGCGCAGCTTGGCGAAAAGTCCCTGCTGGAAGGCGCTGAGGGCAGGAGCCGGCGCCTTGTGGCGGGCCGCAAAGGCCTCAATCAGCTCCCGCTCCTTGTGGTCGAGACGGGTCGGCGTGACCACGTGCACGACGACCTTCAGGTCGCCCCGTCCGTTCCCGCGCAGGCGGCTGACGCCGCGGTCCTTGACCGTGATGATCTCGGCGCTCTGCGTGCCCGGCCTAAGCTCGACCTCGATGTCGCCGTCGAGCGCCTTGACGGTCGCGGACCTGCCGAGGATGGCATCCGTCATCGGCACCTCGAGGGTGCAGAGCAGGTCGTCGCCGTCACGGCTGAACACGTCGTGGTGGCGCACCTTCATCTCGAGGTAGAGGTCCCCGTTGGGACCGCCGGCCGGACCGGCCTCGCCGCTGCCGGGCATCTGCAGGCGCAGGCCCGTGTCGACCCCCGCCGGGATGTCGACGGGGACCGTGCGACGCGCTCGCACACGGCCCTGGCCCTGGCAGGTGACGCAGGGAGTGGCAATGATCGTACCGTAGCCGCGGCAGGAACCGCAGGGGCTGCTCGTCATGACATTGCCGAGCAGCGACCGCACGGCGCGCTGGATGGTGCCGGTGCCGTGGCAGATGTCGCAGGTGACGGGCGCGGTGCCCGGCTGGCAGCACGTGCCGTTGCAGGTCGCGCACGTGATGGCCGTGTCGACCTCGAGCTCCCGGTGCGTGCCGAAGATGATCTCATCGAGGTCGAGGTCGACCCGGATCAGGGCGTCCTGGCCGCGCTCTCGGCGCGACCGAGGCCCGCGGCTGGACCCCCCGCCGCCGAAGAAGGTCTCGAAGATGTCGCCGAAGTTGCCGAAGTTGCCGAAGTTGCCGTCGAAACCGGCAGCTCCGCCGCCCGAGCGGCCGTTGCCGCCACGGTCGTAGTTGTCGCGTTGCTTGACGTCGCTGAGCACGTCGTAGGCGTGCGTGACGGATTTGAAACGCTCGGATGCATCCGCGCCCGGGTTCACGTCGGGGTGCAGCTGCCGGGCCAGCCTGCGGTAGGCCTTCTTGATCTCGTCGGTCGAGGCGTCGCGGGCGACGCCGAGTACTTCGTAATGGTCAGCCAAAGCTGGCTCTCCTAGGTCTGTTCTGAAATGTGGTGTCCCGCCGGTTTCTGGGCCGAGGGGAACTGGTCAATTCTCGCCGAGAAGGCGTGAAAGGTAGCGGGCGACCGCGCGGACGGCCGCCATGTTGTTCGAGTAGTCCATCCGAGTGGGGCCGAGCACGCCGAGGCGCGCCAGGTTGCCGCCCTGCGAGGAGTAGCCGCTGGTGAGAACGGACGTCTCGGCCAGACCGAACGGGGCATTCTCCCGGCCGATACTGACGGACACGCCGTGCTGGTCGGAGGCCATCTCGCCGAACAGCCGCAGAAGCACGACCTGTTCCTCAATGGCCTCGAGCACCGGGAAAATGCTGCCGGTGAAGTCTTCCTCAGTGCGCACGAGGTTGGCGGCGCCGGCCATCACGAGCCGGTCCTGCCTGTTCGCGCCGACCTGGTCGCGCAGGGTGCCGGTGATCAGATCCACCGCCTCCTGTTGCTCGAGCGGGCCGAGGCCGGAGCCGGCGGTGAGGGAGCTGCCGGTGAGGGTGCTGGCGGCCTCGCTCATGCCGAGCCCGACCAGGGCAGAATTCAACCGGGTGCGCAGGTCGATCAGAACGGGTTCAGCCAGTGGCCGGGGCAGGTCGACGACGCGTTGCTCGACCCGTCCGGCATCCGTGATCAGAACCGACAGGAGGCGAGTCTCGGACAGGGGCACCAGTTCGATGTGGCGCACCTTCGCGCGGGACAGCGACGGATACTGCACCAGGGCGACCTGATGGGTGAGCTGCGAGAGCAGCCGCACGCTGCGGGCCAGCACCTCGTCGAGGTCGGCCGACTGACCGAGGAACGTCTCGATGGCTTGGCGCTGCGCCGCCGAGAGCGGGCGCAGATCGGCGAGGTGGTCGACGAACAGGCGGTAGCCCTTGTCGGTGGGGATGCGGCCCGACGAGGTGTGCGGAGCCGCGATCAACTCTTCCTCTTCGAGCAGGGCCATGTCGTTGCGGATCGTGGCCGCCGACACCCCGAAGGAATGCCGGTCGACGATAGATTTAGAACCGACGGGTTCGCGGGAGGCGACGTAGTCCTGAACGATCACACGCAGGACTTCGAGACTGCGATCGGACACCATGGCGCTCGCCTCCTCCCAGCGTCGCGAGTGCAGCACCGATTGGCACTCGCGGTATGTGACTGCCAATCATACCGCGACCGGCTGGGCTTACCCATTGCTCCCCAATGTTAGGGCGCAGTAACTTAGGCATGTAGCACCTCTTCCCCGGTGCACTGAAAGGCATGATCATGAGTAATTTCACTGGTCCCGGACCCGATGATCCGTACCAGGGCCAACGGCCACCGCAACCGCCCTACCAGCCTGCCGCCCCCGGACCGTCGGCACCCCTGACGCAGGCGGATGACCGCCAGTGGGCGTCCCTCGCTCATCTGGGCGGGATCCTCATGTTCGTGCCGTCCCTGGTGCTGTGGCTGCTGTTCAAGGACCGCGGACCTCTGACCAGCGTCGAGGCGAAGGAAGCGATCAACTTTCAGATCACGCTTCTGATCGGCTATTTCGCGATCAACTTTTTTGCGACGGTCATCGGCTTCCTCACGTTCGGCATCGGCGGCGTCATCGGCGGTCTCGCCTGGGTGCTGTACATCCTCGGTGTTGTCTTCTCGGTGCTCGGCTACCTCCAGGCGAAGGACGGCCACCACTACCGGTACCCGTTCGCTGTGCGCCTGATCAAGTAGCCCGGCGCACTCGGTTTTTCTTTAGAAGGAGCACCAATGACCAATTCCACCCCACCGCCGCCCGCCAACCCGTACCAGGCTCCCACCCCGATGAACCCGGCCGACGAAAAACTGTGGGCCACCCTCGTGCACGTCGGCGGCATTCTGTTCTATTTCGTGCCGGCTCTGATCGGCTACATCGTGCTCAAGGACCGCGGCCCGTTCATCCGGGCGCACACTGCGACCGCACTGAACTTCCAGCTCACGCTCCTGATCGCCTACGCGGTCGGCGGCGCCCTGACGATCATCCTCGTCGGCTACCTCGTACTCCTGGCTGCCTTCGTTCTGATGGTCGTGTTCGGCATCATGGCCGCTTTAGCCGCGAACCGGGGGGAGTACTACACGTATCCGCTGTCGATCAAGTTCGTGAACTGAGTTCAGTCGGCGAGCAGGCGGCGTACGACGGCATCCGCCAGTAGGCGTCCTCTGAGGGTCAGTTCGATCGAACCGCAGAGGGCGGCTTTCGCGTCGATGAGTTCGTCGGAGATGAGTCCGGCCACCTCGTGGCGCCCGAGCGGGCTGAGCGAGTCGATGACGACGCCCTCGCGGATTCGGGTCAGCAGGAGCACCCGCTCCACCTCCTGAGTGGCCGCATCGAGGGTCTCCCGCCCGGCGGCCGGTGAGTCGCCGGCGCGAATCCGATCCCCGTAGGCCGACGGATGCTTGACGTTCCACCAGCGCACCCCACCGATGTGGCTGTGGGCTCCGGGCCCCACACCCCACCAGTCCTGGCTGCGCCAGTAGGCGAGGTTGTGGCGCGAGCGGTGCGCGTCATCCGTCGCCCAGTTGCTGACCTCGTACCAGCCGTAGCCGGCCGAGGACAGTAGGTCGTCGGCCAGCTCGTAGAACTCGGCCTGAACGTCGTCGTCGACAGGGGCCAGTTCGCCGCGCTTGATCTGGCGGGCCAGCTTGGTGCCCTCCTCAACGATAAGCGAGTAGGCGCTGACGTGGGTGGGAGCCTGCCGGATGGCGTGCTCGAGGCTGGTGCGCCAATCGCTGAGGGTCTCCCCCGGTGTGCCGTAGATCAGGTCGAGGGACACGTCGAGGCCGGCCTCGCGCGCCCACTGGACCACGAGCGGCACCCGCTCGGGGTCGTGGGTGCGCTCGAGGGTGGCCAGGACGCTCGGCACCGCGGACTGCATGCCGAAGGACACCCGGGTGAAGCCGGACCCGGCGAGGCGGCCGAGATAGGCGGCGTCGACGGAGTCGGGGTTCGCCTCGGTGGTCACCTCGGCGCCGGGTGCGATCCCCCAGGTGGAGCGCACGGCCTCCAGCATCCGCACCAGGTCGTCGGCCGGGAGCAGGGTGGGGGTGCCGCCGCCGAAGAAGACGGTCGCCGCCTGGCGGGCCGGCACGCCCGACTGAGTCAGGATCCGGCCGGCCGACTGGACCTCGGTGATCGCCTGACCGGCATAGTCATGCTGGCTTGCGCCGCGCAACTCGGTGGCGGTATAGGTGTTGAAGTCGCAGTAGCCGCAGCGGACCCGGCAGAACGGCACGTGCAGGTAGACGCCGAAATCGCGCTGGGCTGCTCCCACGGCGGCCGAGGCCGGCAGCAGGCCGTCGCGGGGCGCGGGGTCGCCGACGGGAAGGGCACTGCCCATGCGGTTAGACCGCGCCGATCGGATGCAGCGCGCGTAGGTACCGTGCGGTGATTTTTGCCTGTTGCCGCCGCACGAACGGCCAGCCCAGCCGGTAGAACCAGGTGCTGGGGCGGGAGAAGGCGCGGATGGTGAGCCAGACCGAGTCGTCCTCGCGTCTGTCGATGATGAACGATTCCTCGCCGCTGGCCGGGTGCCCGGCCATAGTGCCGTAGGCGAAGCCGAGGCGGTCGGGTTCGTCGATCACGTAGACCACGCGCACGGGGGCGTCGATGGTTAAGGGGCCTAACTTGGTCGTTAGGTGCGCGGACATGCCGTTGACGATGTAGGGCGTGCCGTCCGCGGCGAAGACGGCCTCGTCCGGCTCTGACTTCTGGTCGCGGGCGGCCTGGCCGTCGGCGTCGAAGACGAGTCCCGTGTACTGCTGGCCGGTGCCGTCCAGCAGGTCGGTGACGGTCATCCCGCTCCCCCGCTGCACGCCCCAGGTCATCAGCGACTTCGAGGCCAGCTGGAAGCGCTCCTCACCGCTGCCGAGGCGCACGGTGCGTTCGAGGGGCCGGTAGCCCTTGGGTGGGAACCGGAGCAGGTCCGGGGCGAGGGTGCCGCCGATGGACGCGTAGGTGACGGCGGTATCGGTGAAGGTGGCGCGGCGCATCCGTCTACTTCTTCTTCGGGGGCTCGTCACCGGACAGGGCGGCGATGAACGCCTCCTGGGGAACCTCGACCCGGCCGACCATCTTCATGCGCTTCTTTCCCTCCTTCTGCTTCTCCAGCAGCTTGCGCTTGCGGGAGATGTCGCCGCCGTAGCACTTGGCGAGAACATCCTTGCGGATGGCACTGATGGACTCGCGGGCGATGATGCGGGCGCCGATCGCGGCCTGGATGGGCACGTCGAACTGCTGGCGCGGGATGAGCTTGCGCAGTCTTCCCGTCATCAGCACGCCGTAGTCGTAGGCCTTGTCGCGGTGCACAATCGCGCTGAACGCGTCGACCTGTTCGCCCTGCAGCAGGATGTCGACCTTGACCAGGTCGGCCTCCTGAGAGCCGATGGGTTCATAGTCGAGCGAGCCGTAGCCGGCCGTGCGGCTCTTGAGATTGTCGAAGAAGTCGAACACGATCTCACCGAGCGGCATCGTGTAGCGGATCTCGACCCGGTCTTCGCCGAGGTAGTCCATGCCGAGCAGGGTGCCGCGGCGGCTCTGGCAGAGTTCCATGATCACGCCGACGTAGTCCTTGGGTGCGAGGATGGCCGCCTTCACGATCGGCTCCTCGACCTTGGCGATCTTCCCGTTCGGGAACTCGCTCGGGTTGGTGACCGTGACGGACTTCTTGTCGTCGGTGGTGACCTCGTAGATCACGCTGGGCGCCGTGGTGATCAGGTCGAGGCCGAACTCCCGGTCGAGCCGCTCGGTGATGATTTCCAGGTGCAGCAACCCGAGGAAACCACAGCGGAAACCGAAACCGAGGGCGACGGATGTCTCGGGCTCGTACACGAGGGACGCGTCGGAGAGCTTGAGCTTGTCGAGGGCCTCGCGGAGGGCCGGGTAGTCGCTGCCGTCGATCGGGTAGAGGCCCGAGAAGACCATGGGCTTCGGCTCGGTGTAGCCCGGCAGGGCGACGGTGGCGGGGCGGAGCGCGGTGGTCACCGTATCGCCGACCTTCGACTGGCGCACATCCTTCACGCCCGTGATCAGGTAGCCGACCTCGCCGACGCCGAGGCCCTTGCTGGTGGTGGGCTCGGGCGAGGTGACGCCGATCTCGAGGATCTCGTGCGTGGCACGGGTCGACATCATCTGGATCTTCTCGCGCGGGCCCAGCTTGCCGTCGATCATGCGCACATAGGTGACGACGCCGCGGTAGCTGTCGTAGACCGAGTCGAAGATCATCGCGCGGGCCGGGGCGGCCGGGTCGCCGACCGGGGCAGGGATGAGGCGGGTGGCGCGGTCGAGGAGTTCGGCGACGCCGACGCCGGTCTTGCCGGAGACCCGGAGCACGTCGTCGGGACTGCCACCGATCAGGCTGGCGAGCTCCTTCGCGTACTTGTCGGGGTCGGCGGCCGGCAGGTCGATCTTGTTCAGCACCGGGATGATGGTGAGGTCGTTCTCCAGCGCAAGGTAAAGGTTGGCGAGGGTCTGCGCCTCAATCCCTTGGGCGGCGTCGACGAGGAGGATTGCTCCCTCGCACGCGGCCAGGCTGCGAGACACCTCGTAGGTGAAGTCCACGTGGCCGGGGGTGTCGATCATGTTCAGGGCGTAGGTCTGCCCGTCGAGTTCCCACGGCATCCGCACGGCCTGGCTTTTGATGGTGATGCCGCGCTCGCGCTCGATGTCCATCCGGTCAAGGTATTGGGCGCGCATCGAACGGTCGTCGACGACGCCGGTGATCTGCAGCATCCGGTCGGCCAGCGTGGACTTGCCGTGGTCGATGTGAGCGATGATGCAGAAGTTGCGGATGAACTCGGGCGGGGTGGCGGCCGGTTCAAGCGCCGTGAGGGGTCTCGGTGACATGGTCTGGCAATTCTCCCATAGGTGGCTGGGTCCCGGTTTCGCCGCTGCCCCGCATCGTTCCAGGCTTGCGCTCGGGCACGGGCCGCGCCCGGCGGCTCGCAGCGAACCACTGCCGTGAACCACCTCGACGCAGATTCTCCCGAAAGCGAGCTTTTTCGACCAGTTTGGGAGCGTGTCGGCCAGAATCTCCGTCGAATTCGTTCGGGCTCGGGGCAGGGTCGGGGCGCGCAGTGAATGCCCGAACCGCGGAGGCGCTGCTGCAGAGGCGGCGGTGTGCCGTGGCTCTTCGGCGGGTAGTGTGGCCAACTCAGGAGATCCGACCGGGCAGGGCCCGACATCCGCACCGGTTCCGCACTGGTCCGCGGTGGCCCGGCCACCCGTGCGTTGGATGTCCTGAGTTGGCCACAGACGCAGCGCCCGGCCGAGCGCTCAGCCACGGAAGAGCCAAAAAAAGTCACCGCGAACCGGGTGCTGTCACTGTTGTCCTGGTGCGGCCAGCCCCTGGTGTCTATCATCGGCATCGGCAGCGCCGTCACCCTCCAGTGCGGCTGCTCACCAGGAGGAATGAATGACACCCGCCGTCCCGGTCCTTTTCGTGCATGGGATCCGCACGTCGGGCACCATGTGGCGGCGACAGCTGTCCATGCTGGGCGAGGCCGGGCATCCGGCACTCGCGATCGATCTGCCGGGGCACGGCTCCCGCATGGACGAAACGTTCACCGTTGCGGGTGCACTGGCCGCCATCGACGAGGGTGTCGCTGCTCTGGGGGGCCGGGTGCTGCTGGTCGGCCTCTCCCTCGGCGGCTACTACGCCATCGAGTACGCCGCGCGCCACCCGCAGAAGGTGGCCGGGCTGGTCGCCGCGGGAAGCTGCGCGCTTCCGGCCGGCTGGCTACTGGACGCCTACCGGGGCCTGGCCCGGCTGATCCGCCGACTGCCCGATCAGGGACTGTGGCTCCACACCACACTCGTGCGGGTGCTCCTTCCATCGGAAGGGGCAGCCGACACGCTCGCCGGCGGTGTGCCGCTGACGGTGATGGATGCCGGGCTCGGCGCCACCGGCAGCCTCCGCCCGCTGGACAGCCTGGCTCGCTATCCCGGCCCGGTGTGGCTGGTCAACGGTTCTCTGGATCAGTTCCGGCTGCATGAGCGCCGCTTCCTCGCCGCCTGCCGGGACGGGCGCCTCGTGATCGTCCCCCGGGCGTCGCACCTCGTCAGCCTGGCCCAACCGGAACGCTTCGCCGCGGTGCTGAGCGGCATTCTCACGGAGGTTGCGATCGACCGGCCCGGGCCGATTGTCGACCTGAACGGATAACTGGTATCGTTGGCCGTTGACTTGCGTGTTGGGTCCCACCCCACACGATTTTTGTCGCACGGCGCCCTCTACCGCCAAGCGGCCCATCCGAACAAGAATCTAACGAAAGCGTATAAACGTGGCAAACATCAAGTCGCAGATCAAGCGTATCGGCACCAACAAAAAGGCCCAGGAGCGCAACAAGTCGGTCAAGAGCGAGTTCAAGCGCGCTGTCCGCGCGACTCGCCTGGCGATCGCCTCGGGCGACAAGGACAAGGCTGTCGCCAGCCTCGCCGTTGCTTCGAAGAAGCTCGACAAGGCCGTCAGCAAGGGCGTCATCCACCAGAACCAGGCCGCGAACAAGAAGTCCGCGATCGCCAAGTCGGTCAACGCCCTCGTCTAGTCTGCGCCTGACCGGGATCAGGACCGTTCACCGGCCCTGACCTGCGTACACAACAGCCCCTGCCATCTCGGTGGGGGCTTTCGTGTGTCCGGGCAAGGGGTCGGACCCTCGGGGACCGGTCATCTGGAATTCATCGCGGCCTGGCCCGGTCAGGCGCCCCAGCATCGCCCTGACGGCGGTCCTGGCAGCCGTCGTCGATCCGCCGCTCGTCGCGCTGATCGTGTCGTGCGCGCCGAGCCCGCCCCGGCCCACACACCTCACTTCGGGCATCAGCTGGCGCGCACCACGGTGACCGACCCCTCCCTGGAGCGCAGTTCACCGTCGAGGGTGAGTACGCGCGCGAAAGCCGGGTCTGGTCAGCTCTCACCGCGGCGGGCGATCACACCGATGAGCCGCTCGAGGGCAAAGACGGGGTCGCGCTCGGCACCCTTCACCGCGGCATCCGTTTCGGCCAGCGCCACGACGCAGCGGGCGAGACCCTCGTCCGACCAGCTGCGCAGGTCACGTTGGGCCCGCTCGACCTGCCAGGGGGCGAGGCCGAACTGGGAGGCAAGCTGGGCCGAGCCGCCGCGCACCCCGCAGAGCTTCGCCATGGTGCGGATCTTCATGGCGAACGCGGCCACCACCGGGACCGGGTCGGCGCCGGAGGACAGGGCGTGGCGCAGGATGACGAGCGCCTCCCCTTGATGCCCTGCGATAGCGGCATCGGCTACCTTGAACGCGTTGGCCTCGACCCTGCCGCCGTAGTAGCGGTCCACGGTCGTCTCGGTCACTTCGGTGCCGACATCGGCGATGAGCTGCTGGCAGGCCGCGGAGAGTTCGGCGAGATCGCCGGAGAACGCGGCGACCAGGGACCGCAACGCGCTGGGAGTGACCCGCTTGCCGGCCGTCTTGAATTCCGCGGAGGCGAAGTCGTGCCGGTCGGAGTCTTTCTTCAGCTCGGTGCAGACGACCTCGACGGCGCCGCCGACGCCCGAACGGATGGTGTCGAGCAGCTTCTTGCCGCGCACGCCGCCGCCGTGCCGGAGCACGACGTAGGTGTCCTCGGCCGGGTTCTGCAGGTAGTCCAGGGCCTCCGCGAGGAACGTGTCGCTGCACTTCTCGACGGAGCTGACGCGGATCAGCCGCGGTTCGCCGAAGAGGGACGGGCTGGCCATGGTGAGCAGTTCGCCGGGCGCATAGCTGTCGGCCTGCACGTCGCTGATCTCCAGGCTGGGGTCTTCGAGTTTGAGGAAGTCCCGCAGCTGGCGGATCGCGCGTTCGGCCAGGAACACCTCGGTTCCGGAGACCAGGATGATCGGCGCCGGCCGCACCTGGTGCCAGGCCAGCTGCGGGATGGCGACCGATTTCGGCACAGCGCGGGGCGCGGTCCGGCCGGATGAAGCGGTTCGTGCGGCCACTCGGGGTTCCTTCGGTTGAGGCTGTGCGGAATCCATTAAGACTATCCGGGGTCGGTGTCCGCCACGGTCTCGCTCTGCACGGTCTCGCTCCAGACCGTCAGCGCACCACCCCCTGGCCCCGGGGCGATCACCAGCAGTCCCTGCTGGTCGGTGCGGAGGGCCAGCGTGCCCGCGGCCGCAAGAATGTCCAGGACCGTGTCGGTGGGATGGCCGTAGCCGTTCTCCCTGCCTACCGAGATCAGCCCCACCGTGGCCCGGAGATCGGCATAGAGCTCCGGGCTTTGGTCTCCCGACCCGTGGTGGGCGACCTTGACGACATCCACCTCCCCGGGGCTGGAGCTGCGCCGGAGCGCGTCCTGGGATTCCTCGCCGAGATCTCCGAGAAACAAGGAACGGATGCCGCGACCGTCGAATCCGATCGTCACGCTCCCCTCGTTTCCGGTCTGCATCACCGCCGAGCCCCGCACCGGCCAGAGGATCTCCCAGCGCAACTCCCCGAGGGTGCCCGTGTCGCCGCGGGCAGCGCCCCGCAACTCGGCTCCGCCCGCGGCGAGGGCATCGTGCAGTCGCTCATCGTCTGCGTTCTCCGGGATGCCGACCAGCGCCGTGTCGACGCGGCCGATCACGGCGGCGACCCCGCCGATGTGGTCCAGGTCGTAGTGGGTCAGCACGAGAATGTCGATTCGGTCGATCCCCAGCGTGTCGAGGCAGTCGGCGAGCAGGTCCGGGTCGGGCCCCGCGTCGACGAGCACCTACCGGTCGCGGTCGCGCACGACGACCGCATCACCCTGCCCGATGTCGCAGGCCGCGATCTGCCAGTCCGCGGGGAAGGCCACGGCCCGGCCGACGCCCGCCCCGATCAGGCTGCCCGCGTAGCTTCCGGCGGCCAGAACCAGCACCGCGATCGCCGCGATCGGCCAGCGCGCCCGAACCTGTCCCCGGCCCCGCATCACCAGCGCCACCGCGGCCACCGTCAGTAGAACGGTCACGAGAACACCGACCGGGCCGCCCAGCCAGGGTAGGCGGCTGCCGGGCAGCTCTGCGGACGTTCGGGCGATCGCCGCGATCCAGGCGGCCGGCAGCCAGGCCAGGTAGAGCACTCCCCCGGCAACACCGGGCAGCCAGGGCAAGAGCAGGCACGCGATCAGACCGATGACGGTGGCGGCCGGGGCTGCCGGACCGGCCAGCAGATTCGCGGGCACCCCGTAGAGCGGGAGGGTGGGAGTGAGCAGCACGAGCACCGGCTGACAGGCCAGCTGCGCGGCCAGCGGGATGGCGATCACGGCGGCGAGCCAGGTGGGCAGCCACCGATGCAGCATCCGGGTCAGCGGTCCGGCCAGGACGAGTAGGCCGGCCGTGGCCAGAACCGACAGGGCGAACCCGTAACTGCGGGCCAGCCATGGGTCGGCCGCCAGCAGTAGGATCACGACAAGTGCGAGCAACGGCACTCCTCGGCCCGGCCGACCGAAGGCAATCCCGAGCAGCAGGATCGTCGCCATCAAAGCAGCACGCAGCACACTGGGTTCGGGCGTCACGAGCACCACGAACCCGAGCAGGGTGAGAAGCGAGATCGCGATCCGGATGCCGCGGCGCAGTCCCAGAAACCCGGTCAGCAGCATGACTCCCGCGATCACCACGGCGCAGTTCGCTCCGGACACGGCGGTGAGGTGGCTGAGCGAACTCGTCTTCATGGCCGCGTCGAGGTCTGCCTCGACCGAGCTCGTGTCACCGATGGCCAGGCCGGGCAGCAGGTCACCGCCGTCGCCGGGAAGATCGCCCGCGGCGGTCGTGAACAGGGTGCGCAGTTCCCCGGCCCAGCCGAGCCACCAGGGCGGTGCCACGAGGAGCTCGGGCGGACCCCGCCCGAACACCAGGGCGGATGCCGCGTCTCCGGCCGCCGTGAGCCGGAGGGTGGCGTCCAGCCGCACGACACTGCCGATCTGAAGCGCGGTCGCCTGTTCGCTCGCCGTCTCTGCGAACACGACCACCGGAACCGACAGTCCTCGCGCAGCACCCTTCCGGGCGACCTCGCCCTGCTCGATCCCGGTCAGGGTGCCGCGGAAGCGCACCCGGGCGGACGCTCCGGAGTCAGAGCCAGCCGGGCCGAAGAGTGCGGGAGCACCGAACGACTGGGTCTGCACCGGGATCGACGCCACCGTGAGGAGCACGGTCACTGACTCCTGCCGGGCGGCGCTCTCCCGCACGGTTTCCGGCAGCCGCCCGGGCGCAGCGACCGTGACCGCGGATGCCATCAGCGCGGCCGCAGCGCAACAGACCAGGCCGACACCCCAGGCCGGCGCTCCCCGGGCGCGGAACAGCCGACGCGCCACAACCAGGCCTACGCCCAGGGCGGCGGCCCACAACGCGGCCTGCGCGCCGGGTGCCCACCCGGGGAAGGCGATGAGCAGCCAGGCCGCCAGCCACGCGGTCGCCGCCGGGATAACCAGGCGCAGGTCGAGCCCGGTCATGTCGTGATCCGGGCGGCGAGCCACGGTGTCGCGTGTGAAATCCATACCGGGAGGCTAGGCGCGCCCGCGGCTCCCCCCCGGTGGCCACCGGAATCTGTGCCCGGTTGACGCGGGATTGGGGGTGGGGAGGCGTGCCCGGTGACCTCGCCGCCGGTCCGCGGCGACGGAGCTGCTCGTCAAAAACGACACGCGTCAGCCCGCGAGCAGGCCGCCGACAGCGCCCATTGCTGCCAGTCGGTCGGTTCCTAGCCGTCATGGGTCGGAGAAGACCGTGCACGCTATCGAGTGCAGGCCAGGTGCGGTCGCCGGCTCGATCGGAGCACCCTCCGTCACGCACCGGATACGCTCTCCGCACCGATGCGTCAGGACTTCAGGCACCCTCCGTTCACGGCCACTCTCACACGGTGATCAGGGCGCTGAGCCCCTCGAACGTCTTCTCACCGATACCGGTGACATTGCGCAGGTCCTCGACGGCCGCGAACGGCCCGTTGGCGTCGCGGAAATCCAGAATGCGCTGGGCCATGGCCGGGCCGATGCGCGGCAGGGTGTCGAGGTCGGCCAGGGTTGCCGTATTGAGGTTGACCAGGACCGCCGGGCCGCCGCCGCCTGGGTCTGATGCGCCGCCGAGGGATGCACCGCTGCCCGGCGGTGGTCCAGCGGGGACTTCGCCGAGCTGGGGCAGGTAGAGCTGCTCGCCGTCGCTGAGCTTGCGAGCGAGGTTGGTGCCGGCCGGATCGGCGGTCTCGGTCAGCCCGCCGGCGGCGGCCACGGCATCCATCACCCGGGCGCCGGTGGAGAGTTCGAAGAGACCGGGACGCCGCACGGCGCCGAGCACATGAACGAAGATGAGGGCGCCGGATGCCGAGGCTACCCCCGAGGAACTCGGGGCCGGGCCGCTGTCGGCACCACCGGAACCCGAACCCGCGGTCGGGTGCGCCGGGGACACCACCTGGTGCCCGGCCTGCTGACCGAGCGCGGACACGACCACCGCGGTGGCCAACGCCAATATCAGCAGCACGACGGCTGCACCCACCCCGATGCGCACGCGCGCCGGGGCGCGCCCCGGCGCGCTCGGGGCCAGGCGGTGAAGTGCCGCGACTACCGGGTCAGGCTCCATCCCGGCAGGCTAGGCCAACGGGTGCCGGTCCCCCAGCGGACGGCCGCACCCTGTGGGCGGCGCCGCGAGGTGCCGCCCTGGGGAGGCGAGGCAGGGGGTGCTACTGACCGCGGGTGACGATGCTGACGAGTTTCGGCGCGCGCACGATCACGTTCATGATCTCGCGGTCACCGATCCGGCGGATGACCTCGGCCGAGGTACGTGCGAGACGTTCCAGCTCGTCGCCGGAGATCTTCGGGGACACCTCGATGCGGTCGCGCACCTTGCCGTCGACCTGCACGACGGCCGTGACCGACTCCTCTACGAGCAGGGTTCGGTCGGCCTTGCGCCACTGCACGAGGGCGACACACGGCTCATGGCCGAGGAGCTGCCACATGTCCTCGGCCGCGTACGGAGCAAACAGGTTGAGCACCATGGCGGTGACCTCCGCGGCCTCGCGCACCGCGGCATCCGCGGGGCCGACGCCGGTGTCGATCGCCTTGCGGGTGGCGTTGACGAGTTCCATCAGTCGGGCGACGACCACGTTGAACTTGAACGATTCGACCAGGCCGGGCGCATCGGCCAGGAAACGGTGGGTGACCCGGCGGAGACCGGCGTCGCCGGACCTCCAATCGATGTCGGGCGTACTCGTGACGTCGCGGGCGACGCGCCAAGCGCGGGCCAGAAACTTGGCGGAGCCGACCGGCGAGACATCCGCCCAGTCGATGTCGTCTTCCGGCGGTCCGGCGAAGGCCATGGTGAGCCGTACCGCGTCGACGCCGAACTGGTCGACCTCCTCGGTGAAGTAGACCAGGTTGCCCTTGCTCTTGGACATCTTGGCCCCGTCAAGGATGACCATGCCCTGGTTCAGCAGGGCCGTGAACGGCTCGGTGAAGCTGACATAGCCGAGGTCGAAAAGCACCTTGGTCATGAAGCGCGCGTAGAGCAGGTGCAGGATGGCATGCTCGACGCCACCGACGTACTGGTCGACGGGCGCCCACTTCTCGGCTTCCTTCGGGTCGAACGCCTTCGTGTCGTCGGTGGGGTTCAGGAAGCGCAGGAAGTACCAGGAGCTGTCGACGAAGGTGTCCATGGTGTCCGCGTCGCGGCGTGCGGGGGTGCCGTCGATCGGGTTGGGCACGTTGACCCAGTCGGTCGCGCCGCCCAGCGGCGACGTGCCCTTGGGCTTGAGGTCGAGGCCGTCGGTGGGCGGCAGCAACACGGGAAGCTGGTCTTCCGGCACGGGGATCTCGGCGCCGTCCTGGCCGTGGATGATCGGGATGGGCGTGCCCCAGTAGCGCTGACGGGAGATGAGCCAGTCACGCAGACGGTAGTTCTTGGCGGCGCGGCCGGTACCGTCGGCGGCGAGCTGCTCGATCATGCGCTTGATCGCGGTGTTCTTGCTGAGACCGTTGAGCGCGCCCGAGTTGATCAGGCGGCCTTCCCCGGTCAGTGCGATGCCGGTGCGAGTCGGGTCGAGGGAGGTAAGCTCCGGGGTGCCGTCGATCATGTCCTGCGTGATCACGGGGATCATGCCGGTGACCGCGGCGGTTGTGTCCACGACCACGATCACGGGCAGGTCGAAACGGCGGGCGAAGTCGAGGTCGCGCTGGTCGTGGGCCGGCACCGCCATCACGGCACCGTGGCCGTAGTCGGCGAGCACGTAGTCCGCGGCCCAGATCGGCAGGCGTTCGCCGTTGGCCGGATTGACCGCGTAGCGCTCGAGAAACACGCCGGTCTTCTCCCGGTCGGTGGCCTGACGCTCGATCTCGGTGCTGTTCTGAACCTGGACCAGGTATTCCTGAAACCGTTCCTTGACGGTGGGCGAGGCATCCGCGACCAGCTCGGCGGCGAGGTCCGCGTCGGGGGCGACGACCATGAAGGTCGCGCCGTAGAGGGTGTCGGGGCGGGTCGTGAAGACGCTGATGGGCTCTTTGCGGCCTTCGATCACGAAGTCGACGTCGGCGCCGATGGAGCGGCCGATCCAGTTGCGCTGCATGTTCAGCACCTTCGCCGGCCAGGTGCCCTCGAGCTGGTTCAGGTCGTCGAGCAGGCGGTCCGCATAGTCGGTGATCTTGAAGTACCACTGGGTGAGCTTCTTCTTGACCACCACGGCTCCGCTGCGCTCCGAGGTGCCGTCGGCGAGGACCTGCTCGTTGGCGAGGACGGTCTGGTCTACCGGGTCCCAGTTCACCCAGCTGTCCTTGCGGTAGGCGAGGCCCTTCCTGTACAGCTGCAGGAACAGCCACTGGTTCCACTTGTAGTATTCGGGGTCGCTGGTGTGCAGCTCGCGGGACCAGTCGAAGGATGCCGCGTAGAGCTTCATGCTCTTCTTCTGCTGCGCAATGTTGTCGTAGGTCCAGCCGCGCGGGTCGATGCCGCGCTTGATCGCGGCGTTCTCCGCGGGTAGCCCGAAGGAGTCCCAACCGATGGGGTGTAGCACGTTGAAGCCCTGCTGACGCCAGTACCGGGCGACGATGTCGCCGAGGGCATAGACCTCGGCGTGGCCCATGTGCAGGTCGCCGGAGGGATACGGGAACATGTCGAGCACGTACTTGCGCGGTCGAACGTCGTCGGGATCGTTCGTGCGGAAGGGGTCGAGCTCTTCCCAGATCGGCTGCCACTTCGCCTGGATGGCGGCGAAATCGTAAACTTTTTCTTCGCTGTCCTGGCCGGTGCGGGTGTGGTCGTACTCGTGTGCCACGTGACTCTCTTCGTTGCAGTGGGGATTGCGCCAGCAGGCACCGGGCCGCGCGGAGGCGGCGTCCAAGCTCTTAGGTTACTAAACCTGGCCCTGGCCCGTGGCGGCGCTGGATCGAGGAACGCCGAGGACGGCCAGGAGCGCCGCCGCTTTCAGCCGGGTTTCCTCGATCTCCTCCAGCGGATCGGACAGCGCCGTGATGCCGCCGCCCGTGCCGATGGAGGCCCCGTCCGGGCTGAGCACGATGCTGCGGATGACCATGGCCAGGTCGACCGCGCCGTTTCGCCCCAGATAGCCGAAGGCCCCGGCGTAGAGCCCGCGCGGTCCGCACTCGAGGGCGTCGAGGATGGTCATCGCACTGATCTTCGGTGCCCCGGTCATGGACCCGGCGGGGAAGCAGGACGCCACGGCATCCACCCCGGTCAGTCCCGCGGCCAGGCGCGCCTCGACCGTACTGACCAGCTGGTGCACGTGCGCGTAACTCTCCACGGCGAGCAAGTTCGTGACCTGCACGCTGCCGAGCTCGGCGATCCGCCCGAGGTCGTTGCGCATCAGGTCGACGATCATCAGGTTCTCGGCACGCTCTTTGCCGCTGCCCTCGAGCTCGTCGCGGAGCTCGCGGTCCCGGTCGGCCATCCGGGAGCGCGCCCGAGTGCCCTTGATCGGCTTCGTGGTGATCAGGCCGCCCGGGGTCACGGTCAGGAACTGTTCCGGGGAGGCGCTGAGCAGGGCGGTGTCCCCGAAACGCAGCAGCCCGCCGTGGTGGCTGGGGCTGCCGGCGCGCAACGCCAGGTAGGCCTCGACCGGATGCGGCCGCACGTCGACCAGGATCTCGTTGGTGAGGCAGAGCTGGTAGGCGTCACCGGCCCGGATGAACGCCTGGCATTCCTCGATCAGCTCGGCGTAGCGGTGCACGTCGTGCCGCCACCGGGCTACGCCGGCAGCGGCAACGGGGCCGGCAGCGGAGCCGGCAGGCCACGTGACCGGCCGGTTCGCGGATGCCGCGGGTGGCTGCTCCGACGCGGCGAGAGCATCGAGCACGGCATCGGCCCACGCCTGCGGGGCATCCGTCGCGTCGCCGGAAGCGCGGCGAGCGAGCGCCCTGACCGTTCGTGCCGCATGATCGAACACCAGCACGTGGTGCACCTCGAGCAGGGCGGCATCCGGGTAGCGGGAGTCGTGCACGGGCGTGCCGAGGGTCTGGGCACCGAGTTCGTATCCGAGCCAGCCCACCCAGCCCAGCCGAAAGCCGCCGGCATCGTCGGCGCCGGTATCGTCGGTGCCGGTATCGTCGGTGCCGGTATCTTCGGTGGCATCGTCGTGGAAGCCGGCCTGCTCCGCGCGCAGGAACTCGAAGATCGTCCCGGGTGAAGGGTGACCCGGCACGAACGGATCGCCGGCGACCGAGACCGTCACGGTCCCCTCGGGCACCGAGGCGGTAACAAACCGGGACCCGGGCGACGCGGACCCAAGATAGCTGAGGCCGGTTTCGGCGCCGTTGCCCGCATCCAACCAGAACGCGTACGGGCTGTTGCGGTAAAGGGTGTCGAAGACGCGGGCCGGATCCCACCACTCGGGCAGGAGGATGCTCTGAGTCGGCCCGGTCACACTTCCAGCCTAGGTGCCGGGATTCTCCCCGAAGTGCAGCGATCTGCCGCCCCGGCCGAACGTATGCCGAACTCAGTGCCATGTCTCGAACGAATTCGACGGAGATTCTGCGGAAAAAACGGCTCTTCCCGTATGGCAGCTCCTGATCCGGGCAAAATCTCGGCCCCCCTGCTCTATCCGTCGACTTCGTTCGGACCCACTCGTCGGGGTGCCGGGACCGCACCCCCGACCCCACCGGGGACGCAGTGGGGAGGCCGCCCGCGGGCTGCCTCCCCACCTTTCTCCGTCAGGTGCCGCAGCGTGACTACTTCACAGCGAGGCTGCCCTTGAACTGGAGCCCCGTCGAGCCGGAGCCGCCGCCCCTGGTCGTGCCGTTGACCGCGGAGGTGGTCTCGCCGAACGTCATCGTCGTGTGGGCGATGGCATCGGCCATCTGCTCCAGCACCTCCGCATTGATGTTCGTGATGTCGTCGCATGCGGCGTGGTAACAGGCGTCGTACGGTGCGCCGGCGACGCCACCATAAGTGACCGCCTCGGCCTCCGTCATCAGGTCTTCCGCACCGGTGAACAGCCCGCCGGCGGGAATGCCGTTCTCGATGAACCCGAAGTAGTCGGACCGACCGTCGAACTCGGTGGGTTCTGTGGCCAGCCCCTGCGAGGCGAAGTAGTCCAGGAAGACCTTCTCGACCAGCGCCGACCCGTTCGGGCCGGTGGTGCCGAAGGACGAGCCGTCACCGTCGTAGACGAAGCGCACAAAGTTCGGCGATGCGACCATGTCGAAGTTCAGGTTGACGGCGTGCGCCTTGATCTGGCGTTTCGTCAGCTGTGAAACGTAGTACTCGGAACCGACCAGTCCATCTTCCTCGCTGCCCCAAAACGCGAACCGCACCCGGTTGGTGGGTGCGTTGCCGGAGGCGGCGAGCTGGATGGCGGTTTCCAGGATGGCGGCGCTGCCGCTGCCGTTGTCGTTGATTCCCGCGCCCTCGGCAACGGAGTCGAGGTGCGCTCCGGCCACGACCGTGCGGTCCGCGCGACCGGCCGAATCGGCCAGGATGTTGAAGGATTCGGTGACGGTGACCTCAGCATCCACGGCCAGCCGCACGGTCGGGGCAGGCTGCCCGGCCAGAGCCGCGCCGAGCACGAAGGTCGTTCCGATGACCGGAACTGCGGTCTGCGGGGCGTCCAGAGTGCCGTTGACGATACCGAGGCGATCATCGGCGTTTCCCTGGTTGAAGATGATCACGCCGGCGGCGCCGGCCGCGATCGCATTGTCGGCCTTGACCCGGAAGGTGCAGGTGCCGCGTTGGATCAGAGCGACGTTCCCGGCCGTGAAGCCCGCGAAGTCTGCGGCTTCACAGCCGCTGGTCGAGGCCCGGTCGCCGACCAGGTTGATGTCGACCGCCTGTACCGCCGCCGAGACCGTGCCGGAGCCGGAGTAGCTCATCGTGGCAAAGTCGGTGCCGCCGGCGTAGGTGGTGGGGGTGGGCGTGAACTGCGCGAACGACTCCGCATTCAGCACGAACTGCTCATAGGAGTAGGCCTGACGGATCGGCATGTAGCCCGCGGCCGTGAGCTGCTCTTCGACGTAGACGGCGGATGCCTCGTACCCCGGCGTGCCGGACGCACGCGTGCCGCCGTTGGCATCCGCGATCTTCTGGAGCTCCTCCAGGTGGTCGATGATGCCGGCTGCCGTCACGGCTTCGCGCAGCGCGCCGGTGTCCGTTCCGTTGTCGGCGTAGGCGGGTAGCCCGACGCTGACCGACAGGGCCACGGCCGTGCCGACGGCGGCGAGACGAATATTCCGATTCTGTTTCATGAGGGTCCCTCAGACTGGATCGAACGTGGGCCGGTCGTCGTTGAGCGGCCCTGGGGCGACGCTAGCGTATCCCCCAGTCGCGGGGCAAGGGCAGGTCCCCAGCCCCGCTGCGGGCGCACGGCTTAGGCTGTGAGACGTGAACGATATCCTCAGCTGGATCCTGGATACGGTTTCCAGCGTGGATCCGGTGCTGCGCACCCTCCTGGCCGGACTCGGCATGCTTTTGGAGACATCCGTTCTCGTCGGCCTGGTCGTGCCGGGCGATTCCATCGTGATCGTGGCGAGCACGGCGGTGAGCAACACGGCCGAGTTCCTGGGGCTCGTCGCCGCGGTGATCGTCGGAGCCCTGATCGGCGAGAGCATCGGCTTCGCGCTCGGCCGCCACTTCGGGCCGTGGATCCGGATGAGCCGCCTCGGGCGCCGGCTCGGGGAACGCAACTGGGCCCGGGCCGAGATCTACCTGGCACGGCGTGGCGGCATTGCCGTGTTCCTGTCGCGGTTCCTGCCCGTGCTGCACTCGCTGATCCCGCTGACCGTGGGGATGAGCCCGATGCCCTACCGCACCTTCATGAAGTGGACCGTGCCCGCCTGCGTGATCTGGGCGGTGGCCTACGTGTCGATCGGTTCGGCCGCCGCCGAAGGCTACCGCGAGCTCTCCGACCGGCTCCACTTCGCCGGGTACCTCTTCGTCGGTGCGATCGCGGCCTTCGTGCTGCTCGTGTTCCTGGTCAAACGGTGGTTGCACCGCCGCGAGGAGCGACACATGGAGCAGCCGGAGCCTCCGGTCGTCTGACCCCACGTTCGGTCGGGCGACCCCTCGTTCGGCTGTCGGGTTCAGCCGGCAGGGCCGGGCACGACGACCCTCGCGGTGATCAGGTCGTCCGGCACCGGCGTGTGCGAGATGAGCAGCACCGCACGGCCGTCCTCCGCGGCCGTGACCAGGATGTCCCGCACGAGCATGTCGCCCTGCGCCTCGTCGACGTTGGCGGTAGGTTCGTCGACGATGAGCACCGGGAAATCCGCCAGCAACGCGCGCGCCAGCGCGATTCGCTGGGCCTGACCGCCAGAGACCAGGGCACCCCGCTCGCCGACCCGGGCGTCGAGGCCCCCCCGCTGGGCGGCCCACTCCCCCAGCCCGACCCGGGCGAGCACGGCCTCGAGATCGTCGTCGGTGGCCGTCGCGCGGGCGAAGAGCAGGTTCTGACGGATGCTGTCGTCGAAGAGCCAGGGACGCTGTTCGCACAGTCCCACCCGGCGGCGCACCTCGGCCGGGGCCAGCGTGCGCGCCTCGACGCCGTCGAGCCGGTACGAGCCCGTGTAGTCGAGGAAGCGCACCAGGGTCTGGGCCAGGGTGGTCTTGCCGGCGCCGCTCGGCCCTGCCAGGTGCACACGGTCTCCCGGCGCCAGGCGCAGGGTGATGCCCGTGACCGCCGGGGTAGCGGAACCGGGCCAGCGGGCACCCACGTCGGTGAGTTCGAGCACCGGGCGGGCGCTGACGCTCGTGGTGGACATCGCATCCGCCGGCGCATCCGTCGGCTCGGTCACCGACTCCGCCGGGATCTCCGCGGGGACGCTGGTCGGCACCGCCGTCGCCACCCGCGCGGCGCTGGAGCGCACCTGGCGCCAGACGCCGAGCGCGAGCGGGATCATTCCGAACACCTCGAACACCGCCATGGGCACGAGCACGACCACAACGAAGCCCGGTCCGCTGAGGCCAGCCGGCCCGGAGAGGGCCGGAATGCCGACCCGGAGCGCGGCGACCGTCGCCAGACCCGCGAACAGTGACAGCACGGCTCCCTGCACGCCCACGCCCAGCGACCGGCGCAGGGAGGCCCGGCGCAGCCGGTCGTCGGCCGCCGCAAGGGTGGCCAGGCGGGCGTCGAGGGCCCCGAAGGCGCTCAGCACGTCGAGGTTCTCCACCACCTCGAGCACCTCGCCGGCGAGGGCTCCGCGGAGGGGTGCAAGCTGGCGTTCCGACCGGGCGGACAGCGCACTGGAGGTGACGGTGGCGAGCAGACCGGCAACGAGGAGCGCCAGCGCCAGCGTGACACCGGCGGCGGGGAGAACCAGCCAGACCCCGACCACGCTCACGCTCACGAGGATCCCCGCCGTGGCCAGAGGCTGCACCACCCGCAGCGGGAAGTCCTGCAGGTCGTCGACGTCGCGCACGAGGCGACTGAGCAGGTCGCCGCGGCTCGTGCCTCCGAGGCCGGCCGGGGAGAGCGGCAGGATCCGGGAGAAGATGCCCACGCGCAGGTCAGCCAGCTGGCGGAATGCGGCGTCGTGGCTGGCCAGACGCTCGAGGTAGCGGAACGCAGACCGGCCGAGGGCGAACGCACGCACCCCGACGACCGCCATTGAAAGGAACATGACCGGCGGTTGCTCGGCGGCTCGGGTGATCAGCCACGCCGACGACGCCAGGAGGGCCACCGCGAAGACCGCGCTCAGCACGCCCGCGGCCAGGCCGGGGGCGAACCGGCGGGCGATCGGCTGGGCCAGGCGCAGCACGGCGCGCACCTCGGCCCGGCCGGCCGGCCGGGGGCCGGCGATCCTGCTCGCGCTCCCGCTCGCGCTGGGTCGGGAATCAGACATGGGCCACCTCGTTCAGGGCAACGATCTGGTCGGCGGCGTCCCGCAGCGCGGGCCGGTGGCTGACCACGATCACGATCCGCCCCTCGGTCGTGAGCCGGCGCAGGCCAGCGACGAGGGAGGCCTCCGCCGCCTCGTCCAGCGCCGAACTGGGCTCGTCGAGAACGACCACGGCGCAGTCGTGGCTCTCGGCGCGGTAGATGGCGCGGGCCGCTGCGACCCGCTGGGCCTGTCCGCCGGAGAGTCCCTCGCCGGCGATGCCGAGCATGGTGGCCGGCTCCAGATCGCCCACTCCGGCGCACTCCAGCGACCGGGCCACGGTGTCCCGATCGACGGACGCGTCACCGAGCGCGAGATTGTCGGCGATCGTTCCCTGGAACAGTCCCGGCCGTTGCCCGGCCCACGCCAGCCACGGGCGCGGTGTGCCCGGGGTCTGCTCCGCACCGTTCAGCAGGATCCGCCCGTCGAAGGGGACGAATCCCTGCAGTGCGGCCACCAGCGTGGATTTTCCGGTGCCGCTCGGGCCCACGACCACGGTGAGTTCGCCGGGGCGGAAGACGGCGCTGAAGTCGTGCACGGGGGCATCCGTGCCCCGCTGGATCGTGACGTGCTCGAATCGGAGCGTGCCGGTATCCGCGGGGCCCGCTCCGGTGGGCGCGCCAGACGGGACAGTCGAGGCAGCCGGGATCGCCGCGTCCCGGAGCCCGGCACCGTCGTCGAGAATGGCGAAGACCTCCTCGGCGGCCGCCAGACCGTCGGCCGCGGCGTGGAACTGGGTGCCGACCTGCCGTACGGGGAGAAAAGCCTCCGGGGCCAGCAGCAGCACGAACAGGCCGACGCCGAGGGCGAGGCTTCCGTCGACCAGGCGCAGCCCGATGGAAACGGCGACGAGGGCCACCGACAGGCTGGCCGCCAGTTCGAGCACGAACCCGCTGAGGAAGGAGACCCGCAGCACCTTCATGGTGCGGGCGCGGTAGTCCTCGGTGATGGTGCGCACCCGGGCGAACTGGCGTCGCTCCCGACCGTAGATCTTAAGCGTGCCGAGCCCGCCGACGAGGTCGAGGAACCCCGTCGACAGCCGCTGCAGGGACTCCCATTGCTGCCGCTGCACGGACTGGGTGGCCTGGCCGATCAGCACCATGAAGACGGGGATGAATGGCAGCACGACGATGACTGTGATGCCGCTGGGCAGGTCCTGCCAGAGCATCACCAGGATCAGCAGGGGCGTGCTGATCGCCGCCAGCAAAAGCTGGGGCAGGTAGCGGGCGAAGTAGTTGTCCAGCGCGTCCAGCCCCTGGGTGGCCAGGGTGGAGACACCGGCGCTGGCCCGGCCGCTGAGCCAATCCGGGCCGCGCTCGGCGACGCGGTCGAGCACCTGGCGGCGCAGCTGACTCTTGACCTGGGCTGCCCCGCGGGTGGCGGCCACCTCGAGGAGCCACGCCAGCGCCGCCCGCACCACGATCACGCCCGCAAGGGCGGCCATGGTGAAGGCCAGCGAATTCGGAGAGGCCCCGGTTAACGCGAGGGTGATGCTCTGGCTCAGCAGCCAGGAGAACGCGATGACCGTGACGGTCTGCGCCAGTCCGAGCAGGGCACCCACCGACAGGAACCACCGAGCGGCTGACGCGTAGCGGAGGAGCCGAGGATCGAAGGGGCGCATTTAAGTTCAGTGTACGGCGGACTCTACGTCGGCCGACACGGTCGCGCGGCTGACCCGCTTGCGCAGAACCCAGTAGGTCCAGCCCTGGTATAGGAAGATGACGGGCATGGCGAACAGGGCGGTCCAGCTCATCACCTGCAGTGTGTACGGCGTCGAGGAGGCGTTCTCGATGGTCAGGCTGTTGGCTGCACCGTTGCTCGCCGGCATCACGTCGGGGAACAGGGACGCGAAGAGCGTCAGCACCGCGAGGGCGATCGTCGCGGCCATCAGCGTGAAGGCCCAGCCTTCGGCGCCCCGCAGGTTCGCCAGGAACGCCCCGATCAGGGCGACCGCGGCGAGGGCGGCGAAGGCGCCGGTGGCCAGGCTGCCGAAGGCGAGGGTAGTCCAGACCAGGAATGAGGCGGCTATCACGATGGTGGCGACCCCGGCCTTGACGGCGAGCTTCTGAGCGCGCTGACGGATGTCCCCCTCGGTCTTGAGGGAGATGAACACCACGCCGTGGGTGAAGAACAGAAGCAGCGTGGTGAGACCGCCGAGGAGGGCGTAGGGGTTGAGCAGGTCGAAGAAGGAGCCGATGTAGTTGTGGCCGGCGTCCAGTGGAACGCCCTGCACGATGTTGGAGAAGGCGACGCCCCAGAGCAGGGCGGGAACGGCGGACCCGATCACGATCATGAGGTCGAAGCGTTTCTTCCAGGCCGCTTCCGGGCGTTGGTGCCGGTATTCGAATGACACCCCGCGCAGGATGAGGGCAAGCAGGATCACCAGCAGGGCCAGGTAGAACCCGCTGAACAGGGTGGCGTACCACTCCGGGAAAGCGGCGAACAGTGCTGCACCGGCCACGATCAGCCAGGTTTCGTTGAGGTCCCAGATCGGCCCGATGGTGTTGATGATGACCCGGCGGTCGAGGTCGTCCGTGCCCAGGAAGGGCAGCGACATGCCGACGCCGAAGTCGAAGCCGTCCAGAACGAAGTAGCCGATGAAGAGTGCACCGATGATCCAGAACCAGAGAATGTTGAGATCCATCATGCGCTCCTAGTAGACCGTGACCTGTGGCGTGACCTTGCCGGACACCGGGTCGGGTTCCGCCAGTGAGGCAGGTCCCGTCCGCACGGCCTGCAGGATCAACTTGAATTCGACGACGGCGAGGGCGCCGTAGATCAGCGTGAAGGCGATCAGCGAGATCAGGATCTCGACGCCGCTGACATTGGGTGACACGCCGTCCTGGGTGCGCAGGAGTCCGAACACCAGCCAGGGCTGCCGGCCCATCTCGGTGAAGATCCAGCCGACGCTCATGGCGAGAAGCGAGAACGGGAAGCTCCAGATGGCGATCTTCCAGACCCAGCTGGCCTGGGGGCTGCGCCCGCCGCGGGTCAGCCAGAGGCCGACGACGGCAACCAGGATGTGGGCGATGCCGAGACCGATCATCCAGCGGAAGGCCCAGTAGGTGATCCAGATGGTCGGGGTGTAGTCGCCGGGGCCGTACAGGGTCACATACTGCGCCTGCAGGTTGTCGATGCCTTCGACCGTGCCGTTGAGGGTGTGGGTCGACAGGAACGACAAAAGGTATGGGATACGAATCGAGAACAGTTCGCTGACGCCGTCGGGGGTGCCGAGGGTGAAGATCGAGAAGGATGCCTCGGCGCCCGTCGCTGTCTTGTACATCGCCTCGGCCGCCGCCATCTTCATGGGCTGGGCCGCGGTCATGGCCAGGCTCAGCGAGTCGCCGAAGAAGGTGGTGAGCGCTCCGGAGACAACCATCATCCACATGCCCAGCTTGAGCGCGGGACGCATGGATTCCACGTGCTGCTTGCGCAGCAGGTGCCAGGCGGCCACCGAGATGACGAGCCCCGACGACACCATGAAGCAGGCGAAGATCGTGTGTGGGAAGGAGGCCACAGCGATCGGGTTGGTCAGAAGCTCGCCGATACTGGTGAGCTCGGCCCGGCCGCGCTCCTCGTTGATGCGGAACGCGATCGGGTTTTGCATGAACGCGTTCGCCGCGAGGATGAAGTAGGCCGAGGCGATCGAACCGGCCGTGGTCAGCCAGATGGTGGCGAGGTGCAGGCCGCGGGGCAGCTTGTCCCAGCCGAAGATCCACAGTCCGATGAACGTGGCCTCCAGGAAGAAGGCGATGATGCCCTCGAAGGCGAGCGGGGCGCCGAAGACGTCACCAACGAAGCGGGAGTAGTCCGACCAGTTCATTCCGAACTGGAACTCCTGCACGATTCCGGTAACGACGCCCATGGCGAAGTTGATCAGGAAGATCTTGCCGAAGAAGTGGGTCAGTTGGAGGTACTTGGCCTTGTCGGTGCGCACCCAGGCGGTCTGGAAAAGGGCGACCGTGAACGCCAGCCCGATCGTGAGCGGTACGAAGAGGAAGTGGTAGACGGTAGTCAGACCGAATTGCCATCTCGACAGGAGTAACGGATCCAGCCACTCGTTCATGCGCCCTCCAGCGTCATCGGGTTTTTCTACAGTCTGTAGAACATTACTCTTCTACGAGACGTAGAAGAGTTGATTGCCGCCCGCTAGACTCCCCAGTATGGGGAGCTTGGGAGTGCTGGAACGGCTGCTGATGGATGTCCTGTGGGACACCGCAACGCCTCTGCCTGCCAACGACCTCCGAGATCGGCTGCTCACCCCGACGGCCGCCACCACGAGGCGCACACCACTCGCCACCACGACAGTGCTCACGGTGCTTTCCCGCCTGGAGACCAAGGGCTTCGTCACCCGCGACCGAGACACCCGGCCGCACCGCTACCGGGCCGTGTCGACCCGGGCGGAACATACCGCGGAGCTGATGCACGAGGTGCTCGGCTCTGCTCCCGACCGGCAGGCGGCCCTCGCCCGGTTCATCGGGGATGTCACCCCTCAGGAGGCCGACGTTTTGCGCCTGCTCCTCGGCACCGCACCTCTCGGTCGCGAGTGACCGGCATCCAGTCCCCACTCCAGTCCCTGCTCCAATCAGCACGCGTCGGAGCGGCCGAGTCGTGTTCGTCACGGCCGTAGCGCTTCTGATCGTGGCCGTGCTGCTCGCCGGTCCGGTCCCGATCTGGCTTGCCACCGCCGGCTGGCCGGCCCGCTCCCCCGCGGTCGCCCTAGTGTTGTGGCAGTCCATCGCCCTGGCCGGAGGGCTCTCGATGCTCGGCTCGCTGCTCAGCTTCGGGCTGATCCCGTTCGGCGAGAACCTGTTCGAGGGCATCCGCGCACTGGCGGGCCATCTCTTCACCGGCACACTGCCGGCCGGCACGTCGTTCGGCTCGGTACTCCTGCTGTGCGCGGCGCTGATCCTCGGCAGCCATCTGCTGCTCAACCTCGCCGCGACCTTCTCCCGCGCGGGGCGCCAGCACCGCAGGCACCGGCACCTGATCGGACTACTCAGCGACCCTCTGCCGAACCATTCCGGCACGCGTGTGATCGAACACGACGCCCCGGTCGCGTACTGCCTGCCCGGCGCGACCCGGTCGGCGACCGTGCTTTCTCGCGGCCTTCTGCAATTGCTGAATGCCGACCAGTTGCGCGCGGTGATCGCACACGAGCGCGCCCACCTGGTGCAGCAGCACCACCTCGTGCTGCTCGCCTTCAAGTCCTGGCACAGCGCATTGCCGTGGTTCCCGATCGCGAACCGCGCCGAGAACGCGGTCGCCCTGCTGGTCGAGATGCTCGCCGACGACCAGGCCCGGCGGGTGGTGGACGACCGAACGTTGGCCACCGCGATCGCACTGGTCGGGTCGGCACACCAGGTGGACCCGCTGGGAACGGATGTCGAACTCGCCGACGGCCCGGACCATCCGTTCGACCTGGTGACACCCCGCGTTCGCCGCCTGATCACCCCACCGGCGCCGCTGACGCCCTCCGCCGTGCTTTTCGTCGCGGCCGGCGCCGGGGCACTCCTGTTGCTGCCGACGCTGCTCCTCTCCCTCGCCTGAGCCCGCGACTGCCCCTGCCCCTGCCCCTGACGAATTCGACGGAGATTCTCGGCCCCAGAGCCCGTTTTGCTCCAAAACCGGCCCGTAGGCGCAGAATCTCCGTCGAATTGGTCAGGCAGTGCCCGAGTCAGCTGGTGCCTAGAAGAGGTTCGCTTGTTCGAGCCAAGCGGCAGCGATTTTCTCGGCCGAGAGCTGGTCGTTCACGCTCTCGGAGTTGAGGCCCACCAGGTCCTCGGCGGTCAGAGCGGCACTGACGGCGTTGAGCACGTCGGCGGCCTTCCCGCCGACCTTGTCGGACACCACGGGCACGACGTTGTCCGCGAAGAACAGGCCGTCCGGGTCGTCGAGGGCGACGAGGCTGTCCGACTTGATGTTCGGGCTGGCCGTGTAGACGTTCGTGATCTGAATGTCGTTGTCGACGAGAGCTTTGATCGTGAGCGGGCCGCCACCATCCTCAATGGGCGTGAAGCCGGCGATGGGGATGCCGTACTTCTCTGTCAGGGTCGTCGGTCCGTAGGGGCGGGTCTGGAGTTCGGACGGTCCGCCGACGGTGATCGGCTCGGTGACATCGGCGAGCGACGCGATGTCGGTCAGGCTGTACTCGTCGGCGAAGGCCTGCGTGACGGTCCAGGAGTTCTGGTCCGTGGCCGAGGCCATGTCGAGCACGCTCAGCCCCTCGGGCAGCTCGTCCTGCAGCTGCGCGTAGGTCTCGTCGGCGGTGCCTCCGGCGGCATCCGCATTCAGGGCCTGCAGCAGGCTGCCGGTGTACTCGGGGAAGACGTCGATGGCACCGGATTCGATCTCGGGCAGGTAGACCTCGCGCTGACCGATCTTGAACTGGCGGTCGACCGTGAAGCCGTTCCCCTCCAACGCCAGGGCGTAGATTTCGGCGATGATCTCGTTCGAGTAGTAGTCCTGCGAACCGACGACCAGGGTGGTGGACCCCTCGTCGGCGTTACTTCCGCTGTCCAGCGGGTCACCGGACGCACACCCTGCAAGGGCTACGACGGCCCCAACCGCGACCGCGGCGACAGCCGCGAGCCGGCCTCTGTGAGCTGTGAACATTAGTGGGTTCCTTTCGTGATGGCGGGATCCATCCCCGGGACAGGTCGGGCTGACCTGCCACGGTCGACTGGGGGACGTCCGGACGCGACGCCTCTGGGAACGACAAGTCGCTGAACAACAGTGAATATTCCCTCGAGGACGAGGGCAACCAGGATCACGAGCAGTGACCCGCCCAGCATCTCCGCGTAGTCGCGGGTTTTCAACCCGGCGAACAGGAACCGGCCGAGGCCGATATCCGCCACATAGGCAGCCAGGGTCGCCGTGGCGACGACCTGCAGGGTGGCCGAACGGATGCCCGCGATCAGCAACGGCAACCCCAAGGGGATCTCGACCGTGCCCACGATCTGGCTCTCCGACATCCCGACCGACCGGGCGGAGTCGATGACGGACCGGTCAATGGCCTCGAAGCCGGCGTAGGCACCCGCGAGGATCGGCGGGATCGCCAGGACCGTGAGCGCGACGTACGGCGCACCGAGCCCAATCCCGACCCACAGCGCGACCAGGGTCAACAGGCCGAGGGTCGGAATGGCCCGCAGCCCGCCGGAGGTGGCCACAGCGAAGCTACGTCCCCGACCCGTATGCCCGATCAGGAAACCAACCGGAATCGCGATCACGGAGGCCATCAGGACCGCCACGAGGGTGAACACCAGGTGTTCGATCGTCCGCGCCGGAATGCCGCCCGGCCCGGCGAAATTGGCCGGGTCGAGGATCCAGTTCACCGCGTCAACGAACAGGTTCATGCTGACGCCTCCGTGAGCCGGGCCACCCGGACGGCCCTCCGGTCGGTCGCCGCCAGGCGGGTCCAGGGCAGCAGAACCCACCCGAGCAGCACGAGGGAGCCGTCCAGCAGCAGCGCCAGCGCCACGGTCAGCACGATTCCGGCGATGATTTCGGCCTGGATACCGCGCTGAAAGCCATCCGTGAACAGGCTGCCGAGGCTCTGCGCGCCAATCACGGCCCCCACCGTGGCGAGGCTGACCGTGCTGACGGCCACGACCCGCAGGCCGGCCAGGAGCACCGGCCCGGCCAGCGGCAGCTCAACCTGCCAGAAGATGCTCCAGCCGGAATACCCCACGGCGACAGCGGACTGGCGCACATCCTGGTCCACGGATGCCAGCCCGTCGGCCACCACGCGTACCATCAACGCGACGCCGTAGATCGTCAGGGCGATGATCAGATTGAGCGGCGAGCGAAGGCTGGTGCCGACGATGGCCGGGATCACGAAGAACAGCGGCAGGGACGGGATGGCGTAGAGCAGCCCACTGGCCGTCAGGATCACGCCGCGGCCGGCACGGTACCGGTTCGCGAGCCAGCCCAGCGGCACGGCGATCAGGAAGCTGAGAAGGATCGGCGGCACGCTGAGGATCAGGTGGTCCAGGGTGCGATCCCAGAGCAGGTCGAGATTCGACCAGATCCAGGTCACCGCGGAGCCTGGGAATCCGGGGAGTGCGCGGTCTTCCCCGGCGCCACGAGCACACCGGCCAGGCGGCCCTCACTGTCGAGCAGCAGGTCGGAGTCGCCGCGGCGTTCTAGATGCAGGGCACGCTTGCCGCGATCCGCTCCGACGAAGCTGGCCACGAAGTCGTCGGCCGGGTTCGCCAGGATCTCGGCCGGCGCCCCCACCTGGGCGATCCGTCCGCCGTCACGCAGGATGACGACCTGGTCACCGAGGAGGAACGCCTCCTCGATATCGTGGGTGACGAACACGACCGTTTTGCCGAGCTCGCTCTGCAGCCGGATCAGTTCTTGCTGGAGCTCGGCCCTCACGATCGGGTCGACGGCGCCGAACGGCTCGTCCATCAGCAGAATGTTTGGGTTGACCGCGAGCCCGCGCGCCACCCCGACCCGCTGCTGCTGCCCGCCGGAGAGCTGGCTGGGGTACCGGTCCGCCAGGGTCTGGTCCAGGCCCACCGTGTCAAGCAGGGTGAGGGCGTCGGCGCGGGCCTTCTTTCTCGGCACCCCGCGCAGCAACGGAACGGTCGCGACGTTGTCGATCACCGTGCGGTGCGGGAGCAAGCCGGAGTTTTGCATCACATAGCCGATGCCGCGCCGCAGTGGCACCGGCTCGAGCTGGGCGATGTCGGCCCCGTCGATCTCGATCGTGCCGCGGCTCGGGTCAACCATCCGATTGATCATGCGCAGCAGGGTGGTCTTGCCCGAGCCGGATGAGCCGACGAGCACCGTCGTCTGGTGCGACGGGAGCGTCAGGCTGAAATCGTCAACGGCAAGTGTGCCGTCCGGGAACTGCTTGCTCACCGAGCGGAACTCGATCATGAAAATGGCTCATTTCTCGACCGAAGTCGACACAACGCGGGACGCAGGTACACCACCCAACCATCACACGGCGCCGCGAGCCAACGGATCGCGGAATTCCTAGCGAACGCTCGGCCCGTAGTATCCGGCGAGGTAGTCATGCGTGACCACGCGGCACTCTTCGATGAACCGCTCATCGCCCTGCGGGTCGGAGCGGAACGCCCGCGACAGGATCGAGTCGCCCATCTCGACGGCGACCTCGAGCCGGAAGATCAGTTCGTCGCCGCCCTCGAGGCCGAACTCCTCGACCAGCATGCCGGCCACCCGGCGGGCGAAGTATCCCGCGTCGGGGGCTTCGACGACAGGCACACCCTGCCGGTCGTCGAAATGCATGATGCGAAACCCCGGCTCAGAGCGGTACAGGTCGACGAAGGCCGTGATGGCCACGTCGACGGCCTGCCACCAGCCCTGGGGAGCGTTCGTCTTCAGCTGCTCCGCAACTCGGCTCCGGAATCGCAGCACCGCGCGCTCGCGCAGCGCCTGCAGCACCGCGACGCGATCGGGGTAGTACCGGTACACAGTCCCGATCGACGCGCCTGCGCGCTCGGCCACCATGGCGGTCGTGATGCGGTCGAACCCGACCTCGTCCACGACAACCGCGGCGGCGTCGAGCAGACCGGACAGTCGTGCCGTGCTGCGCTGTTGGATCGGCTCGATGCGGGCCTGCTGGGCCGGCACAAAAGGATCCCCACCGAAAAGGTCACTGAGTGACACTTGTCCTCCTTGAGAGTAATTCACTAATACTAGGCGGCAATGTGCCCCGCGGTGGGACGTGACGGCGTGTCTCGCCCGACTGGGCAGAAATATCCCTCGGATGTCCGGGCGACCCGACTTCGATGCCGGGTAGCGTCCTGCGCATGCCAGACTAGGGACGTGCCGACATATCCGCGAATCCCGCCCACGGGCACGCCAGCGAAGATGATGCATCGCGCAGCCCGCATCGAGGACTGGCTGCACTTCAAGCGCGAACGCCACGCCCGCAAACGCGGCTACCTGCCCACGGTCATCCCCTATGCCGGCTACGGCTCGACCGAGTGGGTGCGCATCCTGTGCCGGGTGCTTCTGGCCAAACCGGCCAAGCCCGGCTCCAAGCTGGCACGCCGCCACTGGCACGCCGACCGCCGCGAGGCCGGAATTCGCGGCTGGCACAGCTTCACCAGCGTTCCGGTCAACGACGTGACGGTGACCATCGAGATCAACGGCTTCTCCCACCGGGTGCAGGCCGACCGCGGGGGCGTGGTCGACACCGTCATTCCGGTCACGCTCACCCCGGGCTGGCAGATGGCCCGGCTGCACACCGACGACACGGCAGCGCCGGTCGAGGCCCCGCTCTTCATCGTGGCCCCGACGGTACGCCGCGGGATCCTCTCCGACGTCGATGACACGGTCATGGTGACCACCCTTCCCCGCCCGCTGCTCGCCGCCTGGAACACCTTCGTGCTCGACGAGCACGCCCGAGTTCCCACGCCGGGCATGGCGGTCCTCCTCGACCGCCTCGCCGCGGTCAACGAGGGCGCCCCGATGATCTACCTGTCGACCGGGGCCTGGAACGTCGCCCCGACCCTGACCCGGTTCCTGAACCGCAACCTGTACCCGTCGGGGGCTCTCCTGCTCACTGACTGGGGTCCCACCCACGACCGCTGGTTCCGGAGCGGCCAGGACCACAAGCGGGCCAACCTGCGCCGTCTGGCCCAGGAATTCCCGGAGATCCGCTGGATTCTGTTCGGCGACGACGGCCAGCACGATGAGGCCATCTACAGCGAGTTCCAGCGAGACTTCCCCGACAATGTCGAGGCCGTCGCGATCCGCCAGCTCTCCCCCAGCCAGGCCGTTCTGGCCGGTCGCCGGGCGAAGGATGCCGCGCCCGCGCCCCGCGATCCCCGCTGGGTGTACGGGCCGGACGGCTCGGCCCTCGCCCGGCAGCTCGCGGACAGCGCTCTGATCTAGGCGCGACGGCGTGTTTTGGGCTCGGCGGCCTGTCTCCGTTGGCTACAGTTCTGCGGCGAGGATGCGGTCGAGGCCACGGTTGATCTGGCGAGCCCAGAGCGGCCCTCGATAGAGGAACCCGGTGTAGCCCTGAACGAGCGTCGCACCCGCGGCGAGGCGCTCGGCCACGTCGTTCGCGGTCTCTACACCGCCGACCGAGATCACGCACAGCTCCCGGGGCACAGCGGCCCGGATCACGCGCAGCACGGCCAGGGACCGCGCCTGGAGTGGGGCACCGGAGAGACCGCCGGCGCCGGCAGCCTCGACGGTTGCGGCATCCGTTTTCAGTCCGGCGCGGGCAATCGTGGTGTTCGTGGCGATGATGCCGTCGAGACCCAACTCCACCACGAGTTCGGCGATCCGGGTCACTTCATCATCGGCGAGGTCGGGGGCGATTTTCACCAGCAGGGGCGTGGCGCCGGCCTCGGTCTTGACCGCCCGAAGCAGCGGGGCGAGTTGGTCGAGTTCCTGCAGTCCGCGTAGCCCGGGCGTGTTGGGCGAGCTGACGTTCACGACGAGATAGTCAGCCAGGGGCGCGAGCAGCGCGGCACTGACCAGGTAGTCGGCGGTGGCGTCCTCGACCGCGGTGACGCGGCTCTTGCCGATGTTGATGCCGAGGACCGGGCGACCGGCAGCGGAGCGAACGTGCGCGAGGCGCACCCGGGCGGCGCGGGCACCGGCGTTGTTGAAGCCCATCCGGTTGACGACCGCGCGATCGGGGATCAAGCGAAACAGGCGCGGTTTCGGGTTGCCGGGCTGGGGAACGGCGGTGATGGTGCCGACCTCCACGTGCCCGAACCCGAGCTGGCCGAGCCCGAGCACGGCTTCACCGTCTTTGTCGAAGCCGGCGGCCACACCGAACGGCGACTGGAATCGCAGACCCAGGGTCTGGACACCGAGGTCGGTGCGCGGGCGCGTTAAGCGGTGCACGACCCGGCCGACACCGAACGCGGGCAGCGCCCGGATCACGGTGAAGGCGAGGTGATGGGCTCGTTCGGGGTCGAGGCGGGTCAGGAACAGCGAGAAGATCAGCGGGTACACGGTGCCGCCTACGACTCGGACGGGTGTGCGGCGCCCGCGCCGCTGCCCTGCTCGGGGCGGGAGCCGTGTTCGGTGCGGGATCCGTGTTCGGTGCGCAGCCGGGCGATCGCGGTCTCGAAATCCTCGAGCGAATCGAATGCCTGGTAGACACTCGCGAAGCGGAGATAGGCCACCTCATCAAGTTCGCGCAGCGGCGGCAGGATCGCGAGGCCGACCTCGTTCGCCTTCACCTGCGACGCGCCGGTCTGCCGGATGGTCTCCTCCACCCGCTGGGCAAGCATGGCCAGGTCGGAATCCGTTACCGGACGACCTTGGCAGGCCTTGCGCACGCCGGCCACGATCTTGTCGCGGCTGAACGGTTCGACGACCCCGCTGCGCTTGACGATGTTCAGGCTGGCGGTCTCGGTGGTGCTGAACCTCCGGCCGCATTCGGGGCACTGTCGACGCCGACGAATGGAAAGTCCGTCGTCGCTCGTGCGCGAGTCGATGACTCGGGAGTCCGGGTGGCGGCAGAACGGGCAGAACATCGTGGGCTCAGCTTACAGCGCCGTCGTGAAACGGGCCGTGACGGCGTCGCCGTGCGCGGGCAGCGCCTCCGCCGCGGACAGGGCCGCGATGTGGTCCGCGACCTCGCGCAGTGCCTCCCGGCTGTACGTGACGACCTGCTGGGGGCGCAGGAAGGTGTAGGCGCCGAGTCCGGAGGCGAACCGGGCCTGGCCTCCCGTCGGCAGCACGTGGTTCGAGCCAGCCACGTAGTCGCCGAGGCTCACGGGCGAATGAGGGCCGAGGAAGATGGCGCCGGCGTTCTCGATCAGCGCGAGCACGGCATCCGGGTCGCTCGTCTGGATCTCGAGGTGCTCGGGACCGAACGCGTTGCTGAACGCGGCCGCGGCGTCGAGGTCGTCCACGAGCACGATCCCCGACTGGCGCCCGTTCAGGGACGCGGTGACACGGATGCTGTGGGTCGTGCTCTGCATCAGGTCGACCAGGTGCAGTGCGACGGCGTCGGCGAGCTCGGCCGAATCGGTGACCAGCATGGCGGCGGCCAGCTCGTCGTGCTCGGCCTGGCTGACCAGGTCGGCCGCGACGACGCCGGGGTCGGCGGACGCATCCGCGATGACCAGGATGTCGGTAGGGCCGGCCTCGGAGTCGATGCCGGTCACTCCGCGCACGAGCCGCTTGGCGGCGGCCACATAGACGTTGCCGGGGCCGGTGACCAGCTGCACCGGATCCAGGCCGAGCCCGGGAACACCGTAGGCGAAGGCGCCGACCGCGCCGGCCCCGCCCATGGCGTAGATTTCGTCGATGCCGAGCAGGCCCGCCACGGCGAGGATGGTGGGGTGCACGCGTCCGTCGAAGTCGCTCTGCGGCGGCGACGCCAGCGCGATCGAGGAGACGCCGGCGATCTGGGCCGGAACCACGTTCATCACGACGCTCGAGGGGTAGACGGCTTTGCCGCCGGGAACGTACAGGCCGACCCGGTTGATCGGCTGCCAGCGCTGCGTGATGGTGGCGCCGTCGGCGATCGTGGTGGTCACCTGCGGCGGCACCTGGGCCGCGCTGGCGATGCGCACGCGACGGATGGTCTCCTCGATGGCCGTGCGCACCGTCGGGTCGAGCCCGGCCAGGGCCTCGGTGACGTGGGACGCGGGAACCCGCACATGGGACGGACGCACCCGGTCGAGGCGTTCCGCCTGGTCGCGGAGGGCATCCTCGCCTCTGGCCCGCACATCGTCGATCAATTCGGCTGCGACGTCGCTGGCCGCGGTCACGTCGGTGAGCGCACGCGGGACGGCTGCAAGCAATTCCGCCGGAGTGGGCCGGGTCCCTCGGAGGTCAATAGTCTGGATCATCGCGTTCCAGCCTAGCCATCAACTCCCGTCCACCGGGAATAGGCTCAATGGCGAGGAGATTGATTCAGTCACATGAGCGACACCGAAGTACCCCAGCCCGCCACCGTACCGCTGGCCGATGATCCCAATGCACCGCTGGATCTGGCCGCCTTCAAACATTCCTTCCGGCGTCACGCCGCCGGTGTCGCGGTGATCACCGCGCTGCGCCCGGACGGCGCCCCGGTGGGATTCACGGCCACCTCGCTGGCGTCGCTGTCGTCGGTTCCGCCGCTGGCCACATTCAACATGGCCCGGTCAGCCAGCACCTGGCCGGCGATCGCCGAGAGCGACCGGGTCGTCATCCACATCCTCGGGGCGCACAATCGTGCCGTCGCCGAGGTGATGTCGGGCCCTGCGAACCAGCGCTTCGTCGGCGACCACTGGCAGCCCGGACCCCACGGCCTGCCCGTGCTGAAGGGCGTCACCTCGTGGATGATCGGGCGAATCATCGAACGCACACTGGTGCACAACAGCGCCGTCGTGGTCGTGAAGATCGAGGAAGGCGGCATGGGCGAGAACGACGAGGCTCTGCTGTACTACGAGCGCACCTACCGCGTGCCCGGCGCCCCGGCCTAGCCTTGTGACGGGGCTGCGCCGGCCTCGTCGCGCCGCCGGCGCCGCTCGGCCTCGGCCACGGCGGCCTCCTCCGGCGTGGGCGCGGTGCCGCCCAGGTGCCGCGGCTGCCACCACTGGCCGGCGCCGTCCACCGGATAGGCTTTCTGCAGGTTGTCGACGAGAACCTGCAGGGTGTCGTGGAGTGCCAACGTCATCGGCTGCGTGCCCTCCCCCGCCGCGACCGTGAACGGCTCGCCGACGGCGAAGTGGATGGGCACGTCGAACACCTCGCGCAGGGCCGGCTTGTGGTTCTTCGTGAGCACGCGGTGCCCGCCCCAGACCGCGATCGGGATCACGGGGACCCCGGCCTCGGCGGCCATCCGGATGGCACCCGACTTCAACTCGCGCACGGTGAAGGAGGCGTTCACGCCGCCTTCCGGGAACACGCCGAGCAGTTCGCCCGCCCGCAGCGCGGCCACGGCTTGGCCGTAAGCCTCCGCCCCTGCCTTCATGTCGACCGAGATATGACGCATGCCGCGCAGCAACACGCCCACGAGCTTCTGGTCGAACGCGCCCTTCTTGGCCATGAAACGGATGTGCCTTCGGTTCTT
This sequence comes from Cryobacterium sp. TMT2-42-4, assembly GCF_004402645.1. Lineage (NCBI taxonomy): Bacteria > Bacillati > Actinomycetota > Actinomycetes > Micrococcales > Microbacteriaceae > Cryobacterium > Cryobacterium sp. TMT2-42-4. The sequence goes on from NZ_SOFT01000035.1 coordinate 66,375, forward strand.
GTGCCACAGCATCCACTCGACCAGGGCGAAGTCCATGTAGCCGAAGTGCGTGATCGCCATCACCGCCCCGCCGGTGTCCGGAAGATTCTTCAGACCGGTCACGGATGGCTTCAGCCGCAGCAGGCCGAACACGGCCCGCCCGGCCAGAATCGCCGTGGTGTACAGAGGTTCCCGAGTGCCTGTGCTCATACCTCAAGGCTACGACCTGCGTGCGGGTTTCCGCGTCCGTCCCACGAGCCGTTCGGGACCCGGCTCGCACGCGCGGCGCACCCCGTGGACGTGGGCTCACGTTCTCACGCTCGCCCGGCTCCGGATACCTGCGCCGCAAACTTCCACCCCGTCTGTGTCATCGGTTATCGAGCTTGCACACGGCCTCGACCGCACTGACACTGGAATCATCCACGGCGGAACCGCAACAACCGGCCTTGAAGCTGGTTGACTCGACCAGGCGACGACCACCGAGACCACGTGGGCGGCCCGGCCACCAGAGGGAGACACGATGAGCACTGACCTGAGCAGCGCCGCGAGCACGACCATGCCCGCGCCGCCCGCGGCCGACAGCCACGACCGGATCCGGGTGCGGGGCGCGCGCGTGAACAACCTCAGGGACGTCAGCCTCGACATCCCGAAGCGGCGGCTGACGGTGTTCACCGGCGTTTCCGGCTCGGGCAAGAGCTCACTAGTGTTCGGCACGATCGCCGCCGAGTCGCAGCGGTTGATCAACGAGACCTACAGTGCGTTCGTGCAGGGATTCATGCCGGCCCTGGCGCGCCCCGAGGTGGACGTGCTGGATGGTCTGACCACGGCCATCATCGTCGACCAGGAGCGAATGGGGGCCAACTCCCGTTCCACGGTCGGGACCGCCACCGACGCCAACGCGCTGCTGCGCATCCTCTTCAGCCGGCTCGGTCAGCCCCACATCGGATCGCCCCAGGCGTTCTCGTTCAACGTCGCCTCGATCAGTGGGGCCGGGGCGGTCACGCTCGAGCGCGGCGGAAAGACCGTGAAGGAGCGGCGCAGCTTCAGCATCACCGGCGGCATGTGCCCGCGCTGCGAGGGCATGGGCACCGTCAACGACATCGATCGCTCGGCGCTATACGACGATTCCCAGTCGCTCAACGAGGGCGCGCTCACGATCCCTGGCTACACGATGGACGGCTGGTACGGCCGCATCTTCCGCGGCTGCGGCTGGTTCGACCCGGACAAGCCAATTCATCGGTACAGCACGAAGGAACTGGACGACCTGCTCTACAAGGAGCCGACCAAGATCAAGGTCGACGGGATCAACCTGACGTATCAGGGCCTCATCCCGCAGATTCAGAAGTCGTTCCTGTCCAAGGATGTCTCCGCTTTGCAGCCGCATATCCGCGCGTTCGTGGAGCGTGCGGTCACGTTCGCCACCTGCCCCGAGTGCGGCGGCACCCGACTCAGCGAGGCGGCTCGCTCGTCGAAGATCTCCGGAGTGAGCATCGCCGACGCCTGTGCCTGGCAGATCAGCGACCTGGCCGGGTGGGTTCGCGGCCAGAGCGAGCCATCGGTGGCCCCGCTCACGCAGGCGTTGCGCCAGATCCTCGACTCGTTCGTGGAGATCGGGTTGGGTTACCTGTCGCTCGACCGGCCGGCCGGAACTTTGTCGGGCGGGGAGGCCCAGCGCACCAAGATGATCCGGCACCTGGGCTCCTCACTCACCGACGTCACCTACGTCTTCGACGAGCCCACCATCGGGCTGCATCCCCATGACATCGAGCGCATGAACACACTGCTGCTGCAGCTGCGGGACAAGGGCAACACGGTGCTCGTCGTGGAGCATAAGCCGGAGACGATCGTGATCGCCGACCACGTCGTCGATCTCGGACCCGGCGCCGGCGCGGCGGGCGGCACCGTCTGCTTCGAGGGCACCGTGGAGGGTCTCCGCACCAGCGGCACCCTTACTGGCCGCCACTTCGACTATCGCGCAGCACTCAAGCCCGCAGTGCGCACCCCCACGGGCACGCTGGAGATTCGCGGCGCGACAAAGAACAACCTGAAGGATGTGGACGTGGATATCCCGCTCGGCGTGCTCGTCGTGCTGACGGGGGTCGCGGGCTCCGGAAAGAGCTCGCTCGTGCACGGGTCGATCCCCACTGGCGCGGGCGTGGTGTCCATCGATCAGGGCAGCATCCGCGGTTCCCGCAGAAGCAATCCGGCGACGTACACGGGAATGCTCGACCCGATCCGAAAGGCCTTCGCGAAGGCCAACGGCGTGAAGCCCGCGCTGTTCAGCTCCAACTCCGAGGGTGCCTGCCCCAACTGCAACGGTGCCGGCGTCGTCTACACCGACCTGGCCATGATGGCGGGCGTCGCCACCACCTGCGAGGTCTGCGCGGGGAAGCGGTTCGAGGCATCCGTTTTGGAGTACCGCCTCGGCGGCCGCGATATCAGTGAGGTGCTCGCGATGTCGGTGACGGCGGCCCGGGAGTTCTTCGGCGCCGGAGCGGCGCGCACGCCGGCCGCCCACGCCATCCTGGGCGGGCTTACCGACGTTGGGCTCGGCTATCTCAGCCTCGGCCAGCCGCTCACGACGCTCTCGGGGGGCGAGCGCCAGCGGCTCAAGCTGGCCACCCACCTGGCTGAGCAGGGCGGCGTCTACGTGCTCGACGAGCCGACCACCGGACTCCACCTCGCCGACGTCGAGCAGTTGCTCGGCCTGCTCGACCGAATCGTGGACTCCGGCAAGTCGGTCATCGTCGTCGAGCATCTCCAGGCCGTGATGGCTCATGCCGACTGGATCATCGACCTCGGACCCGGCGCCGGTCACGACGGCGGCCGGATCGTCTTCGAGGGCTCACCGGCCGACCTGGTCGCCGACCGCTCCACCCTCACCGGCCAGCACCTCGCGGCCTACGTCGGCAGAGCCTGACGGCAGCGCACTTCACGGCGCTGCCAGTCAGGTCTGTCCCGAACGAATTCGACGGAGATTCTGGCCGAATCGGCCCCATTCCACCCCGAGAAAGCGGTTTCACACGAGAATCTCCGTCGAATTGGTTCGACACCGGGCACTTCGCGTCACCGGTGAGGATCAGCTTCCACGAGGTGCCGTCAGCTCTGACTTGCCGAGGGCGACACCAGCGGTCGGCTCGGACTCGTTCTCTTAGGTCAGGCAGTTCGGCCCGAGCAGGCTCTTGAGCTCCCCGAACAGGTCGGCGCTGATCTTCACATGATGGGGCAGCTCGAACACTCGGGCCGTGTGGCCCTTCACCAGCTTGATCCGCACCTCGGAGCTGCCGATGTGGCGGGTGATGACTTCACCCAGCGCCGTCACGGTGTCGGTTGTGGCCCGGGATTCCGCCAGCGTGACCGTCAGCGTGCCGGTTTCCGAGGCCAAGCCGAGCTCGGGCGCGAAAATGCTGTACGCGTGCAGATTCATGCCGTCGTCGCGCAGGCTCACCCGGCCCCGCACGACCACGACCGAGTCGCTGACCAGGTCGGACGAGAACTCCTGATAGGCCTTGCCCATGAACATCACGGCGATCTCCCCACCGAAATCCTCGACCTGGATGATGCCGTATTGGTTGCCCGACTTCTTCGCGATCCGGTGCTGCACGCTGGTGATCAGCCCGGCGATGGTGACGGTGTCGGCATCCTGCGTCTGCTCCGATCCCACCAGGTCCACGATGGTCGTGCTGGCGTGCTTGGCCAGCGGGAGCTCGAGCCCGGCCAGCGGATGGTCGGAGACGTAGAGCCCGAGCATGTCGCGTTCGAGCGCGAGCTTCTCCTTCTTACTCCATTCGGGACGGTCGGGAACCTGCTCGCTCTCTTGCGGGTCGTCGAAGAGGCTGTCGAAGTCGAAGCCGACCATGCCGTGTTGCTCGTCGCGCTTGATCTTGACAGCGGATTCGACCGCGGCTTCGTGGATCTCGAACATGGCCCGGCGGGTCGCGCCGAGCGAGTCGAATGCGCCGGCCTTGATCAAAGACTCGACCGTGCGCTTGTTCGCCACCGGGATCGGCACCTTGCGCAGGAAGTCGTGGAACGACTCAAACGCGCCCTTCTCGGTGCGTGCGGCGCGGATCGCGTCGACCACGTTGAATCCCACGTTGCGCACCGCGCCGAGCCCGAAACGGATGTCCGTGCCCACGGCCGCGAAGTACCCGATCGATTCATTCACGTCGGGCGGTAGAACCTGGATGCCCATCCGGCGGCACTCGTTCAGGTACAGCGCGAGCTTGTCGCGGGAGTCGCCGACGCTGGTCAGCAGCGCGGCCATGTACTCCGCCGGGTACTTCGCCTTGAGGTACGCGGTCCAGTACGAGAGCACCCCGTAGGCGGCCGAGTGCGCCTTGTTGAAGGCGTAGTCGGAAAACGGGAGCAGGATGTCCCAGACGGTCTTCACCGCCTCCATGGAGTAGCCGTTGGCGACCATGCCGCCGGAGAAGCCCTCGAACTGCTTGTCCAGCTCCGACTTCTTCTTCTTGCCCATCGCGCGGCGCAGCAGGTCGGCCTGGCCCAGGGAGAACCCGGCCAGCTTCTGCGCGATCGACATGACCTGCTCCTGATACACGATCAGGCCGTAGGTGGTGCCGATGACGTCGGCCAGCGCCTCCTCGAGCTCCGGGTGGATCGGGATGATCTCCTGCTGGCCGGTCTTCCGCAGCGCATAGTTGGTGTGCGAGTTGGCGCCCATGGGGCCGGGCCGGTACAGGGCGATGACGGCCGAGATGTCTTCGAAGTTGTCGGGCTTCATCAGGCGTAGCAGCGACCGCATGGGCCCGCCGTCGAGCTGGAACACCCCGAGCGTGTCACCGCGGGCGAGCAGCTCGTAGGCGGCCGGGTCTTCCAGGCCCATTTCTTCGAGCACGGGCCGGTGTCCACGGTTCACGGCGATGTTGTCGAGGGTGTCGTCGATGATGGTGAGGTTACGCAGCCCCAGGAAGTCCATCTTGATCAGGCCGAGGGCCTCGGAGGCCGGGTAGTCGAATTGGGTGACGACCTGGCCATCCGCTTCACGCTTCATGATCGGGATGATGTCGATCAGCGGGTCGGAGCTCATGATCACCCCGGCGGCGTGCACGCCCCACTGACGCTTGAGATTCTCCAGGCCGAGGGCGGTGTCGAAGACGGTCCGGGCCTCGGGGTCGGACTCGATCACGGCGCGGAAATCGGCGGCCTCGCGGTAGCGCGCGTGGTCCTTGTCGAACATGCCGGTCAGGGGCACGTCCTTGCCCATGATCGCCGGCGGCATGGCCTTGGTGAGCTTGTCCCCCATGCCGAAGGGGAAGCCGAGCACCCGGGACGCATCCTTGAGGGCCTGCTTGGCCTTGATCGTGCCGTAGGTGACAATCTGGGCGACGCGCTCCTCGCCGTACTTCTCGGTCACGTAGTGGATGACCTCGCCGCGACGGCGCTCGTCGAAGTCCACGTCGAAGTCGGGCATGGAGACGCGGTCAGGGTTCAGGAACCGTTCGAAGATCAGCCCGTGCACGAGCGGGTCCAGGTCGGTGATGCCCATGGCGTAGGCGACCATCGAACCGGCGCCCGACCCGCGGCCGGGACCTACCCGGATGCCCTGCTGTCTGGCCCACATGATGAAGTCGGCCACGACGAGGAAGTACCCGGGGAAGCCCATCTGGATGATGATGCCGATCTCGTAGTCGGCTCGTTTGCGCACCTCGTCCGGGATGCCGTTCGGGTAGCGCTTGGCCAGCCCGATCTCGTTCTCCTTGACGAACCAGCTCTCCTCGTTCTCCCCCTCCGGGCAGGGGAACCGGGGCATGTAGTTGGCCTTGGTGTTGAACTCCACCTGGCAGCGTTCGGCGATCAGCAGCGTGTTGTCGCAGGATTCCGGGTGGTCGCGGAAGAGATGCCGCATTTGCGCGGCGGTCTTCAGGTAGAACTCGTTCGAGTCGAACTTGAAGCGGTTCGGGTCGTCGAGGGTCGAGGCCGACTGCACGCAGAGCAGGGCCGCATGGGCGGTCGCGTCGTGGGCGTGGGTGTAGTGCAGGTCGTTGCTGGCCACGAGCGGCAGTTTGAGTTCGCCGGCGAGTTTGAGCAGGTCGGTCATGGTGCGGCGCTCGATGTCGATGCCGTGGTCCATGATCTCGCAGAAGAAGTTCTCCTTGCCGAAGATGTCCTGGAATTCCCCGGCCGCCTTCTTCGCCTCGTCGTACTGGCCGAGGCGCAGGCGGGTCTGCACTTCGCCGCCCACGCACCCGGTCGTGCCGATCAGCCCGTCCGAGAACTCGGCGAGCAGTTCCCGGTCCATCCGGGGCTTGAAGTAGTACCCCTCCAGGCTGGCCTTGGACGACAGCCGGAACAGGTTGTGCATTCCGGCCGTGGTCTCCGAGAGCAGCGTCATGTGCGTGTACGAACCGGCGCCACCGACGTCGTCACGGTTCTGACCGCTGGTTCCCCAGCGCACCCGGGTCTTGTCCCGCCGGTTGGTTCCGGGGGTGATGTACGCCTCGGTGCCGATGATCGGCTTGATGCCGGCCTCGGTCGCGGTTCGCCAGAAATCGAACGCACCGAACACGTTGCCGTGGTCGGTGATGGCGACCGCCGGCATCCCCTGCTCGATCGCCGCGTTGATCAGCGGTTTGACCCGCGCCGCGCCGTCGAGCATCGAGTACTCGCTATGCACGTGCAGGTGCACGAAGGAATCTGTCGATCCACCCGACTTATTCTGAGAGGACAAAACGGCTCCGAGGTGTTGGAATTGGGCGCTACGCGTCAGGCGTCGCGCAGCACGTCGAGGGCGTGCGCGAGGTCGGCCGGGTAGTCGGTGGTGAAGGTGACCCACTCCCGAGTGTCCGGGTGGTGGAACGCCAGCTGCTTGGCGTGCAGCCACTGGCGGGTCAGACCGAGGCGCGCCGTGATCGAGGGATCCGCGCCGTACATGGCGTCACCCACGCACGGATGTCGCTGGGCGGCCATGTGCACCCGGATCTGATGTGTGCGCCCCGTCTCCAGGTGCACCTCCACCAGTGACGCCGAGGGGAAGGCCTCGAGCGTCTCGTAGTGCGTAACGGAATCCTTGCCGCCGGCGATGACCGCGAACTTCCAGTCCGACCGAGGGTGGCGCCCGATCGGCGCGTCGATCGTGCCGGTGCTCGGATCGGGGTGGCCCTGAACGACGGAGTGGTAGATCTTCTCGACCTCGCGGTCGTGGAAGGCGCGCTTGAGCGCCGTATACGCGGTCTCCGACTTGGCGACGACCATCAGACCGCTGGTACCCACGTCGAGGCGGTGCACGATCCCGGCCCGCTCGCTGGCCCCGGAGGTGGCGATGCGGTAGCCGGCCGCGGAGAGCGCGCCGACCACGGTGGGACCGGTCCAGCCCACACTCGGATGCGCGGCCACCCCGGACGGCTTGTTGATGACCACGATGCTCTCGTCGTCGTGCACGATCGTGAGATCCGGCACCGGGATGGGCACGATCGCCAGGGCCTCCTTGGGCTGCCAGGACACCTCCAGCCACGCTCCATTGTGCAACCGGTCGGATTTACCGGCCACGACCCCGTCCAACGTGACTCCGCCGGCCTCGCAGACTTCGGCCGCGAAGCTGCGTGAGAAGCCGAGGAGCTTGGCGATGCCGGCGTCGACGCGGACTCCGGCGAGTCCGTCCGGGAGAGGAAGGGAGCGTGTTTCCATGGCGAGAATCAGGATGCTATCTGGGTGGGGGTGGATTCGGACGGGTCCGAGGCGTCGGTGCGGCGACCGTCGAGGCCGATTCCGCGAATGGTCAGGTACATGAAGATGATCATGCTCGACACGATCGCCATATCCGCCACGTTGTAAATGGCGGGGATAAGCCAGGGCGTGGAGATGAAATCGATCACGTGACCCAGGCCGAAGGACGGCTCCCTCAGCAGCCGGTCGGTCAGGTTGCCGAGCACGCCGCCGAGCAGGAGCCCGAAGACGACAGACCAGGCCAAAGAGCGGATGCGCCCGGCGAACCAGACCATGAGGATCACCACGGCCACGGCGATGATCGAGAAGATCCACGTCATGCCGGCTGCCAGGGAAAAGGCAGCGCCCGGGTTCCGGACGAAGTGCATTTGCAGCACGTCTCCCAGAACCCGGACGATGTCACCCTCGGTCAGTCTGCTGACGATGAGGTACTTACTGATCTGATCCAGAGCGTAAATTCCCAGGGCCACGACGGCCAGGAGGATCAACGCACCGGGGCGCTTCTTCGTTCGAACCTTAGGCGCCAAAGCTCTGGAAGCTCGACTTCGAGGCGTTGCTCGACTCGACCGGCGACGTGGCGTCGAGGTCGCGCAGCTGGGTCTCGATGTAGCTCTTCAGCTTCTGGCGGTACTCGCGCTCGAACGTGCGCAGATCGTCGATCTTGGTCTCGAGGACGGAGCGCTCCTGGTCGAGAATGCTGAGTTGCGCGCGCTGCTTAGCTTCGGCCTCGGCAACGAGACGGGCTGCGGTGGCGTGGCCTTCGGCGATGAGTGCGTCGCGCTTCTCGGCACCCTCCTTGACATGCTCCTCGTGTAGGCGACGAGCCAGCTGGAGGAGGTTGGTCGTGCCGGCGGTCTCGTCGATGGGCCCGGCGACAACCGGTGAGGCCACGACAGCGGGAGCCACGACGGGCTCCGCGACGGCCTCGGGCGCCGGTGCGACCTCGGCTGCGGCAGCAGGCTCCGCTGCGCCGCCAGAGCTGACGCGAGCCTTGAGCTCCTCGTTCTCTGCAGTCAGTCGGCGAAGTTCAACGACGACCTCGTCGAGGAAGTCATCGACCTCGTCCTGATCGTATCCTTCGCGGAACTTAGTCGACTGGAACCGCTTGTTGACTACATCTTCCGGAGTTAGCGCCATGGCTTTCCACCCTTAAAACTCGAGTTGCGAACATTGTGTTTGCGTTCAACCAACGCTATCAAGGTCCGACGCGTAGTCGGACCGCGTCAGCCCGGCACGCCGTCGGACCAGAATACATGCCCAGTCCGGGGCGCGAGGTAGCGGTCAGCGCATGAGCCCGGTGATCGACATGCCGACGATGACGCAGAGCATGGTGATGCTCCAGCCGAAGTCGAAGGCGATCGGGCCGACCCGAAGCGGCGGCAGGAGCCGGCGGAAGAACTTGATCGGCGGGTCGGTCAGGGAATAGGCCAACTCGATCACGACGAGCAGGGGGCCTTGCGGCCGCCAGGACCGGTTGACACTGCGTACGAGGTCGATGATGAACCGACCCCACATCACGAAGAAGTAGAGCAGGAGGGCGTAGTAGGCGATCGCACCGATCAGGCTGACGGCAAACACGGCGGTAACTACGACTGCGCGAAGAAGGACGCCTCGGCATCGGAGTCCTCCGCGGCATTGTCGCCGGACACGACAACGTGGGACGGGGAGAGCAGGAAGACCTTCGCCGTGACGCGCTCGATCTTCCCGTACAGCCCCTGGGACAGTCCGCTGGCAAAGTCGATGAGGCGGCGCGCATCGGCGTCGCTCATCTGAGACAGGTTGATGATGACCGGGATTCCATCGCGGAAGGACTCCGCGATCACCTGAGCGTCCTTATACTGGCGCGGGTGGACGGTGAGGATTTCATTCATGTCTGAGGCAGCCACATTCTTCGGAGCGGAGGTCTTGCGCAGCGGTGTCACCGATGCGCGACCGGCCGAGGCGGATGCGCCGGCGGTGTGTGACGACGACGCGGTCGACGCGGCGTGCGAGGAATTGGGGGTGGAGTGCGGAGCAGCGGACTTTGATGCCGCAGCACCGGTCGCCGTCGAGTGAGTGGCCGTCGATGCGGGCGCAGTAGCGGGCGCCTCGTACTCGAGTTCCTCGTCTGCCAGACCCAGGTAAACCATGGTTTTCTTGAGCGGGTTGGACATCTCGACCTCCGTGTTGGTGATTCTTCTTGTCCAGATTAACCGGATACCGGGCGTTTCCCGGTGATTGCTGTGCCAATTCGAAGGTGTGTCGCCCCTTCGATGATCGCCTCCGCATAGTCCTGGGACATGCCCATGGACAAGGATTTCGCGTTCGGCGCGATCTGCTGAATCTGCTCACCCAGTTCGCGAACCCGGGCGAAGGATGGGCGCGGTTCTGCACCGAGCGGGGCCACCGCCATCAGCCCGATCAGCCGGAGTCCGGCCGTGGAGAGCACGTGTTCGACGAGTTTGGGCAGCTCCCCCGGAGCGACTCCGCCGCGAGACGGGTCAACCGTGAGGTTCACCTGCACGAAGCAGTCGACGACCGAATCCTCCGACGCCAATGCATCGACAAGCGATGCTCGATCCACGGAGTGGATGACGTCGGCGTAGGCCCGCACCTGCCGGGCCTTCTTCCCCTGCACCTGGCCCACGAAATGCCAGGTGAGGTCGAGGTGGAGGAGATCGGCGGCCTTGGCCTGGGCTTCCTGGTGGCGGCTTTCCCCGAAGTTGCGCACGCCGAGGGCGGCGAGTTCCTGGAGCAGCGAGACGGGCTGGAACTTGGTCACGACGATGGTCGTGAGCTCCGCCGGGTCGCGCCCGGCGGCGGCAGCCGCGGCGACGATCCCACCCTGAACGGCGGTCAATCGTTCCGCGAGGCCACCGGCCCCGGGCCTGACCGAGTCACTCATCTGGCTGCCTGCGGCACTACTTGAGGAAGTCCGGGATGTCCAGGTCGTCCGGGTCTTCCTCGAAGGCCGGGTCGGCCACGGCCGCACCCGGCTCGACGCCGGACCAGACCGACGAGGCTGCGGCATCCGTGTAGGGAGCCGAGTCGGTCGCGCCGACCGCCGCAGCGCCCGCCGTGCCCACACCCGCGCCGGCCGCGACGCCGGCGGCGACCAGGTCCGCGCGGCGCACCTCGACCGCCTTGGCACCGGGCTCACCGCCGTCGAATCCGGCAGCGATGACGGTGACCCGCACCTCGTCGCCCAGGGTGTCGTCGATGACCGCACCGAAGATGATGTTGGCTTCCGGGTGCACGGCTTCCTGCACGAGGCGAGCGGCGTCGTTGATCTCGAAAATTCCGAGGTTGGAGCCACCCTGGATCGAGAGCAGCACGCCATGGGCACCGTCGATCGAGGCCTCGAGCAGCGGGGACGCAACGGCGAGTTCGGCCGCCTTGATGGCTCGGTCCGCGCCGCGGGACGAGCCGATACCCATCAGCGCGGAGCCGGCACCCTGCATGACCGACTTGACGTCGGCGAAGTCGAGGTTGATCAGGCCGGGGGTGGTGATCAGGTCGGTGATGCCCTGCACGCCGGCGAGGAGCACCTGGTCAGCCGTGGCGAAGGCCTCGAGCATGCTGATGCCGCGGTCGCTGATCTCCAGCAGACGGTCGTTCGGCACGACGATGAGGGTGTCGACCTCATTCTTGAGGGAGGCGACGCCGGCCTCGGCCTGAGCCTGGCGGCGCTTGCCCTCGAAGCCGAAGGGCTTGGTGACGACACCGATGGTGAGCGCGCCGATGGACTTGGCGATGCGGGCGACGACCGGCGCACCGCCGGTGCCCGTGCCACCACCCTCGCCGGCCGTGACGAAGACCATGTCCGCGCCGGCCAGAGCCTCTTCGATTTCTTCGGCGTGGTCTTCGGCGGCGCGGCGGCCGACCTCAGGGTCGGCGCCGGCGCCCAGGCCTCGGGTGAGATCGCGGCCCACGTCGAGTTTGACGTCGGCGTCGCTCATCAGCAGCGCCTGGGCATCCGTGTTAATGGCGATGAACTCGACTCCGCGGAGGCCAAGCTCGATCATGCGGTTGACGGCGTTGACACCGCCGCCACCGATTCCAACAACCTTGATGACTGCGAGGTAGTTCTGATTTGTTGTTGACACGTCCGGCCTCCGGTGGAACCCTAAACCTCTTGTCGAAGTTTAAAGTTATGCTGAGTATGCAATTCCTGTTTAGAAAGTTATGCGCCAGTCGATCAGGCTCGGGGAGGCGCGCCCGCGTGTCGCGAAGATCCAACCAACATCTCAGCGGAGAACGGCGCTGTCCGGGGAGGACACGTCGTACTCACCGACGCTGCCGATCGGGTGGCTCACGATCAGGGCAGCGAGCACGACCGCCTTGAAGTCCGACTTCTCCGCACTCCCCCACACGACGCGCGCGCCGCCCACGAGCGTGAGGGTGACGTCGTCCGTGGTGGCGGCGGTGACGGTGTCGAGGGTGGAACGGATGTCTGCCGGCAGGGCCGCGATCACGGCCGCCGCCGCCCGGAAGCCGGCACTGCCGACCCCGGCCCGCGCATCGATCGTGGCGTACCCGGCGGGGCGCTCCGCGCCGCTCTGGATCACTACGCCGGCCGCGTCGACCAGGTCGAACCCGGACTCGGTCACGAGGGCGCCGACGGGCTCCCGCTCGACAATACGCACGACGAGGGTGTTCGGCGGACGGCTCTCGGTGACGTAGCTCTGGATCAGGGTGAAGGCGGACAGCTCCTGTTTCACCTCGGCGAAGTCCACGAGCGGCAGCGGTGTACCCAGCTGGCCGTCGAGGGCGGACTGGATCTGCTCGGCCGGCACCCGGTTCGCCCCGACGACCTCAATGGTGCGCAGCGCCATCAGGGGCGAGAAGGTGCCGACGAGCACGAAGGCGACGAGCGCGGCGAGGGTGCCGAGCGCCGCCAGCCAGACGTTGCGCCGCCGGCGGGAGCGCCAGGTGAAGCGGCGCACCTCCTCCCGCTCATAGAGTTTGCGGGCACGACGGGCGGCCCGGAGCTTGCGTCTGGCCCCGGCCGGAGTCAGCGCAGAGTCGCGGAGCTCCGTGGGTGCGGGCGCGGAGGAAGGGGAAGAGTCCGGCGCCCGCAGCCGGGACACGGGTGCGATCGGGTCGGCGGGAAGCGTGATCGGCTCGGTGTCCGCGTGGTCGCTGTGACCGCTCGACTGGCGTCCTCCCGGCTTGGGACGGCCTGTCTTCGCTGCGGCAGGCTTCGCCCCCGCGCTGTTCGCGGCGGTCGCCTTCGGCCCGGCGGCCCGCTCAGCGCCGGCCGGAGGACGGTCGTAGCCCTCGGGCCGCTTCATGCTCGTCGGCGGGTCATCCGCGCGCCTGCGTGAGCGAGGCGAGCAGCTGGGGAACGATCCGATAGACGTCGCCGCAGCCGAGGGTGACGACGAAGTCGCCGTCCCGGGCGATCGAGGCGACGTAGTCGGCGGCCTCCTGCCAGTCGGGCACGTAGACGACCTTGCCGGCATCCGTGAACCGGTCGGAAACGAGGGCGCCGGTCACGCCGGGCTCCGGGTCCTCCCGGGCGCCGTACACGCCGAGGACGACGGTCTGGTCCGCCTTCTCCTCGAGCGTCTGGGCGAATTCCTGGGCGAACAGCCGAGTGCGACTGTAGAGATGCGGCTGATGCACGGCGATGATCCGACCGCCGCCGACCACCGTGCGGGCGGCGGACAGCGCCGCGGCCACCTCGGTGGGGTGGTGGGCGTAGTCGTCGTAGACGCTGACCCCACCCACGGTGCCGTGCAATTCGAAGCGGCGCTCGGTGCCGCCAAATTCCGAGACGGCGGCCAGGGACGCCTCCGGGGCGAAACCGAGGCCGACGAGCACCGCGAAGGCGCCGGCGGCGTTGATGGCGTTGTGCCGGCCCGGGATTCGGAGGGTGGCGAAGTAGTCGCTTCCGGCCCAGGCCACGCCGAAACGCACCGGTCCGTCGGTGACGACCGAGTGCACGCGCACGTCGGCCGCGGCGTCCTCGCCGAAGGTGATGACCCGTTTGCCGGCGAGCTTGCCCGTCACGCTGACCGCGCCGGCGTCGTCGGAGGAGATGACCACGAACTCGGTCGCGTTCTGTGCGAATTCGACGAACGCGGCCTCGAAGGCCTCAAGCGAACCGTAGTGGTCGAGGTGGTCAGGGTCGACGTTGGTGACCAGGGCGACGGCCGTGTTGTAGAGCAGGAACGAGCCGTCCGACTCGTCGGCTTCGACCACGAAGAGGTCGTCGGTGCCCGCGCCGGCCGACACGCCGAGCGATTCAATCACACCGCCATTGACGAAGCTGGGATGCGTGCCCAGGCCGAGCAGGCCGGTCACAATCATGCCGGTCGAGGTGGTCTTGCCGTGGGCGCCCGCGACGGCGACGAGTCGGTGCTTCTCGATCAGCCAGGCCAGCGCCTGGGAGCGGTGCAGCACGGGCAGGCCGCGTTCGTTCGCCAGCACGTATTCCGGGTTGTCCTGCCAGAGTGCCCCCGTGACGACGAGGCTGTCGGCTTCGCCGACATTCTCCGCGGCGTGGCCAATCGCGATGTGCGCTCCCAGCTCGCGCAGGGCGAGCACGTTGTCGGACTCGCGCACATCCGAGCCGGTCACGGTATGCCCGGCGGCGAGGAACAGCCGGGCGATCCCGCTCATCCCGGAGCCGCCGATGCCCACGAAATGCACCGTGCCGAGGTCACGGGGAATGGTGAGGTTCAGGTCGGGCTTGATCACGGTTGCGGGCTCTTCTCAGTCGGAGACGAATGCTGGTGTGCGTTCGGTGCTGGTGTTCTGGTGCTGAAACAACGTTAGCCGCTGTGACTACGCGAGGGCGGCGTGGATGAAGTCGGTCATTCGCGCCGAGCCGTCGAGTCCCCCGACGGATGCCGCCGCGACGCCCATCCGGCGCACGCGCTCCCGGTCGGTGAGCACGGGAACGAGCTCGTGCTGCACCCAGTTCGGCAGGAAGTCCGCATCGTCGACGAGGATCCCGCCGCCGGCGCCCACGACGTCGGCCGCGTTGAAGCGCTGCTCGCCGTTGCCGACGGGGTAGGGCACGTAGACGGCCGGGATGCCGAGGGCGCTGAGTTCGCACACGGTTCCGGCACCGGCCCGGGACACCGCGAAGTCCGCCGCGGACAGCGCCAGGTCCATCCGGTCGCAGTAGGAGATCAGACGGTAGTGGTGCAGACCTGGGTCTGTCACCTCCGACTTCTCGCCGGTGATGTGCAGCACCTGCCAACCGGCCATGATCAGACCGGGAGCCGAGGAAGCGATGGTGTTGTTCAGGCGCCGAGCGCCCAGGGATCCGCCGGTGACCAGCAGGGTGGGGCGGTCGGCGTCGAGGCCGAAGAACGTCAGGGCCTCCGGGCGCGCCTGAGCCCGGTCAAGCTCGGCGATCTCGGGTCGCAGCGGCATCCCGACGACGTGCGGGTGGCGGATCCGGGTGCCGGGAAAGGCCACCGCGACGTGGCGGGTGAACCAGGCGCCGAGCCGGTTGGCCAGCCCGGCCCGGAAATTGGCCTCGTGGATGACGATCGGCACCCCCGCCCGGCGCGCCGCGAAGTAGGCCGGAGTCGAGACGTAGCCGCCGAACCCGACGACGACGTCGACCGTGCGGAACCGGATCAGATCGGCCACATCGCCAATGGCCTGGTTCAGCCGTGGCAAAAAGGTGAGGGCCTGTCGGTTCGGCCGGCGTGGGAAAGGCAGTCGGGGAACGAAGACGAGCTCGTAGCCGCGGGCCGGCACCAGGCGGGCCTCGAGGCCCTCCTGGGTGCCGAGAACGATGACCGTCGCATCCGGTTCCCGGCTCATAATGGTGTCGGCGACGGCCAGCAACGGGTTCACGTGGCCGGCGGTTCCGCCCCCGGCCAGCAGATAGGTGGTCACTGTCGGGCTCCTGACGTGTCGGGTGACATGGAGCTGCGTCGTGGCGGCTCCGCCTGGTCGCCCCGGGTGAATGAGAGCACGATGCCGATCGCGCCGAGGGTCGTGAGCAGGGCGGTGCCTCCGGCGGAGACCAGCGGGAGCGGAACACCCAGCACCGGGAACACGCCCAGGACCACGCCGATGTTGACGAAGGCCTGGCCGATCAGCCAGACGAGCACGGCGGCCGTCGACACGCGGGCCTGCAGGCTCGTGCTGGTGCGCATGATGCGCAGGAACGCGAAGGCCAGCAGGATGAACATGAATAGGACGACGATGGCCCCGATCAGTCCGAGTTCCTCGCCGACGATGGCGAAAATGTAGTCGTTGTCGGCCGCCGGCAGCCAGGACCACTTGGCCTTGGAGTTGCCGAGCCCGACGCCGAAGATCCCGCCGTTGGCGAGTGCCCAGGTGCCGTGCAGCGGCTGCCAGCAGGGTGCCGAGATGGGGCCATCGAGCTCTTCGCAGCCGGCTCCCATGAAGCTCAGGATGCGGGTCATCCGGTTTGTGCTCGTCAACGCCATCAGAACCGCGAGCACGACCCCGGCGCCGAGAGGCACTGCCAGGAGGCGCAGTCGCACGCCGGCGAAGAACAGGGCTCCGAAGAGGATACCGGCCATGATCAGGACGGTTCCGAGGTCACCGCCGATGAGCACGAGCAGCACGGCGCCGCCGCCCACGCCGAAGACCGGAATGTACACGTGGCGCCAGTCGTCGAGCCGGTTCTCCTTCTGCGACAGGATCATGCCCAGCCAGACGACGAGGGCGAGTTTGATCGCCTCGGAGGGCTGGAACTGGACTCCGCCGACGGACAGCCAGTTGGTGTTGCCGGCCACCTCGACGCCCAGCGGCGTGAACACGACCAGGCATTGCAGGAGGCAGGCGACGATGAGCATCGGCCAGGCCACACGCTGCCAGAACTTCAGCGGCAGGTGGCTGATCATCAGCATCACTGGAACGCCGATCAGCGCGAATCCCCCCTGGCGCAACACGGTGCCGAAGAAGCCGGTGTTCTCCAGGTAGGAGTCGACCGAGGAAGAGGACAGCACCATGACCAAGCCGAACACGACGAGGAACAGTGTCGTGCCGAGCAGCAGAAAATAGCTCGCGGACTCGGACTTGAACACCCGGCCGAAATGAATCCGGGTGGAGGCGACGGGCTCGGCCTCCCTAGGCGCCGGGGTTCGAGGCGGAGTCTTCATCCGCCTCACCTCCCAGGTGCTCCCGTACGGCTTCTGCGAACAACCGGCCCCGCTGGGCGTAGTCGGTGAACTGGTCCATCGACGCCGCGGCCGGAGCCAGCAGCACGACATCGCCGGTTTCTGCGAGACCGGCCGCGAGGCGGACCGCCCCGGGCATCACCTGACCAGTGTCGTCGGCGTCGATCTCGAACACCGGCAGCTCCGGCGCGTGTCGCGCGAATGCGTCCCGTAACACGGAGCGGTCGGCTCCGATGATCACGGCCCCGCGCAGGTGGCCGACGTGCCGGGCCACCAGATCATCGACGTCGACGTCCTTGAGCAGGCCGCCGACCAGCCAGACGACGGTCTCGAAAGCGCTGAGCGAAGCATCCGCCGCATGCGGGTTGGTCGCCTTCGAGTCGTCGATCCAGCGGATGCCGGCAAACTCGGCCACGATCTCGATCCGGTGCGCGTCGAGGTGGAAACCCGCCAGGGCGTCGTGGATGACACCGGGCGCGACACCGAAGGACCGGGCCAGGGCGCTGGCGGCGAGGATGTCGGCGAGCAGGTGCGGCGCGCTGAGCCCGCGGGCCCGGAGTTCCGGCGCGGTGGTGATCTCGATGGCGGTCTCGAACCGGTCCTCGTGGAACGCGCGGTCGCAGAGGATGCCCTCGACAATGCCGAAGTCGCTGGGCCCGGGGGCGCCGAGACCGAAGCCGATCGCCCGGGCGCCCTCCTGCACGTCGGCGTCCTCGACCATGCGGATGGTCGCGGCATCCGCCTTGTTGTAGACGCAGGCCACCCGGGTATTGGCGTAGACGGTGGCTTTCGCATCGCGGTACGCCTCGGCCGAACCGTGCCAGTCGAGGTGGTCGTCGGCGATGTTGAGGCAGACGCTGGAGAACGGCAGGAGGGCGCCGGGACCGGTGCGGGGCAGGTGGTGAAGCTGGTAGCTGGAGAGTTCGACCACGAGCACGTCCCAGCCCTGCGGGTCGCGTACGGCGTCGAGGACGGGCACACCGATGTTGCCGCAGGGTGCGACGCGCAGGCCGGCGGCGGCGAGCATGGTGGCCGTCAGCTGCACGGTGGTGGTCTTGCCGTTGGTGCCGGTGACGAGGATCCACTCGGCTGCGGGCCCGACCTTGTCCCGCAGGCGCCAGGCCAGCTCGATGTCTCCCCAGACCGGGACCCCGGCCTCAGCGGCCCAGAGCAGCAGAGCGTGGTCGGGATGGTAGCCGGGCGAGGCGATCAGAACCTCCGGGCGGTGCCGGGTCAGTTCGTCCGGCACGATGCCGGGCGCCGCCTGCACCAGTTGCGCCCCGATCACGTCGAGCAGGCGGATGGTATCGGCGGGAGCATCGCCGGCCACAACGAGCACATCGGCTCCCAGCTCGGCGAGGGTATCGGCGGCCGCGAAACCCGTGACGCCCAGACCGAGCACGGCCACGCGCAGGCCGGACCAGTCGGCGTGCCAGCTCGTGAGGGCGTCAAGGCGTGCGGCATCCGCTGCAGTGGGCTCGGCGTCGTCCGAGTGTCGACCGGTCACTCGGCGGTCAGCCATTCGAGGTAGAAGGTGCCGACGCCGGCGGCCACGAGCAGCCCGCCGATGATCCAGAAACGCACCACCACGGTGACCTCGGCCCACCCCTTGAGCTCGAAGTGGTGATGGATGGGGCTCATCAGGAAGATGCGCTGGCCGCGGGTCACCTTGAAGTAGGCGCGCTGCACGATCACCGACCCGGCCTCGATCACGAACAGGCCGCCGATCAGCACGAGCAGCAGTTCGGTGCGGCTCAGAATGGCCAGGGCGGCGAGGGCGCCGCCGATGCCGAGCGAACCGGTGTCGCCCAGGAAGATCTTGGCCGGCGAGGTGTTCCACCAGAGGAAGCCGATCAGGCCGCCGACGATGGCCGCGGAGACGATGGCCAGGTCGAGCGGGTCCCGAACGTCGTAGGCGCGGTAGAGGTCGGAGATATCCGCGCCCCCGAAGCGGGCCTGGTTGGACTGCCAGAAGCCGATCACGATGAACGCGCCGATCGACAGGATCGACGACCCGGTGGCGAGCCCGTCGAGGCCGTCGGTGACGTTGACGCCGTTGGACGTGGCCGTCACGATCAGACAGATCCACAGCACGAACAGGGAGATGCCGATGATGCTGCCCAATTGCATGAAGTCCAGCGGCAGATCTCGTAGGAACGAGATCTGGGTCGACGCCGGCGTGACGCCGTTGGCGTTCGGAAACTGGATGGCCAGGATGGCGAACGTGCCGGCCACGAGAACCTGGCCGGTGATCTTGGCCCAACCACCGAGCCCGAGGCTGCGCTGGTTGCGCGTTTTCAGGAAGTCGTCGACGAAGCCGACCATGCCGAGGCCCACCATCATGAACAGCACCAGCAGCGGCGACGCCGTGACCGGGGACCCGGTCAGCCACATTGCCGAGAAATAGCTGACCACGGCGCCGAGGATGATGATGATGCCACCCATGGTGGCCGTGCCGCGCTTGGCGTGGTGGCTCTGCGGGCCGTCGTCGCGGATGAACTGTCCCCAGCCCAGCTTCTTGAACAGCCGGATGAACAGCGGCGTCAGCGACAGGGTAAAGACGAGGGAGAAGGCTCCGGCCATCAAAAGTGCTCTCACGAGAACCACTCTCCCAGACGGTCGCCCAAAAATCTCAGGCCGGCGGAATTGGAGGATTTCACCAGCACGGTGTCCCCCGGTTGCACCGTGGCGCAGAGCAGGTCGAAGGCATCGTCGGCATTCTCGACGAAGGCCGACTCCCCGTCCCAGGATCCCTCGTTGATGGTGCTGATGTGCATGCGCCGGGCGCCCCGCCCGACGACGATGAGCTGGGAGATGTTGAGGCGCACGGCGAGCAGCCCGACCCGGTCGTGCTCCTCACCAGCCAGTTCGCCCAGCTCGCTCATCTCGCCGAGAACCGCGATGGTGCGCCGGCCGGGAACACCGATCTGGGCGAGGGTCTTGAGTGCCGCCGTCATGGAGTCCGGGCTGGCGTTGTAGGCGTCGTTGATGACGGTCACCCCGTCCCGGCCGCCCATGACCTGCATGCGCCAACGTTCGGCGGTCTGCACGGATTCGAGGGCGGAGACGATGTCGTCGATCGGGACCCCCAGGATCTCGGCGGCGGCGGCGGCGGCCAGGGCGTTCATGACATGGTGTTCGCCGAGCACCTGGAACGCCACCGGGCGGGACTGGCCCGAGGCCAGGTGCAGCGTGAACGTCGTTCCGGACGCGGAGGCGTGCACCGCGGTCGCGCGCACTCCCTCCTCGCCGTACTGACCGAACCAGACGATCCGGGCCCGGGTGGAGGCGGCCATACCGGCGACGCGCGGGTCGTCGGTATTCAGCACCGCGACATCCGTCGCCAGCAGCTCGGTGACCATTTCGGTCTTCGCGCGGACCGTGGCCTCGATACCTCCGAATTCGCCGGCGTGGGCGAGGCCGACCTTGAGCACGATCCCGATGTCGGGACGGGCCATCCGGATGAGCCGGGCGATCTCGCCGACACCGCTCGCGCCCATCTCCGCCACCAGGAAACGGGTGTCGCGGGTCAGTTCGAGCATGGTCAGCGGCGCGCCGACCTCGTTGTTGAAAGATGCGCGGGCCGCGACGGTGGGGCCGACACGTTCGAGCACGGCGCGGAGCAGGTTCTTCGTCGTGGTCTTGCCGTTGGATCCGGTGACGGCGACGATCTTGAGGTTGCCGGCTTCCCGCACGCGGGCCACGACGTCGGTGGCGAGGGCGCCGAGGGCGAGCACGGCGTCCGGCACGACGATCTGCGCGACGGGGAGATCAAGGTGTCGTTCGACGATCAGCAGGGTGGCGCCGCGATCGACGGCGGCCGGAGCGAAGAGGTGACCGTCGGTCACCTCACCGGGCTTGGCCACGAAGATGGAGCCGGGAACGGTGTCGCGCGAGTCGGTGTGCACAATTCCGTCGGTCACCGAGTCGATGCCCCGAGAAGTTCCGTCCAGGTGGAGCGTTCCGTCGACGGCCAGGGCGATCTGGCCCAGGGTCAGCGCGATCATCTACAGCCACCCCGCATCGCGCAGCGCCTGGCGGGAATCGTCCCGGGCGGAGTACGGAATCTTCACGCCGGCAACCTCGTGATAATTTTCATGGCCTGGTCCCGCATACAAAATCGCGTCGCCTTCTTTCGCTAGGGAGAGCGCCGTCCGGAACGCCGTTCGGGGGTCGGGCACCTCATAGAACTCGCCGCCGGGCACAGCCTCCCTGGCGGCAGTGAGAAGCGTGGCACGGATGGCCGCGGGGTCTTCGAACCGAGGGTGGAAGTCGGTGATGACAACGACATCCGCCCCGCGGGCCGCGATGGCACCCATATCGGCCCGTTTGGTGGTGTCGCGGTCGCCGTCCGCGCCGAAAACCATGATCAGGCGACCGGTCGTGAACTTGCGAATGGCCGCGAGGGTGTTCAGGAACGCGTCCGGGCTGTGCCCGTAGTCGATGTAGACGAGCGGACCGGTGTCCCCGGAGATGCGCTCGGCGCGCCCGGGGATATAGACGTCGATTCCGCCGTCACGATCGAGGGAATGGGCGATCGCCTCCAGGTCGTAGCCGGATTCGACCAACATCAGGATGGCCAGGGCCGCGTTGGCGGCCATGAACCAGCCAACCAGGGGAACCCGGGTCTGCAGGCGGCGCCCCTCGGGACCCTCGAGCAGGAACTCGGTGTACAGCGCGCTCTCGGAGACGATGGACATGTGCCAGTCGGCGGCGACATCCGGGTTGCTGCTCAGGGTGGTGACGGGGATCCGGCACTCGTCGACGATCCGGCGGCCCCAGTCGGAGTCGACCGTGATGACGCCCCGCCGGGAGCGGTCAGGCTGGAACAGCTCGAGTTTGGCCTGGAAGTACTCGTCGAGGCCCGCGTAGTCGTCGAGGTGGTCGTGACTCAGATTCGTGAACCCGGCGACGTCGAAGACGAGCCCGTCCACGCGGTGGCGGGTCAGCGCCTGGGCGGACACCTCGATCGCAACGGCGCGCACCTCGGCCTCTCGCATGCGGGAGAGGAGGGCGTGCAGCTCGGTTGCCTCCGGGGTCGTCAGCGAGCTCACCACGGCGAGGTCGCCGATGCGGCGCTCGGCCGTCGAAGTGAGCCCGGCCACGACGCCCAGTTGGTTCAGCAGGGCGAAGAGGAGGTAGACCACGCTGGTCTTGCCGTTGGTTCCGGTGACGGAGAAGAGCGTGGCCGGATTGGCGTCGGTGCGGTAGATCCAGGCGGCGACGGCACCGAGCGCGGCGCGCGCGTCCGGGGTCACCAGGATCGGCAGGCCGCTGTCGGCGGCCAGTACCGCCCCGGCCTCATCGGTCAAAATCGCGACCGCGCCGGACTCGCGGGCGCCGGCGGCGTAGGACGCGCCATGACTCGCCCGCCCGGGAACGCCGACATAGAGGTCTCCGGGCTGAACGGTTCGGGAGCTCAGGCTCACGCCGGTGACCTCGAGGCCATCGACATCGCCGTGCACGTACAGTTCGAATTCATCGACCAGTCCCGACAACGATCTGGGGACCGGATGCTGAGGACGGAGAGCCGAGGGTGCCAATTCGGTCACGGGGCTCGCTTTCTTACCAGGTACCGGGAAGGGCAGGCGCGGTGGCGCCCGAGGGGACTGCCCGGTACTTCTTCAGCACCTGACTCATGACCTCTTGAAAGATCGGAGCAGATGCCGCGGAAGAGTTCAGTTTAACAGGATCGGCGAGGCTGACCGAAACGACATACTGCGGATCGTCGCCCGGAGCGAAGCCGGAGACCGACACCAAATACCCCTTGGTGTACCCACCCTGACCATCGGGCATCTGCGCTGTCCCGGTCTTCGCGCCCACCCGGTAGCCCGGAATCTCCCACGTCTTGGCCAGCCAGGCTTTCTGGTAGACCATCTCGAGGATGTCTGCGGTCTCCCGGGCGGCGGCGGCCGACACGACCGGGGTGCCGACCGCTTCGGGCACGTCGGTCATGCTGCCGTCAGCGTGGCGGCAGCCTGCGACCAGCTGCACGGGCATCCGCACGCCGTTGTTGGCCAGGGTCTGGTAGATGCTGGAGACCTGAATGGCCGTGGTGGTGAGCCCCTGACCGAACATGGTCGCGTACTTGGTCTGGTTGTCCCAATCTTCGAAGGGGCGAAGGGTGCCGGATTCCTCGGCGAGGAATCCGGACTCCGAGGCCGAGCCCACACCGAACTTACTCATATAGTCGTAGCGCTGCTGGTCACTGATCAACTCGCCGAACTTCGACATGCCCGTGTTCGATGACTCGATCATCACGCCCGTGAGGGTGAGGTTCAGGTCGGCGTGGTTGGAGCTATCGTTCACGTTGGCCCCGTTGGGCGGCAGGTACCGGTACGGCGCGACGACCCGGCTCAGCGGGGTGGCGGCCCCCGCGTCGAGAACGGATGCCGTGGTCAGCGCCTTGTACGTAGAACCGGGCTCGAAGGGGGCGGTGAAGGCCCGGGAGCCGCGGTCCTCAGCGTCGGGGGTGCCGTTGACGTTGTTGGGGTCGACCGACGGGTAGTCGGCGACCGCGACGAGCTTCCCGGTCTTCACCTCCTGCACCACCACGTTGCCCCAGGCCGCGCCTGTGGCGACGGCCTGTTCGGCCAGCACCTGCTGCACGAACCATTGCAGGTCGGAGTCGATGGTCGTGACGACATCGCCGCCGTCCTTAGCCCGGGCCGTGGTGACGGTGCTCTGGGGCAGGCGCACGCCATCCGCACCCTTCTCATAGGTCTCCGTGCCGTTGGTGCTCGCGAGGCAGGCGTCCTGCCCGAGCTCGATGCCGGCCTGGGCCTCACCCCCGGAGGAGACGAATCCGACCAGGTTGCCGGCCACGGCGCCGTCCGGGTAGACCCGGCCCGGGTTCTTCTCGGCGTACATCCACGGGATGTCGAGCTGGTCGATGGCCCGAAACACCGAGACGTCCACGGCCCGCACGACGACGGCGTAGTCGGAGTCCTTGTCGGCGGCCAGGGAGCCGGAGATGATCCGGAGGATCTCGTCGCCGGTCTGCCCGGTGAGGGCGCCCACCTCCGCGGCCGCCTGGGCGACCGTCACGGTCACGTCGCCATCGTCGGTGGTGCGGTCGAATTCCGCTGCGTTCCGCGGGGACAGGGTGATGTTGTACCGCATGACCGTGCCGGCCAGGACGACCCCGTTCGTGTCGACGATGTCTCCGCGGGCTCCATAGACGGGCTGCTCGACCGACCGGTTGCCCAGCGAGTCGGCGCTGAGCGTCTCGGCGCGCACGACCTGGATGTCGACGAGCCTGACCACGAACACGGCCACGAACACGAGCAGGATCAGGATCGTCGCGGCACTGCGCCGCCTGCTGGACCGAGAGCTGCTCGCCACCTCTGATTCCTTACTGCGGCCGGGGCCGCGGGTTGGGCGCGTTTGGGAACGCAACTAACGGGAGGTCGGGCGGGACGTCCCTCGCGAGACGGGCGAGGCGGGGCGGGCTAGCGGGTCGTGGGCGTCGGCAGAGCGTTGGGTTCGGCTGCCGGGGCAACCGGGGCGACCGCCGCGGGGACCTCGGCCGGTGAACCGCCGAGGCTGGCTCCCTGGCCGCTGTTCTGCGGCAGTTCCGTGATCAAAGGTACGCCGGCCAGGAGTGAGTTCGGCACCAGACTCGCCGTCCCGGCCTGGCTTCCGCTGGCCGAGGCCGGGGCGCCGAGCACGGCGCCGTCGGACAGTTGCAGGAACAACGGATTGGAGTTGGTGACCATGCCGAGCGCTTCCGCGTTCGCGGCCAGGCTCTGCGGGGAGGACACCCGCACGAGGTCCTCGGTCACGCTCTCCGCCGTGCGTCCGAGTTCGACCTGGCTGGCCTGCAGCCGGGACACCTCGTAGGCGGACTGGGAGATCCCGACGCTCAGCAGCAACTGGGCGATCACGATGACCGCCACGCCGGTGACGGCCGATAGGGCGTAGACGATTTTCGGCCGCGCGTGTCGCTGGCTGCGCGGCGACACGATCTGGATGTGGCGAGGCTCCGACACCGGAGCGGCGTCGGGGGTGCTCTCCCAGGCGGGTCGTAGGACGCGTGCGAGATTGTCACTCATGCGGCTCTCCTCAGTCGCTCGGCGGCGCGAAGGCGAACCGGCGTTGCGCGCGGGTTTCTCGCCTTTTCCTCGTTCGAGGCCAGTTCGGCGCCTCGGATCAGAAGTTTGAACAGTGGTTTGTGTTCGGGAAGCTCAATCGGCAATCCGGCAGGGGCGGTGGAGCCGGATGCCTTCGCCAGGGTCTTCTTCACAATCCGGTCCTCGAGGGACTGGTAGGCCATGACGACGATGCGCCCACCGACCGCGACCGAATCGAGCGCTGCGGGAATGGCGCGCTCGAGCACGGCGAGTTCCTGGTTGACCTCGATGCGCAGCGCCTGGAAGACCCGCTTCGCGGGGTGTCCGGCGCGCTGAACGACGACCGGTGTGACGGCGGTGATCACGGAGACCAGCTGGGCCGACCGCACGAACGGGGTGGTCTCCCTGGCCTCGACGATGGCCTTGGCGTAGCGTGCCGCCAGCTTCTCCTCGCCGTACTCGTGGAAGATTCGGCGCAGGTCCTGCTCGCTGTACGTGGCCAGGATGCGCTCGGCCGTCAGCGAGCTGGTGTTGTCCATGCGCATGTCCAGCGGCGCATCCTTGGAATAGGAGAAACCACGCTCGACCCGGTCGAGCTGGAGCGAGGACACGCCGAGGTCGAAGAGCACGCCGGACACCTCGCGGATGCCGAGGCCGGCCAGCGCGTCCTGGATACCGTCGTAGACGGTGTGCACGAGGTGAACCCGGTCGCGGAACGGCTTCAGCCGCTCCTCGGCGATCGCGAGGGCGTCGAGATCCCGGTCGAGTCCGACCAGGACGAGCCCGGGGAATCGCTGCAGGAACGCCTCGGCGTGCCCGCCCATGCCAAGAGTGGCGTCGACGAGCACGGCGCCGGGTTGTTCCAGTGCCGGTGCGAGCAGCTCGACGCAGCGGTCGAGCAGAACTGGGGTGTGGATGTCGTTGATGGCCATAGTCCCGGGTGGATCCTGATTCCTGATCCCCATCCATTCGTCTCTGCCACCGGGGAAGTGTGTCAGGCAGAACGGCTGGGAGTCAGGCGTCAGGAGCTAGATGAGTCCCGGAATCACCTCCTCCGTGATGTTGGCGAATGGTTCTTCCTGTTCGGAGAGGTACGCGTCCCAGGCGGCGGTGTCCCAGATCTCGACCCGGTTGCCGGCGCCGATCACGGTGAGGTCCCGATCGAGCCCGGCCCAGGCGCGTAGGTTCGCGGGGATGGTCACCCGGTTCTGCTTGTCGGGCTGCTCTGCGCTCGCGCCGGAGAACATCATGCGACTGAAGGAGCGCCCGCTCTGGTCCGTGAGCGGCGCCTGGGAGATCTTCGCGTAGTACGCCTCGAACTCCCGGGTCGTGAACACGTAGAGGCAGTTCTCCTGGCCTCGGGTCATGACGATCCCGGGAGACAGCTCGTCCCTGAATTTCGCGGGAAGGATGATGCGGCCTTTTTCGTCGAGCTTGGGGGCGTACGTGCCAAAGAACATTCATCTCCCCCTCTCATCCGGTCACGGTCCAGATCTTGCTCCACTTTACTCCACTTTGATCCACTAAACAGAATAAACGCTTAAATATTGGAGAAATTTTCCCCGCTAATCCGCATGAACACGGGGAAGAGCAGGGTGGAGGGATATTCAACAACGGGATTCACTTCGCGCCATTTTCAGGCACAAAAAAAGGGCCGATCGGATGATCGGCCCTGTCTGCGAGGTGCGGTGGAGCGAAAGTGCGGTGGACAGGTGGTGAGGAGGTTACTGCTGGCCGTCCTGGCGGCGATCCCAGCGTTCGTTCATCCGATCCATGAAACCGCGCTGAGACGACCGCTGCTGCTGGTTCGGACGGGAGCGCGGAGCGGCTGCGGACATCCGCCGGGCGGACTTGCTGGGCGTGGTCGCGATCAACACCCCGGCGAACATGATAATGAAGCCGAGGACGCCGAGCCAGAGCTGCTGGATAGCCACGCCGGCGATGAGAGCACCGATGCCGGCAACCGCGGCCAGAACCCCGATGGAAATCGAGCGGTAGTCGGGCCGGAGGCTGCTGCCGCCGACGGTCGCCACGAAGTCGGCGTCATTGTGGTACAGGCCGCGCTCCATCTCTTCGAGGAGTCGCTGCTCTTGTTCCGAAAGCGGCATCTCATTCCTCCTGTTTGGGATCGCGCTGTGCTCCACCGATTCTAACCCCGCCGTGATGGCTAGGCTAGGCAAGTGGCGCAAAGCAATCATCTGATCGATCTGGTTCATTCTCGCATCGACGAATTCCTCGAAACCCGTTTACCAATTGTGACTACCATCAGCCCCGATCTCACGCCGCTGGTGGAGTTCTCACGGCAGTTTCTCAGCGGTGGCAAACGCTTCCGTGCGCTGTTCTGCTACTGGGGCTGGCAGAGCGTCGGCACAAGCGGATCCGCTGGTGCGAACGGGGATTCCGACCCCGCCCTGACCGCGCTGGTGCCGGTCATCTCCGCGGCGGCGGCCCTGGAAATCTTTCATGCGGCAGCGCTCGTCCACGACGACATCATCGATAATTCGGACACCCGGCGCGGCGCGGCCTCCGCCCACAAACTGTTCGAGGGCATGCACGGCCAAAGCGGCTGGGCAGGCAGCCAGGTTGCGTTCGGCCGGGCCGCCGGAATCCTTCTCGGCGACCTCCTGCTGGGCTGGAGCGATGAGCTGCTCGACGAGGGGCTCGCGGCAGCCCCCGACGCGTCGGCCGCGGTCCGGGCACGGATAGAATTCAACCGGATGCGCACCGAGGTCACCGTGGGCCAGTACCTCGACATCTTCGAAGAACGCGCCTGGCTCACCCAGCCCGAATCGGAGCTCTTCGACCGGGCGCTGCGGGTCATCGTCTTCAAGTCGGCCAAGTACAGCGTGCAGGCGCCGCTCGTGATCGGCGCAGCCCTGGCCGGCGCCGGCCCGGATCACCTCGACGCCCTGCGTGCCTTCGGACTGCCGCTCGGCATCGCATTCCAACTTCGGGACGACCTGCTCGGGGTGTTCGGCGACGCCTCCGTCACCGGCAAACCGAGCGGCGACGACCTCCGCGAGGGCAAACGCACCGTACTGGTCGCTCTGGCGCGGGAGAACCTGACGGACACGGCCCGCGATGACCTGGACGCGCTCCTCGGCGACCCCCTGCTGACGGAAGCACAGATCGGGATGTTGCAGCGCACCATCGTGGACAGCGGCGCCGTCGAGCGGATCGAGGCGCTGATCGACTCGAACGTCGCCGAGGCCCTCGCAGCTCTCGAGGGGTCACCGATCAGCGACGCGGTCACGACGCGGCTGATGGAGCTGGCCGAGACGGTGACCCGCCGCGCGTTCTAGGAGCACTGAAAAGTCAGGCGAGCGCCTGGGCGACCCGGCGCACTTCGGCCTTACGGCCGGCGAGCAGTGCCTGGACCGGGGGGACGCCGAGGCTGCCGTCGACCTCAAGGAGCCAGCGCATCGCCTGCTCGTCACTGAAGCCGTCGTCGGAGAGCACGATCAGGGTGCCGCGCAGCTCGGGCAGCGGGGCACCGTCCCTGATGAACGCGGCGGGAACCTGCAAGGGGCCGTTGTCACGGCGCATGGCGAGCAGCTGCTTGTCGTCGATCAGCTGACGCACGCGGCTCTGGCTGACGCCGAGCACCCGGACGAGGTCGGGGATGGACAGCCACTCTTGATCTGAGAACGATTCGGTCACCCATCCAGCCTCCCATGATTCGACAGGCCGGACAAACTCTCAGGGCGCAAACGCGCGTGTTGTTGCCCAGAATGGGGGCCAACCTGCTTGACTGATTAATACTGTGCCAGCACCGCTGTCGCATGCAATCGACGGGAGCGGAATGTCGGCACCAGCCAGCAGGAACAGTCCAGCCAGCAGCACCAGCAACGTGAATTCTTCGACGCCCGGCGAGGGCCGCCACCGGCACGCCACCGAACGACGGGGTCTGGGCGTCCTGGTCACCGTCCCGCTCGTGCTGATCAGCACGATCGCGATCAGCCTGAACCTGGCGTCGCCGGCGGAAGCCGCCACCATCGCGAAGAAGACGCTGAAGAGCAAGAGCATCCTACCGGCCGCGGTGCCCGCCGACCCAGGCCGGCAGAGTATCGCCGCCGCCGCGGCGCCGAGCCAGTACCAGGTCGTCGACGGCGACACCGTGAGCAGCGTGGCCGGACGATTCGGTCTCTCCACCGCATCCGTGCTCGCCCTCAACGGCCTTGGCTGGTCCGCGCTGATCTTCCCGGGCCAGATGCTGACCCTGGCCGGCCTGGCGCAGCCGTCCGCTCCGGCTCCGGCGCCCGTCGCCGCCGAAATCTCGCGGTACCTGATCCAGAGCGGGGACACGCTTTCCGGCGTTGCCGCCGCGCACGGGCTCTCCCTCGGGGTCCTGCTCCGCGTGAACGGGCTCGACGCGGGCAGCATCATCTTCCCCGGACAGGCCGTCGTGCTGCCGCCGGGCGAGGGTGCCGCGCCGGTCTCGGCCGTGCCGGCCGCAGCCGTCGCCCCGCTGAATGTTTCCGGCACGCACACGATCGCCGCCGGCGAGACCATCGGAGCCCTCGCGGCCGCGGCGGGCGTCTCGGTGCAATCCGTGCTCGACGCCAACGGCCTCGGCTGGACCAGCATCATCTACCCCGGCCAGGTCCTGTCGATCCCGTCCGGCTCCGTTCCCACGGCGCCGGCGATGGAATCGGCGATCCTCATCGAGGAGGCCGTCCCTGCGCCGTCTGCAGCGCCCGGCGAGGTCACGCCGCTCAGCGATGACATGCGCCGGCACGCCGAAATCATCATCGCGAGCGGTCGCCGCGCGGGTGCCGGCGACTCCGCAATCGTGATCGCCCTGGCCGCCGCGGCCCAGGAATCCGGGCTGCGCAACGTGCAGTACGGCGACCGCGACTCCCTCGGCCTCTTCCAGCAACGCCCCAGTTTCGGCTGGGGAACGCCCGAGCAGGTGCTCGACCCGGAGCGGGCCAGCCTCGCCTTCTTCGGCGGCCCCGTGAACCCCAACCCCGGCATCACGCGCGGACTGCTCGACATCCCCGGCTGGGAGTCGATGACCGTGACCGAGGCCGCGCAGACCGTGCAGATCTCGGCTCACCCCAACCACTACGCGAAGTGGGAAACATCGGCCCGGGCCTGGCTGGCCGATCTCGGCTGACCTGCAGCTCGCATCCGCTCAGGCGTGAAAACCCTGACTTGCGAGTGTTCCGGCACAGGGAACGGCTTCGCAATCCCTAGACTCGACTAGTGAGCGATACCCCTGCCGATCCCATGGTCGGCCGTCTGATAGACGGCCGCTATCAGGTGCGCTCCCGGATCGCCCGCGGTGGCATGGCCACCGTGTACCTCGCGACCGACCTGCGCCTCGAACGCCGGGTCGCCATCAAGATCATGCACGGGCATCTCGCCGACGACAACACGTTCAAGGCCCGGTTCGTGCAGGAGGCCCGCTCGGCCGCCCGGCTCGCGCACCCGAACGTGGTCAACGTCTACGACCAGGGCCAGGATGCCGATATGGCCTATCTGGTCATGGAATACCTGCCCGGCATCACTCTGCGCGACCTACTCAAGGACTACGGCCGGCTCACCAGTGAGCAGACGATGGACATCCTCGAGGCGGTGCTCTCGGGCCTCGCCGCCGCGCACAAAGCGGGAATCGTGCATCGCGATCTCAAACCGGAGAACGTTCTCCTGGCCGACGACGGCCGCATCAAGATCGGCGACTTCGGGCTCGCCCGGGCCGTCAACAACAACACGGCCACCGGGCAGGCCCTGCTCGGCACGATCGCCTACCTCTCCCCCGAACTCGTCACGCGGGGCATCGCGGATGCCCGCAGCGACATCTACGCGCTCGGCATCATGACCTACGAGATGCTTACCGGCGAGCAGCCCTATGTGGGCGAAGCGCCCATGCAGATCGCCTACCAGCATGCGAACGACACCGTACCCATGCCGAGCGCGCGGATACCCGCGATTCCGCACGAGCTCGACGAACTGGTGCTCTGGGCCACCGCCCGCGACCCGGAGCAGCGCCCCCGGGACGCACGTGTCATGCTCGATCAGCTGCTCGACCTCGACAAGCTCGTGCGCCCGGCTCCCCCGGCGACCGGACAATCCGCGACCATGGTGCTGCCCGGCGGCGTGACCGCAGCGGTGGCCGACGCGGACACCCAGATCCTCGGCGGTGCCCCGCTCGCCCCGGCGGTGGCCGGCGTGGCCACGGCGGCTACTGCCTCGGCACCCGCCACCACCATTCTCCTGGCCGACAAGGCCCGCACCCGCAAGTTCCGCGGTTTCTGGCTCTTCGCGCTGGTGCTCATGCTGACAGCCCTTGCCGGCGGAACCGGCTGGTTCTTCGGCAACGGCCCCGGCTCGGAGGTGCCGATTCCCGCCCTCGTCTCGGTGTCCCCCGACGACGCCACCGCCCAGCTCACCGGACTCGGGCTGGAGGCGGAGCTCGGCACCGAGTTCAGCGGCACCATCCCCGCCGGCCTCGTCTCCAGCACCAACCCGGATTCGGGCACCCGCGTGGCGAAGGGCAGCACGGTGACGCTGCGTGTATCCCAGGGCCCGCAGCCGATCGTGCTGCCCGTGCTGGCGGGATTGACGGCCGATGCTGCGACCTCCGCCGTCACGGAGCTGAAGGCAGGCATCGGGGCGACCGATTCTCTCTTCGACGACACCGTGGAATCGGGCCTGGTCATCTCCGCGAGCCGCGAAACCGACGCCGGGGACGTCTCCCAGGGGGGGGACTACTTCGTGGGCATGAACGTCAATCTGGTCCTCTCACTCGGCCCCGTACCGGACGTGTCCGGCAAATCCGTCACGGAAGCCACCGCGATCCTGGCGGAGAAGGGGCTGCTCGTCACCCCCGGCGACGAGGTCTACAGTGAGTCGATCGCCGAGGGCGACGTCGTGAGCGCGGCCCCCGTGAACGAGGGTCCCGTACGCACCGGCGACACCTATGCACTCACCACCTCCCTCGGCCCGGCACCCGTCACGGTGCCCAACATCGTCGGCCTCCCGTGGAACGAGGGCAAGCAGGTGCTCACCGACCTGGGATTCAAGCTGAGCTACAATCTCGGCGCGGATGCCATCGCACCGCTCCTGAGCGTCGCTTCGACGAATCCCGAAGCCGGCACCGACGCGCCCAAGAACAGCACCATCACCCTCAAGCCGACGAACCCTTTCGGCTAGACAGCCGTCACGGCCGGGCGGCCGAACCCGCCGGTTCCCCTGCCGGACCGGGCACCCGGGGCCGCGGGGACCGGTCAGCGAGCGGCGAGCTCCTCGGCGACCAGGAAGGCGAGCTCGAGCGACTGCATGTGATTCAGGCGCGGGTCGCAGAGCGACTCGTAGCGGGTCGCCAGCGCGGCCTCGTCGATGTGCTCGGAACCACCCAGGCACTCCGTGACGTCGTCGCCGGTAAGTTCGACGTGAACGCCGCCCGGGTGTGTACCGACGCTGCGGTGCGCCTCGAAGAAGCCGCGCACCTCGTCGACGACGTCGTCGAAACGACGGGTCTTGTACCCGGTGGGCGTGGTCACACCGTTGCCGTGCATCGGGTCGGTGACCCAGAGCGGCTTGGCCTCAGTGGCCTTGATCGCCTCCAGCAGCGGCGGCAAGGCGATGCGCACCTTTCCCGCACCCATCCGGGTGATGAACGTGAGACGACCGGGTTCGCGGTTCGGGTCAAGCTTGTCGACCAGGCGCAGCATGTCGTCGGTTGACGTGCTCGGACCGAGCTTGACCCCGATCGGGTTGCGCACCCGGGAGAGGAAGTCGACGTGCGCGCCGTCAAGGTCACGGGTGCGCTCCCCGATCCAGATGAAGTGCGCGGACGTGTTGTACGGCGTGCCCGTGCGGGAATCGATCCGGGTCATCGGACGCTCATAGTCCATCAGCAGACCCTCGTGGCTGGTGTAGAACTCCGTCCGACGCATGGCCTCAAAGTCGGCGCCGCACGCGATCATGAACTTGATCGCGCGGTCGATCTCCTTGGCCACCTTCTCGTAGCGCTGGTTGGCCGGGTTTGCGGCGAAGCCCTGGTTCCAGCTGTGCACCTGGCGCAGGTCGGCGAAACCGCCCTGCGTGAAGGCACGGATCAGATTGAGGGTGGAGGCGGCGGTGTGGTAGCCCTTGACTAGGCGGGCCGGGTCGGCCTCGCGCGAATCGGGGGTGAAATCGTAGCCATTGACGATATCGCCGCGGTAGGCCGGCAGGGTGACGCCACCCCGGGTCTCGAAATCGCTGGAGCGTGGCTTGGCGAACTGGCCGGCCATCCGGCCCATCTTGATCACGGGCATCGACGCGCCGTACGTCAACACGACGGCCATCTGCAGCACGGTCTTGACCCGGTTGCGGATCTGCTCCGCGGTGGCGCCGCTGAACGTCTCGGCGCAGTCGCCGCCCTGCAGCAGGAAGGCATGGCCGCTGGCGGCCTCGGCGAGCCGGTTCCGTAGAATGTCGACCTCGCCGGCGAAGACCAGCGGCGGCTGCGTGGATAGTTCGGCAGATGCCGCGGCAACCGCATCCGCGTCGGGCCAGGTCGGCTGCTGCTTGATCGGGAGGGTGCGCCAATAGTCCAGGCCGGCAACCACAGATCGGTCTGCGAGCACGACTGGTTCGGTGGGGTCTACCACGGGACTATTCCTTTTTTGTCTGGTCCGGCGAAAAAAAATTGTGGGCCGGGCTATCGGGTCGGGGTCTCTCGGCCCCTGGGCAACCGTCTGATTCTATCGGGTCAGGCTGGCCCGCTTTTCTTTCACGCTGGTCGCGTAGACGTCCACATACTCCTGCCGGCTGAGGGCCTGCAGCTCGTACATCAGCTCGTCAGTCACGGACCGGAGCACGAACCGGTCGCTTTCCATGCCGTCGAAGCGGCTGAAGTCGAGGGGTTCGCCGATCACGATGCCGATCCGGCGCACCTTCGGGATGCGGGTGCCCGTCGGCATGGCCTTCTCAGTGTCGATCATGGCCACGGGGATGACCGGGACCTCGGCCTCGAGCACCATCCGTGCCACGCCGGTGCGGCCCCGGTACATCTTCGCGTCCGGACTGCGGGTGCCCTCAGGGTAGATGCCGAGTACGCCGCCGGCACCCAGGACGCGCAGGCCGGTGTTGAGGGAATCCTCGGATGCCTTGCCACCCGACCGGTCGATCGGCAGCTGGCCGGTGGCCTTGAAGAACTGTCGTGTCGCCCAGCCCTTGAGCCCCTTACCCGTGAAGTACTCGCTCTTGGCGAGGAAGACGACCCGCCGCGGCACGACCAGCGGCAGAAACACCGAGTCGATGAACGACAGGTGATTGCTCGCGAGGATGACACCGCCCTCCTTGGGGATGTTCTCGAGCCCGACCACCCAGGGCCGGAAGATAGCCAGCAGCAGAGGGCCGATGACAATGTTTTTCATGAGCCAGTAGAACATCGTTGCTCCCTCGGTAACCCGGAAAGCCTACTGCGCGAAAACGTGTTTCCGCGCCAGGTCGGCGGCACCGACGACACCGGCGTCGTTGACGAGCTGCGCGATGGCGAATTCGGCCTCCGGGTGGAAGCCCCTGGCCGGCAGATTTTCGAGGTACGCGGCCCGGATGGGCTCGAGCAACAGTTCACCGGCAGCGGCGACGCCCCCGCCGAAGACGAAGATCTGCGGGTCGAGCACGGCCGCCAGACTTGCGCAGGCCTGCCCGAGCGAGCCGCCCACCTGCCGCAGGGCGGCCAGAGCGCCGTTGTCACCGTCCTGGATCAGCCGGCCGACCTCTTTGCCGGTCAGCTTGCCCTTGCGCTCACGGGCGGCCGCGAGGCCGAGGCCGATTCCGCCGGCATCCGCCAGCTCGGTGGCAATTCGAAGCAGGGCGCGACCCGAACCGTACTGTTCGATGCAGCCGTGGGCGCCGCAGCCGCAGAGGCGACCGCCGGGCACCACGCGCAGATGCCCGAGCTCGGCGGCACAGCCGAAGCCACCGCGGAAGAGACGGTTGTCGGCGACGATAGCTCCGCCCACGCCGGTGCCGATGGTGAGGGTGACCATGTCGGTGTAGCCCCGGCCGGCGCCGAAGGTGAATTCCGCCCAGCCCGCGGCGTTCGCGTCGTTCTCGATCAGGATGGGCAGGTCGAGCCGCGCCTCGAGAGTGGCCCGAAGCGGCTCGTGGCGCCAGTTGACGTTGGGCCCGTAGTAAACGGTGGACTGGGCGGCGTCGATGAAGCCGGCCGCGGCGATCCCGGCGGCGACGACCACCTCGCCCTTCGAGAGCTCCGTGATCATGTCGACGACGGCGTCTTCGATCCCGCGAGGATCGCTCGCGGTGGTCGGGCGTCGATCCGAGCGGATGATCGTTCCGGATTCGTCGACCAGGGCCGCGGCGATTTTGGTGCCGCCGATGTCGATACCAATGGCGTGCACAGCGGACTTCTTTCGTCGATGGATAAAATGGGGCGCTCTGCGAGGCGAGACAACGAAGCCGGTGCGTCCCCCTAGAGTGTAGTGAATCAAGACACGGCCAGGCGAAACGGCTGCTTCCACGAAGTGACGTGGATAGAGTGGGGCAAATCGCCCGCCCGGTACCAGAGGAGTTACCGTGAAACAGTACGATCTGCCCGCCATCGTTCCCGCAGACCCACAAGCCAATGTCACCGATCTCCTGGTCGAACGCCTCACGGCGACGCCCGGCTCCGTGTTGTTCTCACTGCCGAGAAACGGAGCCTGGTCCCCCGTCACCACCACGGAGTTTCATGCCCAGGTCGTCGCCCTGGCCAAGGGGCTCGTCGCGGCAGGAATCCAGCCCGGAGACAAAATCGGCTTGATGTGCAAGACCCGGTATGAGTGGACGCTGATCGACTTCGCCACCTGGTTCGCCGGTGCCGTGCTGGTCCCCGTTTACGAGACCAGCTCCCCGATCCAGATCCAGTGGATCCTGGGCGACTCCGACGCCGCGGCGGTGATCGTCGAGACCGCCGAGCACTTTTCCCGCTTTGACGAGGTGCACCCCGAGCTCGGCAGCGTGCAGAAGGTCTGGCAGATCGACCTCGGTGACCTCGACAAGCTCGCGGCCTCCGGGGTCGACGTGCCGGATGCCGAAATCGAGCGGCGTCGCTCGCTCGCCGTGGGTTCGGACATCGCCACCCTGATCTACACCTCGGGTTCCACCGGCCGTCCCAAGGGCTGCGTGCTCACCCACTCCAACTTCGTCGAGACGTCGCGCAACTCGGCGGTGGCGCTGAAAGAGGTGCTCACCGACGCGAACGGCGCTTCCACGCTGCTGTTCATCACCACCGCGCACGTTTTCGCCCGGTTCATCTCGGTTCTCTGCGTGCACGCCGGTGTGCGCGTCGGACACCAGCCCGATACCCGGAAGCTGCTCGAATCGCTCGGCACCTTCAAACCCACTTTCCTGCTCGCCGTGCCGCGGGTGTTCGAGAAGGTCTACAACTCCGCCGAGCAGAAGGCGCTGACCGCGGGCCGAGGCAAGATCTTCGAGACGGCCGCCCAGGTTGCCGTCGACCACTCGGTGCTGGTCGATCAGGGCAAGAGCGTTCCGCTGATGCTCAAGCTCAAGTTCACGCTCTTCGACCGTCTGGTGTACAGCAAGCTGCGCGCGGCCATGGGTGGCAACGTGAAGTACGCCGTCTCCGGTTCGGCTCCACTCGGCATGCACCTGGGTCACTTCTACCACAGCCTCGGCATCAAGATCCTGGAGGGCTACGGCCTCACCGAGACGACCGCGCCGACCACCGTGGGTCTGGCCACCAAGTTCAAGATCGGCACCGTAGGCCCGCCGCTTCCCGGCGTCTCGGTGCGCGTCCTGGACGACGGCGAAATCGAGGTCAAAGGCGTCAACGTCTTTAAGGAGTACTGGAAGAATCCCGTGGCCACCGCGGCCGCCTTCCACGACGGATGGCTCCGCACCGGTGACATCGGCGCCATGGACGGCGACGGCTTCCTCACCATCACCGGGCGCAAGAAGGAGATCATCGTCACGGCCGGCGGCAAGAACGTCGCTCCGGCTGCGCTGGAAGACCCGATCCGGTCCAACCCGCTGATCGGCCAGGTGGTCGTCGTCGGCGATCGCAAGCCGTTCATCGCCGCCCTGGTCACGCTCGACCCCGACATGCTCGCGGTCTGGTTGAACAACAACGGCGAGGACGCGGGGATGACGCTGGCCGAGGCATCCGTCAACGCGAAGGTTCTCGCCGAGGTGCAGCGCGCCATCGACCACGCCAACGACCACGTGTCGCGGGCGGAGTCGATCCGCAAATTCACGGTGCTGACGACCGAGCTTACCGAAGCCGCCGGGTACCTGACCCCGAAGCTGAGCATCAAACGGGACATCATCCTGCGCGACTACGCGGATCAGATCGAGGCTATGTACCTGGGCGCCCCGGTGACCGGGACGAACCCGATCAGCAGCTAGCAGTCCCCGCGACAATCGAAACAGGTCCCGTCGTCAAAGTGGCGACGGGACCTGTTTCGCGTCGTCCGGCCGCCTGGGTCGGGACCAGCAGCTCAGGGATCCCCGGCACCGTGCCCGGCGTCGAACCAATTCGACGGAGATTCTGCCGCAGAACTGCCTTTTCTGCACGTTGGGGGGCGTTTCCAGCAAAACTTCGTCAAATTCGTGTGGGGCGGAGACCTTTGAAAGCCTCGTACCCGAACGACTGGGGTCAGAACCAGCTCGACTCGCGGACCTCTTTCATGGCGGCCCGCCGGTTCTCCTTATCGAGGCGGTCCAGGTAGAGCAAACCGTCGAGGTGGTCGGTCTCGTGCTGCAGGGCCTGGGCCATGATCCCGGTTCCGGAGAGTTCGACCGCCGTGCCGTCGAGGTCCATGCCGGTCACCCGGGCGAACGGGTACCGCTTCGTGGGATACCAGAGGCCCGGCACCGACAGGCAGCCCTCGTCGACGAGCTCGGGCTCCCCCGAGACCTCCACGAGGACCGGGTTCAGGATGTACCCGATCTCGCCATCGACGTTGAAGCTGAATGCGCGCAGATTCACGCCGATCTGGGAGGCCGCGACGCCGGCCCGGCCGGGCAGTCGCACGCTGTCGACCAGGTCCTCGATCAGGCTCCGCACCCGGGCGTCGATCGTGCCGATCGGGTCGGAGACGGTTTTGAGGACGGGATCTCCGAAGAGACGGATCTGGCGCTCGGGCAAAGGTGACTCCAAGTCATGGATGCGGGGGTACGGGGTACCGGATCGGTTTAGACGCCGCGGTCGGCCGGCAGACCCTCCACGACGACGGCCGCGAGGGTGCGGGCCGCGAGCCGGGTGATGGGCTTCAGATCGTCGAAGGATATGACGCTGCCCGCGGCGAGCTGCGGGTCCCAGGGGATGCGCACGATCTCCCGCACCCGGGAGCGGAAATGCGATTCGATCTCTTCCAGCTTCACCAGATTCGTGCCCTGTGTCGCCGTGTTGAGAGCGACGACCGCGTTGCGAACCAGGTCGCCGTAGCCGTTGGCTTCCAACCAGGTCAACGTTTCGGACGCCAGACGGGCCTCGTCGATGCTGCCCCCGGAGACGATGACGATCGAATCGGCCCGCTGCAGCGTGGCACGCATGACGGAGTGCACGATTCCGGTGCCGCAGTCCGTGAGCATGATCGAGTAGTACCGCGCCGCCAGGTCGGCGACGACGTTGTAGTCGTTCTCGTCGAAGGCCTCGGAGAGGAGCGGGTCGGTATCGGATGCGAGGATGTCGAGCCGGGTCGCGTCGCGGGAGACCAGCGACGAGAAATCGGTATAGCCGCCGATCGACGCGGCCTTCGTGACCACGTCACGCACGGTGGACCGGGTCTGTTTCGTGACCCGCTCAGAGAGGGTGCCCCGGTCGGGGTTCGCGTCGACGGCGATGATGCGGTCTTCGCGGGCATCGGCCAGGGCCATGCCGATCAGTGCGGTGACGGTCGTCTTGCCGACCCCGCCCTTGCGGGTGAGGATCGGCACGAAGCGGGTGCCGCCCTCGAAATCCTTGCGGATGCGCTCGTCGAGTTGTTTGGAAGCGCGCACCGTGGCCGAGTCGCCGAGGTTTACCAGATGCAGGGTCGCCGAGTAGACGAAACTGTTCCAGGCTCCTCGGGGCGGCGGTTTGGTGCGACGGTTGACGGCAAGCAGCCGGTCGGGCGTGAGCATGGCGGCGGACTCGGGCGCCGATCCGCCGGCGGGGCGCAGACTCTCCCGGCGGGTGTGCGGAACGGCGTCGCTCGCGGCCGGGCCGGAGAGGGCGCGGACCGCCCCCGTGACGGCTGTGGACAACCGATCGGCGCGCGCCACGGCCGGGGTGCTGACCTCGATCGTGTGCGTAGCCGGGCGTTTCAGGTTCTCCGGCAGGGCCGCCGCCAGGTTCACGATCGTGTGCGGCAGTAGTTCGCTGTGGTACTCGTCTCCCGGCTCGGCGAGAGGCTCGATGGAGGCGTCCGGACCGGACGCCTCGGCGCCTGTGCGCTTATCTGACAAAAAGATCAGTCCCTTCGTCGATAGATCGCACCAAGCCTAGCGTGGACGCACCACCACCAGCAGATCGCCCGCGTCGACCTGCTGGGTTCGCGGCACGGCCACCCGTTCGATGTTTCCCGCGATGGGCGAGGTGATCGCGGCCTCCATCTTCATGGCCTCGATCGAGGCGACGGCCTGCCCGGCCTCGACGGTGTCGCCCTCCTCGACCTGGAGGGTGACCACCCCGGAGAACGGCGCGGCGATCTGGCCCGGCCGGTTGGCATCCGCTTTTTCGGCGACCTTGGTGCTGACCGTGATGTTGCGGTCCCGCACGAACACGGGTCGGAGCTGACCGTTCAGCGTGGTCATGACGGTGCGCATGCCCTTGTCATCGGCCTCGCCGATGGCCTCGAGCCCGACGTAGAGGCGCACGCCCTTGTCGATCTCCACCGCGTGCTCGATGCCCTGCTGGAGACCGTTGAGATAGTCCACCGTGTCGAGCACGGACAGGTCCCCGAAGAGTTCCCGGATCTGCTCGAATTGGCGCGTGGGCGCCGGGAAGAGCAGCTGGTTCAGCATCATTCGGCAGGTGAGGCCGTCGCTGCTCAAGGCCGCGCGTTCCTCCTGGGTGAGCTCGGTGATTCCGACGCGGACGTTGCGCCCGGCGAGAACCTTGCTGCGGAAGGGCTCGGGCCAGCCGCCGGGCAGGTCGCCCAGCTCCCCCGCCATGAATCCGATCACGGAGTCGGGCACGTCGTAATTGCCCGGGTTCTCGGCGAAGTCGGCCGGGTCGGCACGCACGGCGGCGAGGTAGAGGGCGAGGTCGCCGACCACCTTGGAGGACGGCGTCACCTTCGGCACCCGGCCGAGGATGTCGTTGGCCGCGGCGTACATGTCCTCGATCAGTTCGAAGTCGTCGGCGAGGCCGAGCGCGACCGCTTGCGTGCGCAGGTTGGACAGCTGGCCGCCGGGGATCTCGTGCTTGTAGACCCGGCCGGTGGGCGCGCGCAGACCGGATTCGAAGGGATGGTAGACCCGGCGTACATCTTCCCAATACGGCTCGAGGTCGCAGACGGCCTGTAGGGAAATGCCGGTGTCGCGTTCGGTGTGGGCGAGCGCGGCGACGAGGGACGACGCCGACGGCTGGCTGGTGGTGCCGGCCATCGGAGCGCTGGCCACGTCGACCGCGTCGGCGCCGGCGCGGCTGGCCGCGAGCAGCGTGGCGAGCTGGCCGCCCGGAGTGTCGTGCGTGTGCACGTGCACCGGGAGGTCGAAGCGTGACCGGAGGGCGGAGACGAGCTTCTCGGCCGCGGCGGGGCGCAGCAGGCCGGCCATGTCCTTGATCGCGAGGATGTGCGCGCCGGACTCCACGATCTGTTCCGCGAGCCGGAGGTAATAGTCCAGGGTGTAAAGCTTCTCGGCCGGGTCGAGTAAATCGCCCGTGTAACAGAGTGCGACCTCGGCGATGGAGGAGCCCGTCGCCAGCACGGCGTCGATGGCTGGGCGCATCTGCGAGACGTCGTTGAGTGCGTCGAAGATGCGGAAGATGTCGACGCCTGTCTTGGCGGCCTCGCGCACGAACGCATCGGTCACCTCGGTCGGGTACGGGGTGTAGCCGACCGTGTTGCGGCCGCGAAGCAGCATCTGCACGTTGATGTTCGGCAGGGCCTCTCGCAGCGACGCCAGTCGTTCCCAAGGGTCTTCGCCGAGGAAGCGCAGCGCCACGTCATAGGTGGCGCCGCCCCAGGCCTCGATCGACAGCAACTCCGGGGTCATCCGGGCCACATACGGGGCCACGGCGACGAGGTCGCGGGTGCGCACCCGGGTTGCCAACAGTGATTGGTGGGCGTCGCGGAAGGTGGTGTCCGTCACGGCCAGGGCGGTCTGGGCGCGCAGGTCCGCGGCGAAGCCGGCCGGGCCGAGCAGCTGGAGCCGTTGGCGAGAGCCGGCCGGAGCAGGTTCGGACAGGTCGAGCTTCGGCAGCTTCTCGGCCGGGTTCAGCAGGGTCAGCGGCACCCCGTTGGGCTTGTTGACGGTCACGTCGGCGAGCCAATTCAGGATCTTCGTGCCGCGGTCCTTGGAGGCGCGGCCGCGCAGCAGCTCGGGGCGCTCGTCGATGAAGGAGGTGCTCAGGTTGCCGGACGCGAAGTCGGGGTCGTCGAGCACGGCCTGCAGGAACGAGATGTTCGTGGACACGCCACGGATACGGAACTCGGCCAGGGCGCGCTTGGACCGGGTCACGGCGGACGGGAAGTCCCGGCCCCGGCAGGTGAGCTTGGCGAGCATCGAGTCGAAGTGCGGGCTGATCTGGGCACCGGGGTTGATCGTGCCGCCGTCGAGCCGGATGCCGGCGCCGCCGGGCGAGCGATAAGTGGTGATCTTGCCGGTGTCCGGGCGGAATCCCATGGTCGGGTCCTCGGTGGTGATCCGGCACTGCAGGGCCGCCCCCCGCAACACGATCTTGTCCTGCGTGAGTTCGAGCTCGCGGAGCGTCTGGCCCGCGGCGATGCGGATCTGGGACTGCACGAGGTCGACATCCGTCACCTCTTCGGTCACGGTGTGCTCGACCTGGATGCGCGGATTCATCTCGATGAACACGTGCTCGCCGGCGCGTTCGCCGACCGTGTCAAGCAGGAACTCGACCGTGCCCGCGTTCACGTAGCCGATCGAGCGGGCGAAGGCGACCGCATCGGCGTACAGACGCTGGCGGATCTCGTCGGAGAGGTTCGGCGCCGGGGCGATCTCAATGACCTTCTGATGGCGGCGCTGCACGGAGCAGTCGCGTTCGAACAGGTGCACGGTCTCGCCGGACGCATCGGCCAGGATCTGCACCTCGATGTGACGCGGCCGCAGCACGGCCTGCTCGAGGAACATGGTCGGGTCGCCGAACGCGCTGTTGGCCTCTCGCATGGCTTCCTCAAGGGAGCCGCGGAGATCGCTCAGCTGAGCCACCCGGCGCATGCCGCGGCCGCCGCCGCCGGCGACGGCCTTGGCGAAGATCGGGAAGCCGATATCGTCGGCCGCGGCGATCAGCTCGTCGACGTCGCGTGAGGGCGCGCTGGACCCCAGCACCGGAACGCCCGCCGCGATGGCGTGCTCCTTCGCGGTGACCTTGTTGCCGGCCATCTCGAGCACGTGCTCGCCCGGGCCGATGAAGGTGATGCCCGCCCGGCGGGCCGCCAGGGCCAGCTCGGGGTTTTCCGAAAGGAAACCGTAACCGGGGTAGATGGCGTCGGCGCCGCTCTCCCTGGCCACTCGGATGATCTCGCTCACCGTGAGATAGGCGCGCACCGGGTGTCCCGGTTCGCCGATCTGGTACGCCTCGTCGGCCTTCAGACGGTGCAGCGAGTTGCGGTCCTCGAAGGGGAACACCGCCACGGTTTTGGCACCCAGCTCATAAGCCGCCCGAAAAGCCCGGATCGCGATTTCCCCGCGGTTGGCAACAAGAATTTTCGTGAACATGCAGACCTTTCAAGCGTGACGTCGCGCACAGCTGACGGTTAGGTTCTCCAAGACTAGTGAAGGTAACGTGTCTACTTGTGCACGTACTAAGCGTTAGCTCCCTCAAGGGAGGAGTAGGCAAGACCACGGTGACCCTGGGTCTGGCGTCTGCTGCCTTCGCCCGCGGCGTGCGAACCCTGGTGGTGGACATCGACCCGCAGTCGGATGTGTCAACCGGAATGGACATCGAGGTCACCGGCCACCTCAACATCGCCGATGTGCTCGCCTCGCCCAAGGAGAAGGTCGTTCGTGCCGCCATCGTTCCCAGCGGCTGGACGCGCGGCCGCCCCGGCACCGTCGACGTGATGATCGGCAGCCCGTCGGCCATCAATTTCGACGGGCCGCACCCGAGCATCCGCGACATCTGGAAGCTCGAAGAGGCACTCTCCACGGTCGAAAAGGACTACGACCTGGTACTGATCGACTGTGCTCCGTCGCTGAACGCCCTTACCCGCACCGCGTGGGCGGCCAGCGACCGCGTTGCCGTGGTCACCGAACCCGGCCTATTCTCCGTCGCCGCGGCCGACCGGGCGCTGCGCGCGATCGAAGAGA
Organism: Cryobacterium sp. TMT2-42-4; assembly: GCF_004402645.1. Classification (NCBI taxonomy): domain Bacteria; kingdom Bacillati; phylum Actinomycetota; class Actinomycetes; order Micrococcales; family Microbacteriaceae; genus Cryobacterium; species Cryobacterium sp. TMT2-42-4. The sequence goes on from NZ_SOFT01000035.1 coordinate 109,654, forward strand.
TCCGCCGCGGACTCAGCCCCCGGCTGCAGCCGCTCGGTATCATCGTCAACCGTGCCCGCGTGGCGTCTCTCGAGCACCAGTTCCGGATCAAGGAACTCCGCGACATGTTCGGCCCACTCGTACTCAGCCCGCAACTGCCGGAACGCACCTCGCTACAGCAGGCGCAGGGCGCCGCGAAGCCGCTGCACACCTGGCCCGGCGACAGCGCCCAGGAGATGGCGCGCTACTTCGATCAGTTGCTCGAACGCGTGCTGCGCACGGCCCGCATCGGCGAGTACGCGGAACAGCACTAGCCAGGGAACACCAGCCAGGGAGCGTTAGCCGGACAACGTTCACCGGATGGGCAGCCGCACAGTGTTTGCCGGTCGTGTCGACTGCGTGAAAACGTTCCGCTAGGAGACCTTGCGGCTGCCCCGGCGAACGGACAGCTCGTCCGACGGGTCGATCGGAAGGGTCTCCAGTTCGACCAGGCTCGTCTCGACCTCGCGCAGCACCTTGCCCACGGCGATGCCGAACACGCCCTGACCGCGGCTGACGAGGTCGATGACCTCGTCGTCGGAGGTGCACAGGTAGACGCTGGCGCCGTCGCTCATCAAGGTGGTCTGGGCGAGGTCGCTGACCCCCGACTCGCGCAGTTGGTTCACCGCGGTGCGGATCTGCTGCAGAGAGATGCCGGTGTCGAGGAGTCGCTTGACCAGTTTCAGAACCAGGATGTCCCGGAAGCCGTAGAGACGTTGGGAACCCGAGCCGGCAGCACCGCGCACGGTGGGCTGGACCAGGTCGGTGCGGGCCCAGTAGTCGAGCTGACGGTAGCTGATTCCGGCGGCACGGGCCGCCACGGCGCCACGGTAGCCAAGGTTGTCGTCGAGCTCGGGCATTCCGTCGGTGAAGAGAAGGCCGAGTCCGTAGCGCGAGGCATCGTCACGCTGATTCAGCTCGCTCATACGATGGCCTCTCGGAGGTGGGTCTGCGATACGGATGATCGCTGCATCCACGCTACCGAGGGGGACCGTCCTGATCAACGACATCCGGTCGAGTAAATTGGCGTGTCGGGCTCCACTATTTGGTCAAGCGCCCCAGGGCCGAACGGATCAGACTGCCGCGGATCACTTCGAGCTGGCCGGCGATCTCGACCGCCATTTCGGCGGCCTTAGCCCGGCTCGATGCGTCTTTACGGCGGGAGAGCGGCACGAGGGCACTCTCGATCAGGCCGAGCTCGCGTTCGGCCGCGCCGCGGAATCCGCGCAGGTGGCGGGGCTCGATGCCGCTGCGCTGCAGTTCGACCAGGGCCCGCAGCACGCTGAGCGCGTCGTCGCCGTAGAAGTCGGCCGGCAGGATGATCGATGCGGAAACGGCGTCGTGCAGCAGCATCGCGGAGGCCCCTGCTTCGCGCAGCAGTTCGTCGCGGTCCAGCCGGCGGGCGGTCGACAGCATCGACGGTCCCGGCGTCACCCCGCCGGGCAGGGTCGGCGAGAGGCCCGCGTCGAGGTCGGCCAGGTAGCCCCGGATGACCTTGAGCGGGAGGTAGTGATCGCGCTGCATGGAGAGGACCAGGCGCAGCCGGTCCAGGTCACCGGCACAGAATTTGCGGTAGCCCGACTCCGTACGCGCCGGCGCAACCAGTCTCTGTTCCTCCAGGAACCGAAGTTTGGACGGAGTCAGTTCCGGGAATTCCGGCGTGAGCCGGGCAAGCACCTGTCCGATGCTGAGCAGTGACGTCGCGCCCGGCGCTCTGGCCTGGGCTGCGGACGCGGGCACTACTCGCTCGCCTGAAGCTTGAGGTCGTGCCGCGAGGCGTAGAACGTCAGCCGGAACTTACCGACCTGGACTTCGGCGCCGTCGTGCAACAGCGCGGTGTCGATGCGGACCCCGTCGAAATAGGTGCCGTTGAGGGACACCAGGTCTTTCACGTCGAACTTGGTTTCGTGGCGCAGGAACTCCGCGTGCCGACGGGATACCGTGACGTCGTCGAGGAAGATGTCCGCATTGGGGTGACGGCCCACAGTGGTCACGTCCGCGTCCAACAGGAAACGAGCGCCGGCGTTCGGGCCGCGCCGAACGACGAGCAGCGCCGAGCCGGAGGGCAGAGCCGCGATGGCTTCCTGTTCTTCGGCCGTGACGTCACCGTCGAGCGATGCCAGCTGGGCCGCGAATTCCTGCCCGAACGTCATCGTCGTGTCGGTATTGGAATAGTTATCGGGCGCGGCCTTGCGCTGGGGTTCATTCGTCTTTTTGGAATCAATCACCGTACACCTCCTGGTCCTCCAGCGTATCGGATGGAACGGGCTGAATCGCCCGCGGAATGCGAATCACCCGGACGGTCTCGACGGCGTAGATTATGCCTGCCCACCAGTAAAGAAAAGCTCCCCAGATGCCAAAGGCCCAGCCCACCGGGAGCGACCACCAGGACACCGCGGGGAAGGCCTCTCCCAGCATGATCATCGGCAGGGCGTAGAAGAGGCAGAAGGTGGCGACCTTGCCGAGCTGGTGGACGGGCAGAGGCCCGAATCCGAAATTCGCGAGGATGACGCCGAGTCCGAGCAGGAACACGTCCCGTCCTACGATGACCAGGACGATCCACCAGGGCACCAGGTCGCGCCAGGCCAGTCCGAGAAGGGCTGCGAAGATGTACAGCCGGTCGGCGGCCGGGTCGAGCAGCTGGCCGAGCCGCGTGATCTGGCCGAATCTCCGGGCCAGGTAGCCGTCGAGGAAATCGGTGAGGCTGGCGACCATCAGCACCAGAAGCGCCCAGGCATCCTCTCCCCGCACCAGCACGACCAGAAAGACTGGCACCAGCGCCAGGCGCAGCATGCTGAGCAGATTGGGCAGGGTGATCACCTTCGAGCTGACGCCGGTTCCCTCTGCCCCTGTCACAATCACCGAGTCTACCGACGCGGCGGCCGAACCGGAATGCGGCCTCGTCAGTTTCCCGACACCCGTTTTCGCGCCTTGTCGGCGCGTTTCTCGGATTTATCCGACGCGTCCGGCTTCGCCTGGCCGCGGCTGCGCTCCACGCTACGGCGGAGGGCCTCCATCAGGTCGAGCACCTCTCCCCCGCCTTCCTCGCCCTCTCGGGGTTCCCGGCCGACGGTGAGCTCGGTGTCGACGGCTTCGCCCGCGGCGAGCTTCACTTCGAGCAGTTCGCGGAGCTGGTCCTGATAGTCGTCCCGGAAATCCTGCGGCGAGAACTCGGCGGCGAAGGAGTCGACCAGTGCGGCCGAGAGCTCGAGCTCCTGGGCGGAGATGCGCACCGACTCCTGGAGCACCGGGAATTCAACGGCCCGCACCTCGTCGCCCCACAGCAGCGACTGCAGCAGCAGCACGTCCCCGCGCACCCGGAGGGCACCGAGTCGGGTCTTCTGCCGCAGCGCGAACCGCACGATCGCGGTGCGGTCGGTGGCGTCGAGCGCACGCCGCAGTAGAACGTAGGCCTTGGGCGAGCCGGAGGGTTCGAGAAAATAGCTGCGCTCGAACATGATCGGGTCGAGCTGTTCGCTCGGCACGAACTCGACGACCTCGATCTCGCGGCTTCTCTCGGCCGGCAGCGTGCGCAGGTCCTCGTCGGTGATGACAACCGTCTTGTCGCCGCTGTCCCAGGCCTTGTCGATGTGCGCGTAGTCGACGACCCGTCCGCAGCGCTCGCACCGTCGCTGGTAACGGATGCGCCCGCCATCGGCGTCGTGCACCTGGTGCAGGGCGACGTCGTGGTCCTCGGTGGCGCTGTAGACCTTGACGGGCACATTGACCAGCCCGAAGGTGATCGCGCCCTTCCAGATCGATCTCATCCCTCCAGTACACACCCGGTGCGCCGAGAGGGCTAGGCGCCCTGTGGCCCCGGGAGCATGCTGGAGCCATGAACGAGCGGCCGCCCTCCCCCTATTCCCGCCAGGTCGTCACCGTCGGCGGACACCGGATCACACTCACGCATCTCGACAAGGTGCTCTACGCGGAGTCGGGAACCACGAAGGCCGACGTTCTCGGCTACTACGCGTTCATCGCCGACGTGATGATCCCGCACACCGCGAATCGCCCGGCGACCCGGAAGAGGTGGGTACACGGTGTGGGCACCCGGGACGCACCCGGACACGTGTTCTTCCAGAAGAACCTGGACCAGGCGACGCCGAGCTGGGTGAAACGCCGACCGATCCAGCATTCGAACCACGTGAGCGAGTACCCGCTGGTCAACGACCTCGCGACGCTGACCTGGCTCGGCCAGATCTCGGCGCTGGAGATCCACGTTCCGCAGTGGCAGTTCGGCCGGGGTGGACGCCCACGCAACCCGGACCGGCTGGTGATCGACCTGGACCCCGGCGACGGGGTCACCCTCGCCGAGTGTGCGGAGGTCGCCCGTCTGGCCCGGGCCATCCTGAGGGACATGGGCCTGGACCCCCTGCCGGTCACCAGCGGGTCGAAGGGCATCCACCTCTACGCACCGCTGGACCTCACGCACACCTCGGACCAGGTCTCCCAGGTCGCACACGAGCTGGCTCGGGCGCTCGAGGCCGACCATCCGGACCTCATCGTCAGCGATATGAAGAAGGCACTGCGACCGGGGCGGGTTTTCGTGGACTGGAGCCAGAACAGCGCCCACAAGACGACCATCACCCCGTATTCGTTGCGCGGAACGCTGCATCCGATGGTGGCCATGCCGCGCACCTGGCGGGAACTGGCCTCCCCCGGGCTCGCACAGATCGACTACAAGCAGGCGATGCACCGGGTGCAGCGTAGCGGGGACCCGCTGGCCGCGCTGCTCGAGGCACATTCCGGCCGGGGCACCACGGATGCCGGGGGTGCCGGTGACGAGGCCGATAAAGGCTCCGGGGCGGGGGTCGGTGCGCTGGCCGTCTACCTCGGCAAACGAGACGCTTCCCGCACTTCGGAGCCGATGCCGACGGGTGCGCCTTACGCATCCGCGGGTCGGTCATTCGTCATTCAGGAGCACCACGCCCGCAACCTGCACTATGACTTTCGGCTCGAGCACGACGGGGTGCTGACGTCGTGGGCGCTGCCGCGCGGGGTGCCGACCGATCCGGCGAAGAATCGGCTCGCCGTGCGCACCGAGGACCATCCTCTCGAATACGCCACGTTCGAGGGTGATATCCCGGCCGGCCAATACGGGGCCGGCACCATGAGCATCTGGGACCACGGCAGCTACGAGCTGGAGAAGTGGCGGGATGACGAGGTGATCGCCGTGCTGCACGGCGAACCGGGCGGCAGGCTCGGTGGCACGCGGCGCTTCGCCCTGATCCGCACGAAGGGCACGGACGGGGCCGACCGGAACTGGCTGATCCACCTGATCAAGACACGGCCGGCCCGGCGGGCCGGGGACGTGGGCACCGGGGTGGGCGCGACGGCCAAAACGGGCGGCCGGTCCGCACGCCGCACACGGTACGGGCCCATGCTGGCCACGCCCGGTTCCATCGCCGACCTCTCCGAGGACGACGAGTGGACCTACGAAATGAAGTGGGACGGCATCCGTGCGCTCGCCTATCTCGGAGCCGCCGGCCTTGGCGCGGACGTGCGCTTGGTCACCCGGAACGGCAACGACATCACGCACGCGTACCCGGAGCTGGTGCGCGCGTTGCCGGGGGCGGTTTCGGCCGACTTTGCGGTGCTCGACGGGGAGATCGTCGCGATGGACGCGGGCGGTCGGCCGAACTTCGGGCTGCTGCAGACGCGGCTGGGGCTGACCGGTCGCCGACAGATCGAGGCGGCCGAGGCATCCACCCCGGTGCGGTTTCTGGCTTTCGACGTGCTCGAACGTGACGGGGAGCCGCTACTCGAGCTGACGTACACGGCCCGGCGCCGCGTGCTCGAGGAGATTGTCACCGGGTCCGGTGCGGTGCAGGTGCCGCCGGTCTTCGCGGGCGACTCCGCCCAGGCCGTGGCGACCAGCAGCGAGCTCGGCTTCGAGGGGATCGTCGCCAAGACCCGGGATGGGCGCTACGAGGCCGGTCGGCGGTCCCGATCGTGGATCAAGATCAAGCACCATCACACCCAGGAGGCGGTGATCGGCGGGTGGCGACCGGGCAACGGGCGCCGAGCCGACACCGTGGGCTCCCTGCTGCTGGGGATTCCGGACGGAGACACGCTGACCTATATCGGCCGGGTCGGCACCGGGTTCCGGGACGCAGAGCTCGAGGACCTGCGGGCGCGACTGGATGCCATCGCTGCGGTGGACAACCCCTTCACCGGCATCCCGCCTGCCGGCGCCCGCGATGCGCGGTGGGTGCGCCCGGTGCTGGTGGGCGAGGTGGAATTCTCCGAATGGACCGGCACGGGGCGACTGCGCCACCCGGTCTGGCGCGGCTGGCGGCCGGATAAGTCACCGGGCGAGGTGGTGCGGGTTTCATGACGGTGCGGGTTCAGAGGCGGGCGAGCAGTGCCGGCCAGCTGGTGGCGAAGCCCGGATGCAGCGGCAGCGCGTCGACCTGGTGGGTCGGTACCCAGCGCAGCGCGATGCTCTCCTGGTCGCTGATCACGGGTTCGAAGCGCTCCGTGGCGCGCACCACGACCGTCGTGTACGACCAGAAACCGAGGTCGAGCACGGAGCTGAACTGCACGGAGACCAGGCCCGGTGGCACGCCGGCCTCTTCGCCGGCCTCCCGCAGAGCCGCCTCGAGCGCACTCTCGTGTTCGTGGCGCGCCCCACCGGGCAGCCCCCAGGTGTCACCCTGGTGGCTCCAAAGCGCGCGGTGCTGCAGCAGCACCCCCAGCTCCTCGTGGTGTACGAGCAGGCCGGCCGCCCCGAAAAGCCCCCAAAACTTGCGGCCGTCGGGCCCGTACACCCACCCGTCACCGTTTGCGCTCATGGCTCAAGCATGCGCCACGGTCCCGTGAATCCGCACCGTGTCGAGTCGCGTTCGACTCGCGGCACAGGTTATGGATGGTGGCGAACGGTAGAACGTGCGCCGGCTTCCAGAGGGTGCGCCACGACGAGCGAGCCCCGCCGGCTGGATACCTGGGCGGGCTAGAGGGCGACGATGGCGTGCACGGGGGCGTCGCCGAGGCGCGTTCGGCCGACCAGCTCGGTCAGCTCCAGCACGACGCCGACGCCGGTCAGGCGGTAGCCGGCGCGCTCGATGAGGCGGGCGGTCGCGGCGATCGTGCCGCCGGTGGCCAGCACGTCGTCGACGACCAGCACGCGGGCACCCGGCGCGAGCTGGCCGATCTCGAGCTCGAGGCAGGCCGAGCCGTACTCGAGGTCGTACTCCTCGCTCAGCACCGATCCGGGGAGCTTGCCGCCTTTGCGCACGACGAGCACGGCGACATCCGCCGCGTAGCCGATCGCCGCGGCCAGCAGGAAGCCGCGGGCCTCAATGCCGGCCACCGCGTCGAATTCACCCTGGAACCGGCCGGCGAGCTCGTCGATCAGCGCTCGAAAAGCGGCGGCGTCGGCGAACACCGGGTTGAGGTCGCGGAAGAGGATGCCCACTTGCGGGAAATCCTGGTACGAGGCGAGAAGGGCGTTCACATGGTCTGCAGCGGGGGTGGGCACCCCACGAGTTTAAGCGTTCGGCCGACGGATGCCGTGCGGGCCTCCCGACGCCCCGCAATGGACCGTTCGGACGGGGCCCCGTGCTAGCCTCGAATTTAGCTAATCAGGTTAGGTATTTTTTCCGGTATCGTGACTGAATCACCCGAAGGGATGGCTAATGCGGCCGGTCGAAGTGCTCGAAGAACTCGTGGTCCTGCTGGACGAGTCCGGCCGCGAAATCGGCACGGCCCCGAAGCTCAGTGTGCACGACACGGACACCGCGCTCCACCTCGCTTTCTCCTGTCATGTGCTCAATCCGGCGGGCGAGGTTCTCGTCACCCGACGCGCCCTGTCGAAGAGGACCTGGCCGGGCGTCTGGACCAACTCCTTCTGCGGCCATCCGCTCCCGGGCGAGGAATTTCCCGCTGCCATCGAGCGGCGCGCGCTGTTCGAGCTCGGACTCTCGATTGCGAACCTGACCGTCACCCTGCCTGACTTCCGCTACCGCGCCGTCGACAGCAGCGGCATCGTCGAGAACGAGATCTGCCCCGTCTACCTGGCCCGCACCACCGGCGACCCCGTACCCAACCCGAACGAGGTCATGGAATTTGCCTGGGTGGAGCCGGCCGCCTTGCAGCGCTCGGTGCGGGACGCCCCGTGGGCGTTCAGCCCCTGGTTGGGGCTACAGCTCCAGGAATTGACCAGTTTCGATGCATGAAATCCAGACGCTCGGGGTAGGGATGGAGTTGCAGCGCTTTTTCGCTGCCGCGCGCCTGCGCGCCAGCGACTACGGCGAACACTATGTCGCGCTCTGGGACTCTCTCGAGCAGGCCAGCAGCGGCGGCAAGCGTGTGCGCCCCGCACTGGTGCTGGCCGCGTTCACCGGCCTCGGCGGCACCGACCTCACCCTGGCCACTCCGGTCGCGGTCAGCTTCGAACTGTTGCACACGGCCTTCGTTATCCACGACGACGTGATCGACCACGACCTCGCCCGCCGCGGCGTGGCCAACATCGCCGGGCAGTTCACCGAGCGCGCCCTCGCCCACGGAGCCGGCGACCAGGCCGGGGCGTGGGCCGCGACGGCCGCGATCCTGGCCGGCGATCTGGCGCTGAGCGAGGCCCACCGCGCCCTCGCGATGCTGCCGGTCGAGCTCGAACTGCGCGGCCGCCTGCTCGACCTGCTCGATCGAGCGGTGTTCGTCTCCGCTGCCGGGGAACTGGCGGACGTCACCAACGCCGCGTCGAAGCATCCGCTCACGGTGGCCCAGGTCATCTCCACCCTGGAGCAGAAGACGGCGGTCTACTCGTTCGAGGCTCCCCTGCAGGCCGGCGCCATTCTGGCCGGCGGCTCGGCCGAGGCGATCGACGTGCTCGGCGCCTACGGCCGCCTGATCGGCGTGGCCTTCCAGCTGACCGACGACGTCCTTGGGGTCTTCGGTAACCCGGAGAAGACCGGCAAAAGCGTGCTCACCGACCTGCGGGAAGGCAAGCAGACGACCCTGATCGCCCACGCGGGCACCACCCGCGGCTGGCCAGAGATCGCCCCCTTCATCGGCAAGGCCGACCTCACCGAGGTGGAAGCGGACACCGTGCGCGACCTGCTTCGTGACTGCGGCGCCCTGCAGGCAACGGATGAGCTGGCCACCGACCACTGCAATCGCGCCGTGGCCGCGCTCGACACGGCCGCCGTACCGGCGCCCCTGCGCGAGCTGCTCACCACCCTGGCAGGCACGGCCGTGAATCGCAGCCGATGAAACGTGACAGCCCCGCCGACCATACTGGCATCGCGAAGTACAACGCCGCGGCCCGGGCCAGCTCCGCCACGGTCATCGGCCACTATTCCACCTCGTTCGGCCTCGCGGCCCGTCTCCTCGAGCCGCGCGTGCGCAGCCAGGTGCGCACCATCTACGCCCTGGTACGGGTCGCCGATGAGATCGTGGACGGTGCCGCAAGCCAGGCCGGCGTGAACGTGGACGGCCAGCGCGACCTGCTGGACGCGCTCGAACGGGAGACCAGCCAGGCGATGGGGTCGGGCTTCAGCACCAATTTGGTCGTGCACGCCTTCGCGGCGACCGCCCGGGAAGCCGGAATCGACACCAGCCTGACCACACCCTTCTTCGCCTCGATGCGCCGGGACCTCGACCCGTCGCCGTTCGACGCGGCCGGAGTGGCCGAGTACATCTACGGTTCGGCCGAGGTGATCGGGCTGATGTGTCTGCGCTGCTTCGTGCAGGACACGCCGCGCACGACCGATGAGCTCCAGGTTCTCGAGGCCGGTGCCCGGAGCCTCGGCGCGGCCTTCCAAAAGGTCAACTTCCTGCGCGACCTCGCCGCAGATCGGGACGCCCTCGGCCGCAACTACTTTCCCGGTGTGAACCTGCTGACCATGACCGAAACACAGAAGAACGAACTCCTCGACGACATGGACGCCGACCTCGACGCGGCGGCCCGCGTGTTGCCCATGCTCCCGGTGGGGAGCCGCCGCGCGGTCACCGCTGCACACCACCTCTTCGCCCGCTTGTCGGCGAAGCTGCGAGTCACCCCCGCGCGAGCACTGATGAGCGCCCGGGTACGGGTGCCGGATCCGGAGAAAATCATGATTGCACTCACCGCGTCGTTCGGACCGGGAGCGTGGAAGCGATGAGCGCACCGACCAGGCGCACCGTTGTCATCGGCGGCGGCATCGCCGGACTGGCCAGCGCCGCGCTGCTGGCCCGGGACGGCCACCAGGTCACCCTGCTCGAGGCGCAGGCCACCCTCGGCGGCCGCGCCGGGTTCTGGGACGTCGACGGCTTCCGGTTCGAGACCGGCCCGTCCTGGTACCTGATGCCGCAGGTGTTCGACCACTTCTACCGTCTGTTCGGCACATCCTCCGCGGAACAGCTCGACCTGACCCGCCTCGACCCGGGTTACCGGGTCTTCTTCGAGGGCACGACACAGCCGGTGGATATCGCGGCCGAGCGGGCCGACAACATCCGTCTGTTCGAAAGCCTCGAACCCGGTGCGGGCGCGGCCCTCGACCGCTATCTCGTCTCGGCCAAAGAGACATATGACATGGCAGTCAAACGGTTCCTGTACACGAGCTTCGCCTCCTTCACACCCCTGCTGGTTCCGGATGTCCTGAAGCGGCTCGGTCGGTTGGGCCGATTGCTGCTGCAGCCGTTGGACAAGTTCGTGGCCGGCTATGTTAAGGACCACCGGTTGCGCCAGATCCTCGGCTACCCGGCCGTGTTTCTCGGCTCCTCCCCCGACCAGACCCCGTCGATGTACCACCTGATGAGCCACCTCGACATGGCCGACGGCGTGCTCTACCCGCAGGGTGGGTTCACCCGGCTGATCGACAGCATCGCCGACATCGCGAAAGCTCAGGGCGTGACCGTGATCACCGAGGCGACCGTGACGGCGATCCACACCACCCCGGGCGCCGCGACCGCCGTCGCCGGGGTCAGCTATCGCACGGGTGACGGCACCAGTGTCACCCTCGAGGCCGACACGGTCGTCTCGGCCGCCGACCTGCACCACACGGAAACCGAGCTGCTCCCGGCATCCGCGCAGACTTATCCCGAGCGCTGGTGGCAGAAGCGCGTCTCCGGTCCGGGCGCCGTGCTCGTGATGCTCGGCATCAAGGGAGACCTGCCCGAGCTGAAACATCACAGCCTGTTCTTTACCAGGGACTGGGCCGAGAACTTCGGCCGTATCTTCGGCAAGAAGACCAGCGTGCCCTCGCCGGCCTCCTTCTACGCCTGTATGCCCAGTGCCACCGACCCGGGAGTCGCCCCTGAGGGATACACGAACATGTTCCTGCTGGTGCCGATCCCCGCCGACCCGGGCCTCGGCCACGGCGGGATCAACGGCCAAGGCTCCGCCGCGATCGAGAAGATCGCGGATGACACCGTCAGACAGCTCAGCGACTGGGCCGGAATTCCCGACCTGGCGGAGCGGATCGTGGTGCGCCGCACGGTGGGACCCGGCGACTTCGCCGACGATCTCAACTCCTGGCGTGGCGGGGCCCTCGGCCCGGCGCACACCCTGCGGCAGAGCGCATTCCTGCGCGGCTCCAACGCCTCCGCGAAGGTCGGCGGTCTGTTCTACGCCGGCGGCACCACCATCCCGGGCATCGGACTTCCGATGTGCTTGATCAGCGCTGAAATTCTCCTCAAGCGGATCAACTCGGACACGAGCACGGGACCGCTGCCGGAACCGCTGCCGAACTCCGTGCGGGCGCCGCTGCCGGAAGCCCAGTGACTCCGGCAGCACAGTGAATCCGGTAACGCTGTGACGTTCGGGTATCTGCTGACCCTGCTTCTCAGCCTGGGGGCGATGGTGCTGCTCGACCGTCGCTTCCGGCTGTTCTTCTGGCGGGACCCGGTGCGAGCGGCCATCGTGCTCGGCGCCGGGCTGGTGTACTTCCTCGTCTGGGACCTGTTCGGAATCGGACTGGGCATCTTCTACCGGGGCGAGACGACCCTGATGACCGGTCTGCAGCTGGCCCCGGAGCTGCCCGTGGAGGAGTTCTTCTTCCTCACCTTCCTCTGCTACCTCACCATGAACGCCGTTCAAGGGGCGCGCCTGCTGCTCGCCGCCCGGGCCGAACGGACCGGCGTCGACGAGGGGAGCGACGGATGACCTACCTGCTCCTGAACACCGTCTTCCTACTGCTCGCCGCGGCGGTATTCCTCGCGGCCGCGCGCCGTGGCCGGCTCTCCCGGCACAGGATCCGTGCCGCCGGGATCGCCGTGGCCGCCGTGCTCGTGCTCACGGCCGTTTTCGACAGCATTATGATCGGGGTCGGACTGGTCGACTACGATCCCAGCCGCATCTTCGGAGTGCGGATCGGCCTGGCCCCGATCGAAGACTTCGCCTATCCCGTTGCGGCAGCACTCCTGCTGCCCGCCCTCTGGGCCCTGCTGGAAAGAAAACCGAATGGCTGAAACCCGCACCCCGCCGCTCTGGAAGACCCGGCAGGTGCTGCTCTCGTCGCGGCCGCTGAGCTGGATCAACACGGCGTTCCCGTTTGCCGCCGCGTATGTGGTGGCGACCGGCCGGGTGGACGCCCTACTGCTGGTGGGTACCCTGTTCTTCCTCATTCCGTACAACTTGCTGATGTACGGAATCAACGACGTCTTCGACTACGAGTCCGACCTGCGCAACCCGCGCAAGGGCGGCGTCGAGGGAGCCATGCTGGACCCGGTCCTTCACCGCACGGTGCTCGTCTCCGGGATCGTGACGGCTGTGCCCATTCTGGTGGCGATGCTCGTCTTGGCCGGCGCGGAGCATCCGTGGTCGTGGTTCATTCTGGCCGTGAGCCTGTTCGCGGTCGCCGCGTACTCCGTTCCGGGACTGCGGTTCAAGGAGCGCCCGATCGTGGACTCGATCACCTCGAGCACCCACTTCGTCAGCCCCGCCGTCTACGGTCTCGTGGTGGCCGGCGCCGTCGTGACGCCCGGCCTGGTTGCCCTACTCGCCGCGTTCTTCCTCTGGGGCATGGCCAGCCACGCGTTCGGCGCGGTGCAGGACGTCGTGCCCGACCGGGAAGGCGGCATCGCCTCGGTCGCGACCGCGCTCGGCGCCGCGCGGACCGTGCGCCTCGCGATCGCTTTCTGGGCCCTGGCCGGGCTGCTCATGCTTGTGACAGGCTGGCCCGGGCTGCTGGCCTCGGTGCTCGCGGTGCCCTACATTCTGGCGGCCTGGCCATTCCGGTCGGTGTCGGACGAGCGGTCTGAGACCGCGAACGCCGGTTGGAAGCGTTTTCTCTGGCTCAACTTTTTGACCGGATTCCTGGTGACCATGCTGCTGATCGCCTGGGTGCTGCTCGGGCCTTTCTAGGGTGCGGGCCGTTCGGGCCTGGGGGCCGTAGAGTCGAGGGATGGAGCCTCTGACCACCGCCCGTGTCGACAGCTGGACCTGGGCCGTGCGGATGTTCAAGACCCGTTCCCAGGCCACGGCCGCCTGCCGAGCCGGTCACGTCAAGGTGAACGGTGAGCGGGCCAAGTCCGCGCAGACCGTGCGGATCGGCGACGAGGTGCGGGTGCGCATCAGCGGTTTCGACCGAATCCTGGTCGTGGCGAAGATCATGGTCAAACGGGTCAGCGCGCCAGTCGCGGCGGAGTGCTTCGTCGACCAGACTCCCCCGCCGCCCCCGCGCGAGGAGGTGGCGCTCCTCCCGATGCGGGACCGCGGCGCCGGCCGTCCCACCAAGCGCGAACGCCGCGAGATCGACAAGCTCCGGGCGCCCGAGGTGCTGCCGCCGAGCCCCGACGACGTCAGGCACGGTACCTCCAGGTCAGGGTGATGGGGGCCACGAGCAGGCCGACCTCCGAGCGCACCCACCACTCCCGGGTCTCGCGGCGTTCGTCCGGAGTGGAGTAGCGGTAGCGGTAGACCCGGGCGCGCACGTAGCGCGGCGGGGCCTGCGGGAACGGGTTGACCCGCACCATCCGCAGCGTGGGTCGGTCGCCCTCGAGGAGGCGGGCCAGGAACATCTCGAACCAGCGGGTGCCCGGGTCGCCGAGCGCCAGGAACCACATCAGCCAGTCCAGGCGCAGGTGGTACGGCGCGAACTGGGGGGGCCGGTGTCCGGGGTCGCCGGGCTTGCCGCGGAACTCGTAGGCGCGCCAGCCCGACTCGTCGGTCGGGTCGACGGCGTCGCTGCCCTCGACGACCACCTCGTGGCGCTGCCGGGTGACCGTGCCGAACGCACCGTAGGCGTTCACCAGGTGGTACCGGTTGAAGCTCGCATTCATCAGTTGCCGGCGGGCGAACAGGTTGCGAAGCGGCCAGTAGCTGAGCACCAGAAGCAGGGCCGTGGCCAGGCTGACCACGATCATGAACCAGAGCGGGCCATCCGGTGCGGCCTCCCCGGCCGGCAGCCACGGCAGCACCGCGCGCAGCGTGGCGTCGTCGACGGCAGAGAAGGCCAGCACGATGGTGATCCAGTTCAGCCAGGCGAAGTTGCCGGTGAGCACGAGCCAGAACTGGCTCAGGATCACGATCAGGGCCGCGACGGATGCGACGGGCTGGGGTGCAAAGAGGAAGAACGGCACGACCAGCTGCGCGAAGTGGTTGCCGATCACCTCCCCACGGTGGAACCACGGGGGCAGGTGATGTGCGAACCAACTGAGCGGGTTCGGCATCGGCTGCGTCTCATGGTGGTAATAGAGGGCGGTCAGGTCTCGCCACTCCCGGCCGCCGCGGATCTTAATCAGGCCGGCGCCGAATTCCAGCCGGAAGAGCAGCCAGCGGCAGAACAGGATCACGAAGAGCGGAGGGGCCACCTGCTCGGAGCCGAGGAAAGCCACCACGAAACCGGCCTCCAGCAGCAGGCTCTCCCAGCCGAACGAGTAGAAGGATTGGCCGACGTTGACGATCGACAGGTAGCCCACGAAAAGCAGGAGGAAAGCGACCATCGGCAGCCAGGGCGGCCCGAGCTGCGGCAGGCCGGCCACGAGCGCGGCCGCCACGGCGGCGCCGGACCAGGCCAGGGAACGCAGCATCCGGTCGGAGTAATGCCAGTGGAAGATACTCGGCGACTCGCTGAACCTCACGTGGGCCACAAAACGGGCCACCGGGAGCAGGCCATGGTCGCCGAGCAGCGCGGGGAATTGGTTGACGGCCGAAACGAAGGCGATCAGGTAGCAGGCAGCCACCCCGCGCTGCAGCACCTGCCGCGCGATCTCATATTCTCCGGCACCGAACCAGTCCATTTGCGCACAATCTAGGCCTTCCCCGGCCCGGGTTCAATCGGACCGGCTGTAATCGGAGCCGTCCCCTTGACGGGGGGAACTAAACCGGTCTAGTCTTTCTAAACCGGTTCAGGTTGGGTCGGCTGTCAATGAGGAGGCCCTGAAGCGTGCCTGCGCATACTCCTGCCATCACCACCGCTCAGTCCGCCCCGACGTCGGTCGCGAACTCCCCCAAGGTCACCATCGAGGTGGTCGCCAAGCGGGCCGGCGTCAGCAAGGGCCTCGTCTCCTTCGCCCTCAACAACCGGCCCGGTGTCGCCCCCGAGACCCGGGTGCGCATCCTTCAGGTCGCCAAGGAGCTGGGCTGGAAGCCGTCCCTCCGCGCCCGGTCACTCTCCACGCAGCGGTCCTACGCGCTCGGCCTCGTGATCGCCCGCAACCCGGACGTGATTGCCTCCGACCCGTTCTTCCCCTCCTTCATCGCGGGCGTCGAGAGCATCCTTGCCCCGGAGGGTCGCGCCCTCGTGCTCAGCGTCGTTCCCGACGAGGAGACCGAGTTGAAGACCTACCGCTCGCTCGTGGCGGACGGGCGCGTCGACGGGGTCTTCCTCAGCGACCTCCGCCACGGCGACCCGCGCATCCCGCTCCTCGCCGAGCTGGGTCTGCCGGCGGTCACGCTCGGACGCCCCGACGGGCCCAGCCCCTTCCCCGCGGTGACCGTGGACGACACACCGGGTGTGATGGCATCCGTCGCTCACCTCGCCACCCTCGGCCACCGCCGCATTGCGCACGTCGCGGGCAGCCCGACGCTGCTACACGGCAGCCGCCGGCGCGCGGCCTTTGCCGCCGCTCTGCGCGAGGCGGGCCTGCCGGAGGGGCAGACCGTCGAGACCGATTTCTCCGTGGGCGCCGGGTCAGATGCCACTCGGCGCCTCCTGACCCAGGACACACCCCCGACTGCGATCGTCTACGCCAACGACCCGATGGCCATCGCCGGTCTCGGCATGGCGCACGAGCTGGGCGTGCGGGTCCCCGACGACCTCTCGATCACGGGCTACGACGACATCGACTTCTGCCGTTACGTGTACCCGCCCCTGACCACCGTCAGCGCAGCACCGATGGTGTGGGGCCGTGCGGCGGCGAGCACGCTTTTGGCCCTGATGGAGAACGGCTCGGCGGACGACGTGGATCTCCCGGCGGCCCGGCTCGTGGTGCGCGGGTCGACCGCCCCGCCCCACGGCTGACCCAGAGCCGCCGACCCAGACCGGCCGACCCAGAGCGCTGACACACAGGGCTGACACACAGGGCTGACACAGGTTCACCGCAGCAAGGCTGCTGCGGTTTTTGAGAAATGGAGCACCACATGCACAGCAATGGAATGGCCAGGCGGATTCTCACCGTCACGGCGGCATCCGCCGCAGTGGCCCTGGCACTGAGCGCTTGCGCGTCCGGGGGGACGACGGGTGACGCGGCGACCAACCGCGGGCCGATCACGATCTGGTACTCGAACAACGAAACCGAGATCGCCTGGGGCAAGCAGATGGTGGAGGCCTGGAACGCCGAGAACCCGGATGAAAAGGTGAAGGCGCAGGAAATCCCGGCCGGTAAGAGCAGCGAGGAGGTCATCGGTGCCGCCATCACGGCCGGCAACGCCCCCTGCCTCGTATTCAACACGGCCCCGGTCGCCGTGCCGCAGTTCGAGAAGCAGGGTGGTCTCGTCGACCTCTCCAGCTTCGAGGACGGCGCCGCCTACATCGAGGCACGCAGCGGCGACACGGCCGAGCAATACCAGGGCGCCGACGCGAAGTACTTCCAGATGCCGTGGAAGTCCAACCCCGTCATGATCTTCTACAACAAGGACATGTTCACCGCCGCCGGACTTGACGCCGAGAACCCCCAGTTGGCCACCTACGACGAATTCCTGGCGACCTCGCGCACCCTCGTCGAGAGCGGCGCCGCGCCGAACGCCATCTACCCTGCCCCGACCAGCCAGTTCTTCCAGAGCTGGTTCGACTTCTACCCGCTCTACGCCGCCGAAACCGGTGGCACGCAGCTGATCGAAGACGGTGAGGCCACCTTCAACGACGAGGACGGCGCGAAGGTCGCGGAGTTCTGGAAGACCCTGTACGCCGAGGGTCTCGCCGGCAAAGAGCAGTACCAGGGCGACTCGTTCGCCGATGGCCAGGCCGCGATGTCCATCGTCGGCCCGTGGGCCGTGTCGGTGTACAAGGACGCCGTGAACTGGGGTGCGGTTCCCGTTCCCACCAGCGAGGGCACTCCGGCCGAGGAAACCTACACGTTCAGTGACGCGAAGAACGTCGGAATGTTCACGGCCTGCGAGAACCAGGCCACCGCCTGGGATGTGCTGAAATTCGCCACCAGCGAGGAACAGGACGGACAGCTTCTCGAGCTGACCGGCCAGATGCCGCTCCGCGAGGACCTCCCCACGGTGTACCCGGAGTACTTCGCGGCCAACCCGGCCTACGAGCAGTTCGGCGACCAGGCATCCCGCATGGTCGAGGTTCCCAACGTCTCCAGCTCGGTCGCCGCCTGGCAGGCCTTCCGTGACGCGTACACGAAGTCGGTTATCACCGGCGAGGGTGAGATCCCCGCGGCCCTCGACTCCGCCGCCGAGAAGATCAACACCCTGATCTCCAAGCCGTAACGGATGTCCCAGTCAACCGCGAGTCGGACCGTCGCCGGGAGGAGCACAACTCCTCCCGGCGGGGGCCCCCGCCGGCGCAAACACCCCCTTCTGGGCAAGAACCCATTCGGGCTTTTGCTCAGCGCCCCCTACCTCATCTTCGTTCTGGCCGTCTTCGCCTACCCGCTGGTCTTCGCCTTCTGGATGTCGTTCCACGACTACTTCTTCGCAGCACCCGGCGCCACTGTGGACCGGCCATTCGTCGGCCTGGACAATTTTCGGGAAGTGCTGGCCGACCCGGCCATCATCCGTTCCTTCGGCAACGTGGGAGTCTTCCTGCTGATCAACGTGCCGTTGACGGTCATTCTCTCGCTCATGCTCGCCACCGCCCTGAACAAGGCGGTGCGGTTCCGTACCTTCCTGCGCGTTGCCTACTACGTGCCCTATGTGACCGCGAGCGTCGCCGTTGTCGGCGTCTGGATCTTCCTGTTCAGCGGCAACGGCCTCGTGAACCAGATTCTCGGGCCGCTCGCGCCCGATCCGGCGTGGCTGATCAACGAGGACTGGGCCATGCCCACCATCGCGATCTTCGTGACCTGGAAAGGCCTCGGATTCTTCATCCTGCTCTACCTGGCCGCCCTGCAGAACGTGTCGGAGGAACTGTACGAGGCCGCTTCGACGGATGGCGCGGGCAGGATCCGAAGTTTCTTCTCGGTCACCGTGCCGGGCGTACGCCCGGCGACTGTGCTCGTGCTGCTGCTCTCGACGGTCACCGGCGCCAACCTCTTCACCGAGCCGTACCTGCTCACCGGCGGCGGCGGCCCGAACGGTGCATCCTCGTCACCCGTGCTGATGATGTACCAGCGCGGGATCGAACAGGGGTCGCCCGACACGGCGGCAGCGATCGGCGTCATCCTCGTGATCGGAGTTCTCGTCCTCGCGTTCATCCAGCGCAAGCTTGCAGGCGGTGACGAATCATGAGCCGCGGGCAGAACACCCTGCGGGGTGTGGTGCTCACGATCGGGGCGCTTGTGTTCCTGTTCCCCTTCTACTACATGGTCATCGGCTCGCTCCAGAAGAAACCGGACCCGACTGTCGCCGGCGCGTTCCCGAACCCCGCCAACCTGACGCTCGACAACTACGGTGACATCAACAGCCGGATCAACCTGCTGCAGGGGCTGCTCAACTCGGGGATCTTCACGGGTGGCGTCATTCTCTGCACCGTTGTTTTCGGTGTTCTGGTGGGCTACGCCCTCGCCCAGCTGCAGTGGCGCGGACGCGGAGTCACCTTCGCTCTCGCACTGCTCGTGCAGGTCGTGCCGTTCCAACTGTTGATGATCCCGCTCTACGTGATGATCGCCCGGGACTACGGACTGGCCGACAACTATCTGGGCATGATCCTGCCGTTCGCCATCAACTCGACGGCCGTGATCATCTTCCGGCAGTACTTCCTGCAGATTCCGAAGGATCTGTTCGATGCCGCCCGCATCGACGGCGCCGGCGAACTGCGAATCCTGCGGCGGATCGCCCTGCCACTGGTGCGGCCGGCCCTGCTGACCGTCGTGCTGCTGACCTTCATCGGACCGTGGAACGAATTCCTCTGGCCGTTCCTGATCACTAAGGAGGCATCCCTCCAGCCTCTCGCCGTGTCACTCGCCAACTACCTCAGCAATATCGCCGCCACAGCGGCGAACCCGTTCGGGGCGGTTCTCGCCGGGGCCTGCGTCCTGGCCGCCCCTGCTGTGATCCTGTTCATCCTCTTCCAACGGCACTTCGTGTCGAACAATATCGGCTCCGGCGTGAAAGGTTAGAAATGCCCAACCCCACCGAATTCCCCTACACCCTAACCCGAATGGGCGTCATCATGACGCCTGAAGCGGGCAACGACCTCGAGGCCGAGGGGGTGCTGAACCCCGGCACCGGGCACTCTGCCGACGGAACTCTGTACCTGCTCCCCCGACTGGTCGCCACCGGAAACGTCTCCCGTGTCGGACTCGCAAAGGTCATCATCACCGACGGCATTCCCACGGGCGTCGAACGCGAGGGTGTCGTTCTTGCGCCGGACCGCGGCTGGGAGCGCGGCGCGAACAACGCCGGCGTGGAAGATCCCAGGATCACCTTCGTCCCCCGGCTCGGACTACACGTGATGACCTACGTCGCCTACGGCCCGCTCGGCCCGCGCACGGCCGTTGCCGTGTCCTCGGACCTGCGCGAGTGGCGCCGGCTCGGTCCGGCGCTGTTCGCCTTCGACGACACGCTGGACATGGACCTGAACCTGTTCCACAACAAGGACACCGTGTTCTTCCCGGAGCCGGTCGCCGGCCCGCATGGAGTCGAGTGCTTCGCCGTGCTCCACCGTCCGATGTGGGACCTGGGCGAGGTCAAGCCGGGTGAGGGCATCCGTGTTCCCGCCGGCGTCACCGACACCCGGCAGAGTATCTGGATCAGCTATCTGCCGGTCGCGGATGTGCTCGCCGACATCACGAAGCTCACCTTCTGGAGCGGCCACCGTTTCCTGGCCGGGCCGGAATTCGCGTTCGAAGAGCTGAAGATCGGCGGCGGCCCCGCCCCGTTGCGGGTGCCGGAGGGTTGGCTGCTGATGCACCACGGGGTCACCGGAACCATCAACGGCGCGTTCTCGCAGCAGCAGAAGGTGAACTACTCGGCCGGAGCAATGATTCTCGACGCGGATGACCCGACCATCGTGCTGATGCGCACCTCGGAGCCGCTGCTCAAGGCGGAGACGCCCGACGAGATCAGCGGCATCGTGCCGAACGTGGTGTTCCCGACCGCGATCGAGGAGATCGAGGGGCAGCTGTTCGTGTTCTACGGCATGGCCGACTCGAAGATCGGCGTGGCGCGCCTGGATCGCCTGGGCTCGTCGGCGCGCTCGAGCGCTTGAGCGCTTGTCCGTTGGTGGCGTTCTCGCCGGGGCTCAGCCCCGGGAGGCCGCCTTCGGTTTTCCTGGCGCAGGGTGTGGCAGCAGGCGCACGGTAGGACATGCGCCGAGAACCGGCACCCGCGCGCGTCCGGCCTCCGAGGCGAACTCGCGCCGGTGGCCGAGACCAGGGCTGACCCCCCGGAAACGGACTGGACACGTCTTCGAAGTTCGTACCCAATATAGACCAAAATAAGTGACGGACTCTCGACTACGTGTGCTAATTGAGGTATCCTCGTACCATGAGGAACCTCGCGGAAGACCTCTGGCAGGCGGCCGATGCCGTGGCCCTGCTGGGCTCCTCGAGCGCCGACTATGAGGCCCTGCCCGACGCCGCCGTGCTGGCCGGTCAGAAGAAGATCGCAGCGGCCCGCAGGCTGCTTGACACCCGCGCCGCGTTGATGGCCGCAACCATCGCCCGCCGGTCCCGCCCGGAGCTCGGCCACTCGGGGCTGGCCGCGCAGCAGGGGTTCCTCTCGCCGGAGGCCCTCATCCAGAACTGGACCGGCTCCTCGAAGGGCGATGCGTACAAGCTCGTCGCGGTCGGCACGATGATGGCCGACACCGAGGCGGCCGACAAGCTGGTCGACGCGACGCTCTCGACGCTCTCGACGCCCGACGCGGATGCTGTCGAGGTCGCTGAGTTCGTCGCGAGGGTGCCGTGGCAGGCGCCGATCGCCCGGGCCGTGACCGCCGGCACCCTCTCCGTCGACGCGGCCGAGTCGATCCGGGCCGGACTCGGCCAGATCGACGCCCCGGTCACCGCGGAGAAGCTCGCGGCGGCCCTCGCGGCGCTCCTCACCGAGGCGTCAACGGTGAATGCCGACGAGGTCTTCAAACGGGCCCGCCGGATGCGCGACCGGCTCGACGAGGCCGGCATCGCCGCCCGCGAGAAGCAAACCCACGACGACCGCTACCTGAAGATCTACCGCCTGGGCGAAGAAGATGCAGGACGACCCCCGCAGCACCGACCAGATCGCCGCGGACTCTCTGCTGCAGCTGCTGAAGATCGCCGGCGAGGCCGGCCCCGGCCGGGTCTGCGGTGGTCGCGACCCTCGGTGCGGGTCATCGTGACCGAAAAGGCGCTCACGGCGGTCCCGGGCGAAGAGACGGGAACGACCGAACCCGCCGCTCACGGGCAGATCGAGGGCAACCCGGTGCCGATCTCGCAGGAAACCATCGACCGACTGCTCTGCGACACCGGCACCCGCGGCATCAAGTTCGACGCGGAAGCCCAGATCATCGACGTCGGCCGCGACGAACGACTCTTCACCGAGGCACAGCGGACCGCAATGGGGTACGTGACGGCGGATGCCTCTGGGGCGGCTGCGACCGGTCACCGGCCTGGTCCGAGGCCCACCACATCAACGAGTGGCTGAAGGACACCGGGAACACCAACCTCGCCAACGGAGCACTGCTCTGCCACCCGCACCACCTGCTGCTACACAACCAGCACTGGAAGATCACCCGCACCGGAAACCAGTACTGGCTCCGACCACCGGTCGAGAACGACCCGAAGCAGACACTGATCGCACTGCCGAGCAAGCGAGTGGGGCTGCAGGGCGTGGCTCTGGTCCCGGCTCTTGACAGGCTGGACCACCGCGACGGGGGCGGGTGCGGCTGGGTGCGGCGCGCTACTCGGCGGGCGGCGCGGTGGGGAGGAGGGCGAGCGTGGCCTTGAGGCGAGCCTCGCCGTCGGCGTCGCCCTGACTCGCGAGACTCGCCGCGATGTTCGCCTCGGTCACGGCGCGAAGCACCTCGTCCCGCTGGATGCGCACGCCCCGGGGAGCGTCAACGCCGATCCGGATGCTGTCACCGCGCACGTCGAGAACGGTGATGACGATGTCGTCACCAATGAGGATCTTCTCCCCCTGTTTGCGTGTTAGAACCAGCACCCGACCAGCCTAGCTTGACCGGTCGGGCCGGCCCGCGAGTCGTCGCCGCATTCCGGCCACGGTGCTGGCCGCGGCCGGAGTGCCGTCGACCCAGCCGATGGGGATGTGAAGCTCATCGACGGTCTCAGGCGAGACGGTGTCGTCATAGCCCGTCACCGCGATCGCGTCGACGTGGACGCTCTGGGCAACCTCGGCCGCCCACCGGGCGGTGTCTGCGGGCTTGCGGCCGGCATCGACGACCAGCCAGACCTGCTCGGCACCGAGCGCGGCCACCAATGCGGCGTAGTTGTCCGCCGTGGCCGGGTCGGCACCGAGACCGAAGGCCAGAATTCCGGTCTGTCCGAGCTTGACTCCCCTGGCCCGTGCCTCCAGCGCCGTGCGCCGGTCGAGGATCCGCGCGAGCCCGGCCGCGGCAGGCGCTCCGACGTCGATCGTGCCGGCCACGAGGACCTCAGCCGAACCGTGCGCGACGGCCAGCTCCCGCGCAATCCGCAACGCGGCATCCCGCCACCCGACGACGAGAACGAGGTTTCCGACACCCGGCAGCGGCCGCGGCACCGCCGCTTCGGCGGACGCCTGCTCGCTCTCTCTCAGCCGGGCGTCCCTGCGCCTGCCGCCCTCCTGGGCGGCCGCCGGCGCGGGAATGGGCGGCACCGGCGGGTGGGGTTCCTGGGTGGCGAAAGTGAGTTCGTCCATCAGGCGGGCGAAGCCGTCCGTCGCGGTCGACAGGGGCGGGGAGGAGACGGGTGCCGCGGCGCGGTGCAGGCCCGCTTCCACCGCGTCGGCATCGTCAAGAAGCGCGGCGATGCCGAGCCGGGCCTGCACGTCGAGCCGGGAGTGGGCCGCGCGCCGCCGCCGCTGCGGCACCTCGACCGTGACCTCGATGTGCCGGCGGGCGAAGAAGCCCTTGATGCCGCCGACGGTGACCCGTTCGGCGGCCACGATGCGCGCATCCGCCCCGTGCTCGGCAAGGATGCGTGCCTTCAGCTGCTGGAGGGATGAACCCTCAAGCAGAAATCGACTCGGTTCCACGTACCACTCCCACCGTTTCGATGGCCACGTTCGCCGAGGTGACCTCCTGATAGGACAACACGGAGATGCCGCCGGACTGCGCCGACACCAGTCGACGGATGGCCGGGCGCAGCGCCGGCGCGCAGACCAGCACCGCGGAGAGTCCGGCCGCTTCGACGTTGCCCAGCGCCTCCTTCAGCGAGCCGAGAATGGCGTCGACCCGGTTTGGCTCCAACAGGATCTGGGTGCCCTGGTCGGAGGGACGCATCCCCTCCAGCATGGACTGCTCCAGGGCGGGTTCGATCATGATCACCCGGAGCAGCCCGTCGTCGAGATACTGCGCTGTGAGAGCCGGGCCCAGCGCCTGACGGGCCGTCTCGATCAGGCCCTCCGGGTCATTCGACACCTTGGCGCGCAGGGAGAGGGACTCATAGATGCGGGGCAGGTCGTTGATCGGGATCTGCTCCGCGAGCAGACCCTGCAGCACACGCTGCACCTCGGCGAGGGAGAGCAGCCCGGGGATCAGATCCTCCACGGCGGACGGATTGACCAGCCGCACCCCCTCGGTGAGCACCCGCACGTCCTCGCGGGTGAGGAGCCTCGCCGCGTTGCCGGTGATGATCGAGGACAGGTGGGTGATGAGCACCGACACCCGGTCGATGACCGTGGCCCCGGTCATCTCCGCGCTGTGCCGCATCTCGCTGGGCACCCACTTGCCGGTGAGGCCGAACACGGGCTCCACCGTGGCCTGGCCCGGCAGCGAGTCGAGGGCGTCGCCGAGGGCGAGCACCTTGCCGGCCGGGGCGACCCCGCGGCCGGCCTCCACGCCGGCGATCCGGATCGAATAGGTGGAGGAGGGCAGGTCCATGCTGTCGCGGGTGCGCACGGGCGGCACCACCACGCCGAGGTCGATGGCAACCTTGCGGCGCAGGGCACGCACGCGAGCCAGGAGATCGTCCTGGGCTCCGGAGACAAGGTCGACGAGGTCAGGGGCCAACAGGATCTCCAGGGCGTGCACCCGCATGGTTTCAATCAGGTCTTCGGGTGTGTCGGAGCGGGGCGCCATCGCCTCGGCGGCGACACCGGCATCCCGGCCCGCCTGGTCGCGGCTCTCCCCTGCCTTGATCCGGCGGGCGAAGAGGATCAGCCCCAGCCCGATCACCACGAACGGGATGATCGGCATGCCCGGGATCAGGGCCATCAGGAGGGCCGCGCAGCCCGCGATCATCAGTGCGTTGCGGGACTGGGTGAGCTGGCCGGAGGCTGCCTCGCCGATGTCGGACTCCGCGTTGGAGCGGGTCACGATCATGCCTGTCGAGACCGCCATCAGCAGGGCCGGGATCTGCGTCACGAGGCCGTCGCCGATGGTGAGCAGGGAGTAGGTGCTCATGGCTTCGGTGACGGACAGTCCGCGCGAAATCATGCCGATCGCGATGCCGCCGATCAGGTTGATGATGATGATGACGATGCCGGCGATCGCGTCACCCTTGACGAATTTCGACGCGCCATCCATGGCACCGTAGAAGTCCGCCTCGGCGGAGACCTCGGCCCGGCGTTCCCTGGCCTGCACGTCGGTGATCAGGCCGGCATTCAGGTCGGCGTCAATGGCCATCTGCTTGCCGGGCATGGCATCGAGGGTGAACCGCGCACCGACTTCGGCGACGCGTTCGGCACCCTTGGTGACCACCACGAATTGGATCACGACGAGGATCAGGAAGATCACAGCGCCGATGATGAGCGACCCTCCTACGGCGACGTCGCCAAACGCGGCAATCACCTGCCCGGCGTAGCCGTCGCCGAGTACGAGCCGGGTCGAGGCCACGTTCAGGCCCAGCCGGAACAGGGTGGCGACGAGCAACAGCGACGGGAAAACGGAGAAATCGAGGGGCTTTTTGACAAACATTGTGGTCAGCAGAGTGACCAGCGCCAGGAGGATGTTGACGATGATCAGCACGTCGAGCAGCACGGCGGGCACCGGCACGACGAGTAGCAGGATGATCCCGACCACCCCGACCGGCACCGCGAGTTTGGCGAGATTGCTGTTCATCGGTGGCCTCCGGCCGTCAGGACGCGATCGTCGAGGGTGTGCACGCGGGAACCATGGCCGGCGCGTCCGCCGGCTCCAGAGCCGCGGGACTTCAGTGCGAGAACGAAGGCGAGCACCTGCGCGACGGCGTTGTAGAGCTCCACCGGGATCTCGTCACCCAACTGGCAGGCGCTGTGCAGGGCACGGGTGAGCGGGATGTCCCGCACGATGGGGACCCGGTCGGTCTCCGCCTGTTCCCGGATGCGCGCCGCGATCACTCCCGCTCCCGTGGCAACGACCCGGGGGGCGGACTTGCCCGGCTCGTAGCGGAGGGCGACGGCGAAGTGGGTGGGGTTGACCAGCACGACGTCGGACGTGGCGACGGCGGCGATCATGCGGTTGCGACTCATGGCGAGCTGCCGGGCCCGACGCTGCGACTTGACCATCGGGTCACCCTCGGAGCTCTTGTTCTCGTCGGTGACCTCCTTCTTCGTCATGCGGGTGCGCTTGCGATTGCGCTTCATCACGACGAACACGTCCGCGGCGGCGAGTACCAGGCCGGCGATGACCGCCGACTGCACGAGAGCAGTCGCGCCGTCACCGGCCGCTCCGATCAGCACGGAGACGGGCAGTCCCCCGGCCGTCATCAGGATGGGCGCGAGTCCCTGCACCACGAGCACCAGCACGAGACCCACGGCGATGGTCTTGAGCAGCGCCTTGACGCCCTGCCACACGGCCTGGCCGCCGAAGGTGCGGCCGAGGCCGGTCACCAGGTTGAACTGCTCGTATTTTCCGGCGACCTTCTTGAAGTGCACGCCGCCCTGCGCCACAGCGCCCACGAGGACGACGACGAACACCGTCGCGAGCATCGGGGTGAGGATGGTTCCCATCGAGGCCAGCGAGTCCACCAGCATCTGCACGGCGAGGTCCGGCTGCGGGTTGGCGACGAGGCTGCGAATACGGATCATCTGGTCGGTTCCGGCGTCCGCAGCCAGACCGATGGTGACGGGGGTCATGGCGGCGGCCGCGCCGATGCCGATCCACGCGGTCAAGTCCTGGGACTTGGAGAGCTGGCCCTTGGACCGCACCTCGCGCATCCGTTTGTCGGTGGCTTGTTCGGTCTTCTCACCGGAGTCGGACAGCTATCTCACCCCCAGCATGGTGGTGACGGCGTCGTCGGTCAGCGACGCGACGATGCGCGGCAGGGCCACGAACCCGGCGGCGCCCAGCGTGAACGTGATCAAAATCTTGAGCGGGAACCCGAGCGCGAACGCGTTGAGGGCCGGGGCCACCCGGGTGAGCAGGCCCAGTCCGGCGTCGGCGAGAAACAGAACGACGATCAGCGGTCCGGCGATCTGCACGGCGGAGAGCAGCATTTGGCCGACCGCGACTGTCACGGTCTGCATCGGCACCGCGAGGTCGATGCCGCCCCCGATCGGCAGGGCCGAAAACGTGCGCGTGATGCCGCCAAGGATCAGCTGGTAGCCGCCGGAGGCGAACAGGAGCGCCAGCGCGGTCATCTGGTACAGCCGCGTGAACTGGGCACCGTTGACCATGGCCTGCGGGTCGAAACCCTGGGCCAGCTGGAAGCCGCCGAACATATCGATCAGGTTGCCGGCGGACTGGATGGCGGAGAAGACCACGAGCACCAGGAAGCCGAGCACGCCGCCGACCACGATCTCGAGGAGCAGGGCGACGAAGAAACCGCCGGTGTCGGGCGAGACCCAGCCCGGCGTGACCCGCGGCGAGACCGCCAGGGCCAGGCCGAGGGCGAGCATCCCCTTGATCCGCAGGGGGAACGCGTTGTAGGAGAACGGGGGCGCCACGACGAGGAACGCCACCATGCGCACGCCCGCGAGCATGGTGGCTTCGATCCAGGCGAAGTCAAGGGTGATGTTCATCAGCCACCACCGATGAGGCCGGGGATCTTGGCGAAGAGCATCTCGGTGAAGGACACCATCTCGGAGATCATCCAGTGCCCGGAAATGATCAGTGCCACCGCCACGGCGATGGCCTTAGGCACGAACGACAGCGTCACCTCCTGGATCTGGGTGATCGACTGCAGCAGGGAAATGGCGAAACCGACGACTAGGGCGGTAATCAGGATCGGAGCGGACAGCTTGCCGGCGATCAGGATGCCCTGCAGCCCGATATCGAGGACGGCGTTGGTGTCCATCAGCCACCCCGGTAACTGGAGACGAGGGTCGTGATGATCAGACCCCAGCCGTCGACGAGCACGAACAGGAGGATCTTGAACGGCAGCGAGATCATCACCGGCGGCAGCATCATCATGCCCATCGACATCAGCGCGGCGGACACGACGAGGTCGATCACCAGGAACGGCACGAAGATGACGAACCCGATGATGAACGCGGCACGTAGCTCGGAGATCATGAACGCCGGGATCAGCGTGAGCAGCGACACGGCCTCGCGGGTCTCCGGGTTCGGCTGGTCGGCGGCCCGGGTCATCAGGGCGAGGTCCTCCTCCCGGGTGTGAGCGAGCATGAACGTGCGCAGCGGCTTCGAACCGAGTGGGACGGCGTCGTCGAAGGACATGGTGCCGTTCAGGTACGGCTGCAGGGCGCCGTCGTTGATGTCGGTGAGGATCGGCGACATGATGAACAGCGACAGGAACAGGGCCAGGCCGGCCAGTACCTGGTTCGGCGGGATCGACGGCAGCGCGAGCGCGTTGCGGGTCATCGCGAGCACAACGAAGATCTTCGTGAAGCTGGTCATCATCAGCAGCAGGGCCGGCGCGATCGAGAGCAGGGTGATCCCGATCAGGGTCACGATCGCCGAGGACGGCTCGCCGTTCGGGCCGTTGATCTGCACGTTGAGCCCGCCGCCGCCCGGTTCCGTGGGGGTGACCGGGTCGGTCGGCGTGACCGGGTCGGTCGGGGCGGCATGGCCCGCCGGCGCCACGAGCAGCACGAATGCCACGACGATCACGAGCACGAGGGCCGCCATCATCAGGTACCGGGCGATGTCCCGGTTTCGATCCGGGCGCACGATTGCGAGCGTCACCGGCCCTGCCGGAGGGCGGCAGCGGTCTGCTGCCAGGTGGCGGGAGACAGGATCGACCCGCCGATCCGGCCCGGAGTGGCGCGGTCCCGGCGCGGCCGGAGGATGAGCGGCGGCGTGAGTTCCTCGCCGTCGTGAGGGGCGCCGGCGTGCGCGGCGTGCGTTGCCTGGTCGAGCTCGCGGGCGAAGTCGGCCGCGGGGTGGTGCCCTCGACGTCCGGGAAGGGTGGCGGCCAAGGCGGCGGTGAGGGGCGCCGGGAGGGGCGCCGCGAGGGGCGCCGCGGCATCCGTCGGCGCCTGACCGTCGTGCAGCACGCTGACCGACTGCTCGGTCACGCCAAGCACGAACCGGCGGCCCTCGATGTCGACGACGACGACGGATGCCTTCTGGCCGACGCCCTGCCGGCCCACCACGGTGACCAGGTTCGGGGTGCGGCCACCGAGGGTGCCCTTCGTCAGCTTGCGCTGGAGCACCCAGAGCAGCCCCAGCACGGCGGCCAGGGACAGCGCCACCCGGAGCGCGACCAGGATGGTGTCCACCTAGGTCAGGCTTTCGGCCACATCGAGGATCTGGGTGATCCGCACCGCGTAGTCCTGGTCCACGACCACGATCTCGCCGTGCGCGATCAGCCGGCCGTTGAGCAGGATGTCCGCGGGAGCCCCGGCGGACCGGTCGAGTTCGATGACGGCGCCCGGTTCGAGCGAGAGCACGTCGCGCACCGACATGCGGGTACGCCCGATTTCCACGGTCAACGCCATCTGCACGCTGTTGATCCGGCCGAGCTTGCCGGACACGGACTGGCTGGAGCTGGCCGCACCGGTGGAGACGCCGTTGTCACGCAGTCGCACGGCGAACCAGCCGGTGATCTGGCCGTCGCCGGTCAGCTCGAAGACGCTGGTGGCGGGATCCGCGAACAGGGCCGTGGCGTCGTCGGACCGGGTGTCCCCCAGGACCCCGATCCCGAAGACGCCGGACGCGCTCTCCAACGCCGGGCGCAGGACGTCCTGACGGGAGATCAGCGAGGAATCGAGGCCGGACGCGGAGTCGAGCGCGGCCGGGTCCGCAAGCACGACGGCGAGATCCGCGGAGGTGACGCCGACGAAGGAGGCGACCGCGGCGGTGCCGAGCCGGCCGGCGAGAGCGGCACCGGAGCAGAGCTCGGCCCGGAGCCGCGTCACGGTGGGGAGCACGTCCAGCAGGGCCTCGACGGCCGCCGTCTGCACGGCGATGGGGATGACGGTCATGGGGTGGACTCCTCGGTGTCGATGACGATGCAGGCCAGCCGGGAGCCGTTGGAACCGACGGCGGCGCGGGCGAGCGTGTGGCCGTCGACGACCACGTCGAGCGGGCGGTGCTGGGGGTGCGGGAGGGGCAGCACATCATTCACGGCGAGACCCAGCACGACGCTGGGCAGAACCAGCGCGGGCGTCAGCTGCAAGGAGACATCCACCGGGACCTGGGCCAGCTGGGCGCGCAGCAGGTCGGCCGGATCGGCACTTCCGGCCTCCGGAGCCGACTCGACGAGTTGAGGCAACAGTGCCTCCGCCGGAAGGGCGACCGTGGCGGCGCAGGACGCGTCGCCGATGCGCATCGTGAAGCTGGCGACGATCATCAGGTCGGCGGTGGCTGCGGCCTGGGCGAACTGGGAGTTGTACTGGATGCCGCCGACGGTGATCGTGTGCACGAGCAGGGAACCCAGCGAGTACCGCAGGTCCTCGAGGGCGTCGTCCATGAGCCGGCGCACCAGGGCCAGCTCGATCTGGGTGAACGCCCGTTCCGGCGGCATGGTGACCGCGGTTCCGCCCAACATGTGGCTCACCCAGGACAGGGCCGCGGAGGTCGGGAACTGCACGACGGCTTTCGCGGAGATGCCACTCACCGGGCAGAGCACCATGGCGGTCGTGGCAGGCAGCGACGACGCGTATTCGTCGTAGGTGCGCATGAGCACGTGGTCGCATTTCACCTGGGACATGACGCGCACCTTGGCGGTGAGCTGGGTGCCCCACTGGCGCGCGAAGGTTTCGAAGGCGAGTTCGAGCACCCGGGAGTGCTCGCGTGCGAGCGTTGTCGGGCGACGAAAGTCGTACACCTCGACCGTGCGCTTCGCCGAAGCGGGCACACCAATCACTGCTTGTTCCTGGACCGTCACGGTGAGGACTATCGGTCAGGGAAAACGGATGGTTAGCAGCTCAGTGTGCTTTTTCCGCGTCTTTGTCGACTTCGGTTCCCGCGGTCTTCGTGGTTTTCGCCTTCTTCGTGGTTCCCACGGTTTCCGTGGTTCCCGTGTCTGCAGCAGGTTCCGTGCCGACGACGGTGAAACCCGAGACGATGTCGGGGATCAGCGTGCGCACCGCCTCCGGCTGGCTGGAGAGGAGCACCACGTCGACCCGTCGGTTCTGCGCCTGGGCCGCCAGATCGGCGCCCTCCGCGGCCGGCCGGGCCGAGCCGTAGCCGACGGCGGAGATCCGTTCCTGACCCACGCCGCCGAACTCGACCAGGCGGCGGAGCACGGCGGTCGCCCGGCCGGCGGACAGCTCCCAGTCGGTGGGGTAGTTGGTGGTGACGCCGTGCCGGTCGGCGTGGCCCTCCACTTTGACCTCGCGGGTGTTGGCGGAGAGGATCGGCGCCACCGCGTCGAGGACCTGCACGGCCTGGCGGCTCAGGTTGGCGAGGTTGGGTTCGAAAAACGCCTCGGAGCCGATCAGTCCGATGACCAGACCGCGCTCGTCAATGGTGAACTGCACTTCCTGGGCCACGCCCTGGGCATCCACTGCGGCCTGCAGGGCGTCCTTTACCGCGGTGAGGTCCGTGACCTCTGCCGCCGCGAGGTCGATGTCGGTGAACCCGGTCACCTCGGACTGGGCGACCTTGTCCGTGGTCACGACCACACCCTTGGCCGTGTCGACCTTGCCGACGTCGGTGGCCCCGAACCCGGTCGCGAGCGAGTTCTTCAGCTGCAGGAACTTCTCCTGGTCGACGGAGGACATCGCGAACAGCACGATGAACATGCACATCAGCACGGTGACCATGTCCATGTACGACGCCATCCACCGCTCGTCGACGTGTTCGACGTGCTCCTCCTCGAGGCCCCGCCGGCGGCTCCGCCCGCGGCCGTGCCCGCTCATGCGGCCTTCGGCAGAGACGTGTCCGCCTTGTCCGCCTTGGGGCCCTTGCCGGGTTTGCCCGGTTTGCCCGCTTTGCCTGGTTTGCCTGCCCTGGCGGAGGCCGGCGCGGGCACCATGGCGCGCAGTCTCTCGCCGAGGAGCCGAGGCTGACTGCCTGCCTGCACGGCCAGCGCACCCTCCAGGAGCAGGGTCATCCGTTCGACTTCGATGTCGCTGAGGCGCTTGAGCCGGCTGCCGATCGGCAGCCAGAGGAAGTTGGCCGTGAGCAGGCCCCACAGGGTCGCGACGAACGCGGCCGCGATCATCGGGCCGAGGGTGGACGGGGTGTCGAGGTTCTCGAGCACGTGCGTGAGCGAGACGACGGTTCCGATGATGCCGACCGTGGGCGCGTAGCCGCCGAGGCTGGTGAAGAACTTGGCAGCGTTGCGGCTCTCCTTGGTGGCGGTCGCGAGCTCGTCTTCCAGCAGGATGCGCAGCTCATCGCCGTCGGTACCGTCGGCGATGTTCTGCAGGGCGCCACGCAGGAACGGGTCGGCGACGTTATCAGCCTCCTGCTCGAGGGCGAGCAGACCGGAACTGCGGGCCTTCTCGGCGAGGCCGACCACCTGGTCGATGACCTGCTGCGGCGGGGTGGTCTTGCCGATGAAGGCTGCGGGCACGGCTTTGAACGCCGAAATTGCGTCCCTGATCGTGCCGCCGGCGATGCCGACAGCGATGGTGGCGCCGAAGACGAGAATCATCGGTGCCGGCAGAAGGATCGAGTGCAAGCTGCTGCCCTCGAGGGTGATCATGGCGAAGAGTGAGCCGAAGGCGATGGCGATGCCGACCAGGGTTGCCGGATCCATCAGAGCCTCCGCGGGCGGGCGGGAACCGTGCTGCCCGGTTCGATGATTTCCTCGATCAAGTGCGGCCCCTCGACGATTTCGAGCGAACGGATGCCCGGCCGATAGTCGGCGTCCGACGTCAGGTAGGCCAGCGAGATCACATGGGCCCGGAACCGGGCGATCTTCTCGATGACGTCGTCGAGGGTCTCCGTGACGATGAACTTGGCGCCGTCGACCATGACCAGGGTCGTGTCGGGGCTCGCGTGGATGCGCTCGATCAGGTCCGGGTTGATCGCGAACTGGCTGTTGTTCAGCCGCGTCACAACGATCATGGTGTCCACCCTGGGTTCAGAACGGTTCCAGCAACCGTTACGCCTCACTGTCGGCCGCCCGCCCGGGCGCGTTAGCTGCCGGCCGCATCGAGCCCATGACCTGACCTGGAAAGCCGGACGACCACATCCGTCGCGGCGCGCGCAGGTGTGGCTTTCCTGACCGTCGTAGTGCACGCGCGGCCTCCGCCTCGAACGAATTCGACGCAGATTGTAGCCACAACGCTGCGAAACCCTGAATATCGCGCTCCACCCCGAAAATCTCCGTCGAATGGGTTCGGGTCGAACGGAACGGGAGGTCGATGTCCGAACCGCACGAGCATTGCGGTACATCCGTCGCCGATTGTGGCCAACTCAGGAGATCCGTCTGGCCGAGCCGGAAATCCGGTCTGCTTCCGCACAGGTCCGCGGCGGACGGTCAACCCGGCCGCCGGATGTCCTGAGTTGACCGCACGCACGGGCTCCGCCGGGACGGCACCGACGGAGGAGTGCGGAGAGCCAGAATCTCCGTCGAATTGGTTACGCCGCGCGCACCAGGATCTCGCCGGGCGCGGCCGTTTCGCTGCCGAAAATCAGGTGCCGGGTGGCGATCTTGTCGGTGAAGAACCGGTCGTGGCTGACCACCACCACGGCCCCCGGAAAGTGGATGAGGGCGCGCTCCATCACCTGGGTGCTGGCCATGTCGAGGTGGTTCGTCGGTTCGTCGAGCAGGAGCACGGCGGCCCCGGACAGCAAGCACTGTGCCATGGCGACGCGGGCCCGCTGCCCGCCGGAGAGGTTGCCGATCTTCTGCTTGAGGTCGGCCTCGGAGAATTGAAACATCGCGAGGAACCGGTTGACCGACTTGCGGGTCGCTGTGAAGGCGAGACTGCCCGGCATCGCGTTCACGGAGTGGCTGACGGTGTCATCGTCGTCAAGGCCGTCGAGCACCTGGTTGTAGGAGACCACGGCGGCGCCGGAGGCCCAGGCCATCTCGCCGGAATCGGCCTTCTCCTCCCCCGCCAGTACCCGGAGCAGGGTGGTCTTGCCGCTGCCGTTGGAGCCCAGGACCACGATGCGGTTGCCGCGCCGGATCTCGAAGGTGAGATCGGTGAACAGCGCCTTCTCGCCGTAGGACTTGCTGAGTGACTCGATGCGGCAGAGTGAGTCCTTCACATGCAGCCCACCGTAGATCTCGGTGATGATCGTGTCGACGGGCCGCGGGCTGCGGGTCTTCTTGATGTGCGCGAGTTGGCTGTCGAGGGTGCGGCTGGCAGCCTTTGCGGCCTCGCGGCGGTCGCTGATCCCCTCCGCCTCGAAAGCGAGCAGTTCCGACTCGTGCAGGAACTGCTGCTCGAGGGTTTTCAGGCGAAACTGCTTCTGCACCACGTAGTCGCCGAAGTTGCCGGGGTACTCGTGCAGGTGGTAGTTCTCGACCTCGATGATGCGGGTGACGACTCCGTCAAGGAACCGGCGGTCGTGCGAGACGATGATGGCCGCACCGCGGAATGAGCGGAACCAGGCCTCGAGCCACTCGACGCCGGCGACGTCCAGGTAGTTGGTTGGTTCGTCCAGGAGCAGCACGTCGGGCCGCTCGAGCAGGATCTTCGCCAGCGCCGCCCGGTTGCGCCAACCGCCAGACAACAAATCGATGGCGCAGACGCGGTGGGCCTCGTCGAACCCGAGGGTGGTCAGCGCGGCATCGATACGCCGCGGGTAGTCCCAACCATCGAGGCGGTCCATGTCTTCGAACAGCGCCGCCTGGCGGTGGATCAGCCGGTCGAGTTCGGCGCTCTGCGCGGAATCCGCCGCGATCTGGGCGTCGATCGACGCGAGCTCGGCCTCGAGGGCCTTGATCGGGGCGAACAGGCCGTCGAGCACCTCGGTGATCGTGGAATCGCCGTTCAGTTCGGAGAACTGGGAGAAATAGCCCACCCGGGTGCCGGCCTCGAGGGTGACGGTGCCGGCATCCGCGCTCACCTGGCCGAGGACCAGCTTGAGAATCGTCGACTTACCTGACCCGTTGCGGCCGATCAGTCCCACCCGGTCGCCTGGTTCCAGTCGGAAGAAGGTCTCACGCAGAATCTGGGTGTTCTCGAAACGGATGCTGACGTCGTTCAGCCTGATCAGGCTCACTGTGGCCGTCCTCTCGGGTTCGGTTCAGCCCCCGGGCGAGGCGGACGGCCAACTTTACCGTGTCGGACAGGCGGTTCAGGGCGTGTGGTCGTCACCCATGGCGGATGCGCCCTTGTGGTCGTCCATGCGACCGAACGTGGTCTCGAGCACGCTGGCCAGCTTGTGCAGCGCACCGCTGACGGCCCCGGCCATCGTGGCGGAATGGTCGGTTGCCGCGAGGGGGTTACCCCCGGCGGGACGCACCTCGAGCAGGCAACGGATGTCGTCGGTCGTCGCCCTGCCTGCGCTCTCGTCGCTGAGGTGGACCTCGACCCGCGTCAACCGGGAGCTGAATCGGGCGAGAACAGTTTCGACCGAGGACTCCACCTCCGCCACGACTGCGTCCGTACCCGCGATGTTGTTGTCGGTGTTGACCAGGATTTGCATCTTTGCTCCTCAGTTGAAACGTCGGTCACTCCAGTATGGCGCGCAAAAATGTGCGGCCTGACGCCCCGCCGACGCTGCTTATCGGCGTAGGTGCTACCGCTTCAGGTTGGTGAGCTCCTGAAGCACCTCGTCGGAGGTGGTGATGATGCGCGCATTCGCCTGGAAGCCGCGCTGGGCGACGATCAGGTTGGTGAACTCCTGCGACAGGTCGACGTTGGACATTTCGAGGGTGCCGCCGCTGAGCGAGCCGAGGCCGCCGTCACCGGGGGCGCCGAGAGCCGCCTGGCCCGAGTTGAAGGTGGCGCGGTAGGCCGAGGAACCGGACTTCTCGAGGCCGCCCGGGTTGGTGAAGGTGGCCAGGGCGATGCGGGCGATGGCTGTCTGGCTGCCGTTGCTGAACAGGCCCACCAGGGTTCCGTCCTTGCCGAGGGTGAAGGACTGGAGGGAACCCGCCGTGGAACCGTCCTGGCTGCTGATCGTGGCCGTGCTCAGGCCCGCCTGCCCGGTCAGGGCGGTCAGATTCACTGTGACGTCGTTCACGATGAACGGACCGGTTGGCGTGAGCACACCTTCTGCGTCGAGGGTCAAGGCCGCGGAGCCGGTACCCACCGCGTCGGTGCCGCTCGCGGTCCAGCCGGTGGTCGTACGCGTGAAGGTGACCGACAGGGTACGGGCGGCACCCAGCGCGTCGTAGACCTTGACGTCGCGCACGATGTCGGAGCCTGCCGCCGCATCCGCCGGCAGGTTTCCGACCATGGTGACGCCACCGGTTGCCTTCGCCGGGATCATGGCCTGCAGCGGCAGGGTGATGTTGCCCACCGGGCCACCCTCGTTGATCTGCCCGTTGGCGCCGTTCCAGCCCTGCACGATCGCACCGTCCGGGGAGACCAGGCGACCCTCGGCGTCGAAGTCGAAGGCTCCCGCACGGCTGTAGAGCGTCTCGCCAGCCAGTTGGGTGACGAAGAACCCGTCGCCGGAGATCGCCATGTCGGTGGCCCGCCCGGTGGACTGCGCGGAGCCCTGGGAGAAGTTCGTGGCGATCCCGGCCACCTGCACGCCGAGCCCGACCTGGGCCGGGTTCGTGCCGCCCACCTGCTCCTGGGGGCCGCCCGCACCCTGCTTCAGCTGCGAAAGGGTGTCCTGGAACTGTACGGCCGACGCCTTGAACGCGGTGGTGTTGACGTTGGCGATGTTGTTGCCGGTGACGTCGAGCATGGTCTGGTGCGAGCGGAGGCCGGAGATGCCGGAGTACAGGGAGCGAAGCATGGGGTGCTGCCTTTCGGTGGGAAACGAGAACGAGAACGGATGTGAGGTGCGGGTCAGGCGGAGAGGCCGGGGGTGGTGCCGGCGGCGCTCGCGCCCGAGGTGACGCCGGTCACCAGGTCGAGGGCGACGAGGGTCCCGTCGACGGTGACCTGGGGAACGGCCCCGGCGTAGGAGACGCTCGAGGCGGTACCGGTGCCCACGGTGCCGTCGGCCCGCGTGAAGGTGACGTCCTGTCCGACCAGGGCCGCTGCGGCAACGCGCATCTGCAGGGAGAAGTTCTCGTCGGCGGTCGTTGAGAGCGCCGCGAGCTTCTCCATCATGGCCAGCTGCGTGGTCTGAGAGATCATCTGGTTGGTGTCCATGGGCGAACTGGGATCCTGGTTACGCAGCTGGGTGACCAGCAACGACATGAACGCCTCGGAATCCAGGGTCTGTTTCGGGGCGCGCACGGGGGCGGTCGAGTACATCCCGGCCGGGGCGGCTACTGCCAACGCGTCGATGGTCAAAGGGTCTCTCTTCTGGGATGGTGGGGTCTGTGTCGGTGGGGTCTGGAGTGGTAGCAGGTCAGGCGAGAACGTCGATGGTGGTGTGTGATCCGGCGGCGCGCAGGGAAGACAGTCTGAGGTCGGCGGCACGGTCGGCGGCACGGCCGGCCGCACGGTCGCCTCGGGTCGCCCTGTCGTCTTCGGCCGGCCGCTCCTGGCGGGCGTCGGGTCCGCCCTGTCGGGAGGCCGAGGGGTCCGAGGCGCGGGCGTCGGCCGACAGGGTGAGCTGGGCGTTCAGCCCGCCCCCCGACAGGTCCCGGCGCAGGTCGGGCAGGATGGTCCGGAGCGCCTCTCGGGCCAGGTCCGTGGGCGCGAACAGCTCGACCCGGATGTGCTCCCCACGCACGTGGGCCCGCACGGTGACCGGGCCCAGATTGTCGGGTCTCACGCTGATGGTCATCACGTGCTCGCCGTTGGCGGCGCCCACCAGGGTGAACAGGGGTCGGGACACCTGGCCGGCCAGTGGCGCGGGCGGTGCTGCCGGAGCCGGGGCGCCGGGCGGCACAGGGGGGGCGGCGGCCGGGGTTGCCGCCGTGGCCGTGGTGCCGGGAGGCACGAGCAAGGCGGTGGGCGCCGGGGCTTCGGCCTGGTTCGGGTTCACGGTGGCCGCACGGTCACCGGCGCCGGATGTCCCTGCGACCGCGCCGAGGCCGGTGGGCGCCGTGAGGCCCGTGGGCGCCGTGCCGGCGACGGTCGCTCCGGCGGAAGATGCCGTCCCGGCGGCCGGTGGCACCGGCATCGGGGCAGCGAGAGCCTCGGCCGGAAGCGCACTCCCGCCAGCGGCGTTCGCTGCGGTGAACGTGTCGGAGTCTGCGGCGGACGTCTCCGTGGAGTCGGCTTCGGAGTCGGAGTCGGTGGCAGCAATGGTGGAAGCGGCGGCGGCAGTGGCGGCGGTCGGGATGGTCACGGCCTCGGTCCCGACGGAGTCGGCGAGGGCAGCACTGTCGGCTCCGGTGGCTTTCGCCCCGGTGGCTGTCGCACCGGTCGGCAGTGGCGGGAGGCTGATTCCGGCGGGAGGCAGGATAGCACTCGGCTGCTGGTGCTCCGGGGCCGCCGCCGCGCCGCTCAGGGCGTCCCTCAGATCAGTGGCCGGTCCGGGGACCGGTTCGGCGGTGCGCTCCGAGGTCGGCTCGGGAACCCGGGACGAGGTTGGCGCGGATCCCGGCGGAGACGCGGTCGCGGAGGTGTGCGGAGGTGCGAGGGTGCCCTGCAGCACGGACGCGAACGAGCCGGCGCCCGGGCGGGCACCCAGCGGGCCACGCGATCCCGAGGGGGAGGCGGCGGACGAGGCGGATGAGGGCGCGGTGGATGAGGACGCGGATGCCAGCGCCCCGGTGTGGGGCGCCGGCGCCAGTCGGACGGACGTGGCGCTCATCGGGAGGCTCCGTTCATGAATGAGGCTAGTGCGGCGCTGAGCTGGCTGCCGGCGCCTGACGACGCAGAGGCCGTGCTTGAGGACGCCAGGCTCGCGGTGGCGGCCGGGGCATCCGGAATCACACGGCGGATGGTGTCGATCTCAGAGTCGTCCATGTAGGCCTCGACCAGAGAGACCGTGCGGCCCTCGTAGGGCGCGTGGATGACCTTGTTGTCGCCGGCGTAAATCAGGATGTGCTCGCCGCCGCCGGTGACGATCAGGTCACCGGGCTTGGCCTCGGCGAGGGAACCGACCTCGGTTCCGATCGTCATCTGGCCCGACACGAGGCGCGGCACGTCTATGCCCATTTCGGCATACACGGTCTGCACCAACCCGGAACAGTCCATGCCGCTGGCGTCTTCACCGCCGAAGACGTAGGGCACGCCTAGGTACTTCTTCGCGGCGTCGACCACGTCGGTGCCGGTGGCACCACCCGGGTTCGGTGCCACCGGGCGGACCGCGGCGGCGCCCGACGCCGACGCGAGGGCGTCGGCGAACGTGTTCGCCGAGGTGCTCGCGCCCGCACCGGCGGTGGTGCTGCCGGCTGCGGCGGTGGCCTGGGCCTTGTGGGCGTTCGCCCCGGCCGAGAGCTGTACGAGTGTCGCCTGGATCTCGCTGACCCGGCTCATCGCCGCGATCATGGTCATCGCGGGTCACCGCCCGCGCCCCGGTTGCGGTGCCAGCCGGTCGACGCAATCTCGTCGAGAATGGTCTGTTCGCGGTGCAGGTCATCGGCCGCGACCTGGGCTCCGTGCCGGCGCTCGAGCTTCTCCAACCGCACCGTATCGGCACGGGTCGCGTCGAAGGCGACCTGCGCCTCGCCGACGGCAACCTGGTAGTTGCGGGCGAGGGCCTCCATGTCGGCCAACATGCTGTGCGCCGAGGCGCGGGCGGAGGCGATCGCCGACAGCGTGTCAGCCCCGCTGGCCAGACTCGGCGTGTGCTGCAGGGTGGCCCTGGCCGCGGCCCGGCGAGCCGCGTTCGCCTGAACGACGGCGTTGGCCTGGGCCAGGTCGCCGGCGGCCTGGTCCTGCTGCAGGTGCCGCAGCCGGAGGAGCCCGGCCAAAGCGAATGTGCGTTTCATCAGAGGGCCCCCAGCGTTCGAGTCAGTGTCGTGAGTTGGTCCCAAGCGAGCGGGGCCGAGGTCTGGTCGTCCATGCGCTGCTGGAGGAACGCGTTGATGGCACCCTCGTTGTCGACGGCGGCGTCGACCAGCGGGTTCGTGCCCCGCCGGTACGCGCCGACGTCGAGCAGGTCCTGCGCGGTGCGGCGTGCGGCAAGCACCCGGCGCAACAGGCCGGCGACCTGGTTCTGCTCGGGGCTGTTGACCCGGGAGGCGACGCGGGAGATCGAGGAGAGAGCGTCGACAGCGGGGAAATGGCCGAGGACGGCTAGTTTGCGGTCGAGTACGACGTGTCCGTCGAGGATCGAGCGGGCGGCATCCGCAATCGGTTCATTGTGGTCGTCGCCGTCGACGAGCACCGTGTAGACGCCCGTGATCGAGCCGGTTTCGTCGGTGCCGGCCCGCTCGAGCAGGCGGGCGAGCAGGGAGAAGGTCGAGGGCGGATAACCACGGGTGGCGGGGGGTTCGCCGACCGAGAGGCCGATCTCGCGCTGGGCCATCGCCACCCGGGTGAGTGAATCCATCATCAGCATCACGTCGGCTCCGTCGTCACGGAACGACTCGGCGATCCGGGTGGCCAGGAAGGCGGCGCGCAGCCGCATCATGGCCGGTTCGTCGGAGGTGGACACGACCACTATCGAACGGGCGAGCCCCTCGGGGCCGAGGTCGTCTTCAAGGAATTCGCGCACCTCGCGGCCGCGCTCCCCCACCAGGGCGATGACCGAGACCTCCGCGTCGGTGCCGCGGGCGATCATCGAAAGCAGCGAGGACTTGCCGACGCCGGAGCCGGCGAACAGGCCCATCCGCTGCCCCTTCCCGACGGTGGTGAGGGTGTCGAGCACGCGCACACCCAATTGGAGCGGCGTCTGGATGCGGGAGCGGGCCATCGCGGAGGGGCTGTCGTGGTCGAGGCCGACGAACCGGGCACCGGAGATCGGACCCTTGCCGTCGATGGGCCGGCCGAGGCCGTCGATGACGCGCCCGAACAGGCCGGCGCCGGTGGGCACGAGGTGCGGGGTTCCGTCCGAGCGCACGGGCGCGCCAATCCGAATACCGGTCATCCGGCCCAGCGGCATGCACCGGATGCCGCCCTGCGTCGTGGCGACCACCTCGGCGTCGATCTCCCCACCGTCGCCGACCGTGACCAGATCGCCGATCGCGGAATTGAGCCCGCGCACCTCCAGACCGAGACCGACGATCGACGAGACGACGCCCACCCGCTGGGGCCGGGCGGCGTCGAGGGCGGAGCGGATCTTTCCCGCGCGCGGACGCCAGGCGGGGGCCTGCGCCAGGGTCACGACCGGGCTCCGGTGAGCGCGGCCTTCGCGCGGGTCAGCGCGGTGCCGATCCGGGCGTCGAGGAATCCATCGGGGAACTCGGCGATCGCGTCGCCGCGGGAGAGGTCGGCGTCGGCCGTGAAGTCCACGCCCGCATCCGCGCGGGTGATCAGGTCGATCAGAGCAAGGTCGGCGGGGTTCATCCGCACGGAGTGCGGGCGACCGGTCTCGCGTGTGCCGGTCGCTCCGGTCGCTCCGGTCGCGAGGGCGCGGGCCAGTGCGGCCCGCGCCGAGGCGTCGGCGTCGCCGAGTGAGTAGCCGAGGATCGCCTCGGCCAGTTCCAGCGCGGTCGCGACAAGGGTGTCCTCCGCCTCCTGGATCACCGGAACGGTGCGCTCGTTCAGCGCGACGGCGGCGGCACCCAGCAGGGCGACCGCCCGGTCGATCCGCGCCTGGCCGATGGCACCGGCGGCGGCCTGCTCGGCGTCGAGCCGCGCGATCCGGCCGTCCACCTCGGCGGCAGCCGCCCGGAGTCCCGCGGTGTAGCCGGCGGCGTGCCCCCGGGCCCGGGAGGCGTCGTCGCCGGCGTCCCGCTCGCCCTGCAGGCTGGGGAAGGTCACGGCGGAGAAGTTCGACCGGGCGGTCGCTGCGTCAAACAACATAGTCGTCCTCCTCGGCACGCTGCACGGTGATGCTCCCCTGCGCCTCGAGGTCGCGGATGGCCCGCACGATCGTGGCGCGCGCTTCCTCGACCTGCGACACCCGCACGGGCGCCATGGCTTTGACCTCGTCGTCGAGGATCTCCCGATTGCGCTCAGACAGGTTGGTGCGAATGATCGAGACGACAGCGTCCGCGGAGCCCTTCATGGCGATGGCGAGGATGCCCGCGTCGATGCCGCGGAGCACCTGCTGCACGTCTCGGTTTTCGAGTTTGACGATGTCGGCGAAGGTTAGCATCCGTGACCGGACCTCTTCGGCCAGGGCCGGATCGCGCGCATCGAGGGCTTCGAGAAGGGCGCGTTCGGTGGCCACATCGGCCCGATTGATGATCTCGACGAGCGGCTGGATGCCGCCGACGATCTCCACCGAGTCGCGGGAGGAGGCGACGGCGCCAACCCGGGCCTTGAGGGTCTCGGTGACCACGCGCACGGCCTCGGGGGTGGCCGTGCCCATGCCGGCGATACACTGCGCCACCTCCGCGCGCAGGTCGGCGTCGAGGCCGCCGAGAACGGCGGAGGCATGACCGGGGCGCAGGTGCGCGAGCACGAGCGCGATGGTCTGGGGCAGTTCGCCGTCAAGCAGGGTGAGGATCTGCAGCGGCTCGGCGGCGTCGAGAAACTCGAAGGCCTTGCCGGCCATCGACGAGGCCACCTTGACCATGACGCCGGCCGCTCGTTCCGCGCCGAAGGATGCCTCAAGCAGTCCGATCGCGTAGGCGTGACCGCCCCGCCGGGTGCGGGCACCCTTGACGGTGAGTTCGTGGAACTCCAGAACGGTGGTTTCGGTCACTTCCGGGTCGACCCGGCGCAACTGCACCATCTCCGCGGCGATATCGGCCGCCTCGGCCTCGGTGAACTGTTTCATCACTTCGGTTGCGCGCTGGTGCTCCATGCTCATCAACACCACGGCGACCTTCTGGGTGCCGGTCAGGGCCGGCTGGGCGTCGATCATGCGGGCTGCCGGTCATCCATCAGACCGCGGAGGTATTCCGCGGTCTTCGCGGGGTCACGCTGAGCGAGTGCGTCGATCTCCACCCGCATCCGGTCGGAGGTCGGCGGCAGGTAGGCCACGGTCGGGGTGGGGTCGATCATGATCGGCGCGATCGGGGCACTCAGCGGGAACGGCATCTCCGGCGCGGACAGCGCGGGCCGGACCTCCATCATTTCGTCAAGTTCGATGGACTCGCGGCTCTGGCGGCGCGAACGACGCGCATAAAGGATGAGCCCCAGCACGAAAGTGATGACAATCCCCGCGGTGACGATGGCGATGCGCATGATCTCTGCGAACCGGTCGGCGGCGGCCGCGGCTTCGGCCGCCGCGAGGGCCGCGGCGGCATCCTCTGCCGCGCCGCCGTTGAAGCTGACGACCTCGACGGTGACCGCGTCGCCGCGCTGCGCGTCGATGCCGGCGGCCGAGGCAACCAGTGAGGTGACGTCGGCGACGTTGAGCTGGCCCACGACGTCGGCGTTCACGGCCACCGAGACCGTCTGCCGGTTGATCTCCCCCGCCGGGATGGTGCGGGTCTCGGTGACTTTGTTGACCGCGTTGTTCTTGGTGGTGTCCTCAGAGGTGAAGGTTCCATCGCCCTCGGTGCCCGCCGGGACGGCGATGTTGTCCGGGCCGAGGACGCCGGCCGCGGAGCCGCCGGATCCCGTGTACGACTCGGTTTTGACGGCCTCGTTGAGGGCCGGGGCATCCGTCGGGGTGGTGAACGATTCCTCGACCCGCTGGGCCGACTGGTAGCTCATGTCGGCGGCCACGACGACGGTGGCGTTGCCGGGCCCGACGACCTTGTCCAGCATGGCCTGCACGGCCCCCCGCACGCGGTCCTCGTAGGCGCCGGCCTGCTGGTCGGCGGATCCGGTCGCTCCCACGCCGACCGCCGAGAGCACGACACCCGTGGAGTCGATGACGGCCACGTCGGTGGGTGCCATCCCGGCGATGGAGGCCGAGGTGAGGTGCACGATGGACTGCACCTGGTCGGCGTTCAGGGTGCTACCGGTGGCCGTCTCCACGAAGACGGATGCCGTGGGGTCGCTCTGCTCCGACGCGAACACGGTCTCTTCGGGGATCGCCAGGCGCACTGAGGCGTTCTTGACGCCCTTCATGGCCTTGACGGTGTTGGCGAGTTCGCCCTCGAGCGCCCGCTTGTAGGTGACCGACTGCTGAAACTCGCTGGAGGTGACACCCATGGTGTCGAGCAGCCCGTAGCCGCCCGTGCTGGAGGACGGCAGGCCGGCCGCGGCGGCCTTGAGGCGCTCGTCGTAGACGTTCTGCTGCGGCACCAGGATCGTCGCGCCACCGTCGCTGAGC
The DNA here is from genome assembly GCF_004402645.1 of Cryobacterium sp. TMT2-42-4. Lineage (NCBI taxonomy): Bacteria > Bacillati > Actinomycetota > Actinomycetes > Micrococcales > Microbacteriaceae > Cryobacterium > Cryobacterium sp. TMT2-42-4. The sequence continues at coordinate 153,825 of NZ_SOFT01000035.1, forward strand.
TCGTAGGCGACGCCGTCGGTGCGCAGCTGCTCGACGATGGTATTCGCGTCGGAACCGCTCAGCCCGGAGAACAGGGGCGTGAAGGCCGGCTTGGTGGCCCACATGCTCAGGGCGGCGATGCCCAGGGCAAGCACGGCGACGCCGATGATGGCGACCGTGCGCTGGGCGACGGAAAAGGACCGGATGCTCTGGCCGAGGCGTGCGAAGGCCGACGTGATCGGGCGCGGCATCAGGCCTGCATCCTCATGATCTCGTTGAACGCGTCGACACCCTTATTGCGCACGGCGGCCACGAGTTCGAGGGTGACCTGGGCGCGGGTCGAGGCCAGGGTGGCCGAGTGGATGTCGGTCAGGTTTCCGGTCACGGCCTGTACCGCAAGGCTGTTGGAGGTGGCCTGCAGCTGCTGCAGATTGTCGACGGCGCCGACCAGGGCGCTGCCGAAGGCCGAACCGTCGGTGCCCTGGCTCCCCGGAGTTCCCTGCACACCCTGCACACCCTGCATGCCCTGCACGCCGGTGAGGTATCCCGTGCCGGTCACGGACTGGATCGGGTTGATCGAACCGATGGTCATCAGGAGCGTCCAATCTGGAGTGCGGCTTCGTAGGTCGTCTTGGCACGGTCGACGACGGCGGCGTTGGCCTGGTAGCCGCGCTGCGCCATGATCAGCGCGCCCATCTGCTCGGCCATGTCGACGTCCGGGCGGCGCACGTAGCCGGCCTCGTCGGCGAGTGGATTGCTCGGGTCGAAGGTCAGGATTCCCTCGGCGTCGCCGAGTGCCGTCCCGGCCGCATAGGCGCCGGTGGTGCCCTGGCCGGCCTGGGCGACGATGTAGCGCGCCTGGAAGGCGTCACCGTCGGTGGCGGTGACCGTGTTGGCGTTGGCGATGTTGTCCGCAACGGCGTCGAGCCATTTGCGGTGCAGGGTGAGACCGCTGCCGGCAATCCCGATGGCGTCCAGGGTCATCAGCTGGTCCGCATCGCGGAGCGCATGGCCGTGAACGGTCCGTTGACGGCCTGCGCCGCGAACTGGTACCGCAGCACGGTGTCGATGTTGGAGAGGGTCTCGGTGTCGAGGTTGACGTTGTTGCCGTCGAGGCGGGTGGGCTCGAGGGAGCTGGCGGTGGTGGCGACGGTGCTGCCGCTGCCGGCCTGCACAGACTGCGCCAGGGCATCCTCGAACGCCACACGCTTGGCGTGGTAGTTCGGCGTGTTCACGTTCGCGATGTTGTTCGCGATGGTGCGCTGGCGCAGGGCCAGCCCGTCCAGCGCGCTGGAGAGCGCCGTCATGGTCACGGATTCAAGCACGGATACCCGATTCGTCGGCAAAACGAGGGCGGCCGATCCGTGGCCTGTGGTCGAGCAATCCCTGCTCGCTCCTAGCTATCGGCCGGTGGCCGAGGCGCGTAAGGAGTTGTCGCGGAACTTCTTTCCTCACCTTTTCGAGCGGAACCCCGCAACTGTCGTCGAAACGGACAACTGTTGCCCGTGCGCGGGCAACAAATGTCCGCGCGGGCAACAGTTGGCCCGCATCGGCGGTAGCCGGCAACGGGCGCGAGGTGGGCGGGCAGTCAGCCGGCTATGTCGAGGTAGACGGCCTGGTCGGTGTGCTGGGCCGAGATGATGGTGCGCACGGCGGCGAGGTGCACGCCGGCGGAGCGCCGGGCATCCTCGATCTCGCTGATCAGTTCGAGCTGGCCGGAGAGCAGGCGCCGGGCGCGCGTCTCGAGGTCGGCGGGCAACTGGCCCAGGTGTTCGGGCGCACGCCACTGCACGCCGGTGGAGAAGCGCTCCCCCGGGCCGGCCAGCACGGCGTCGCGGGCCCCCGAGCCGAGGCTCGACTCGAGCTGGTCGAGCACGTCCAGCCACTCCTGGCGGTCGCTGGCGGATTCGTGGGTGTCGAGCAGAACCCTAGGCAAGTCCGTACTCCCCACCGGCACGCGCTGCGCTCTGGGCCGGTAGCAGCTCGGCCGCTTCGTGCCAGGTCTGCCGCAGCGGCTCGAGCAGGGCGATGGCCTCCCGGGTGCGGGCGACATCCCGATGGATGTTGGCGCTCATCAACGCGTTGGACACGTAGGTGTAGAGGGCGAACAAACCCTCGCCGCCCTCCCAGGCATCGACGTTGAGCGAGGTCGACAGTTCGGAGACGATCGCCTGGGCGTGCAGGAGGTGCTCCGAGGCGACGGCCCAGTCCTCGATGTTCTGGGCGATCTCGGCGCGGCCGAGGTCGAGCAGCAACCGGTCGTAGAGCATCGTCAGCAGGCGCACCGGCGTGGCCGAGAGCACCGCTTCGCGGTTCAACTGTGCGCGCCGGGCCTGTGCCCCACCCATCATGCTCATAACAGCCATCATCATCCTGTGCTCGAGGTCGGTAGCCCGGCAACCTGGGCGCTCAGCCACGAGGACTGTGCTTTCAGGGCGCTGAGCTGGGTTTCCAGTGCGGTGTAGGTGCTCTGCAGGGTCGCCCGGCGGGTGGCCAGGCTGCGGTCCCAGTCGGCGATGCGGTCGCCGAGGTTCTTGACCGTGGACTGCTGACCGGTGATCTTCGCGGTGATCTGACCGTCGTATTTGTCCGAGGCCGATGACGCCGCTGCTGCGACGCGGGTCGCGATCTCTTGCACTGCTGCTTTGACGGTCACCGGGTCCTTGGCGAGGGCCGCGGCGAACTTGGCCGCGTCGAACTCCATGGTGCCGGATCGGGTGATGCTGATGCCGTACTCCGACGGCGAGTGCCCGTTGATCGGTGCCGAGGCGGCTGTGAGAATGCGCTGCTTCACGTCGCGCACGGTGCTGTCGCTGGTGAAGATGCCGGCCGACAACACGGCGGCCCCCGACGCGTTGGTGCTGTTGACGACCGCGGACTTGGTGGAGATCAGGGCGAAGACGCCGTTCAGGGAGCTGACCAGACCCGAGGCCAGGGAGCCGATCTGCGCGTCGTCACGTGCGACTGTGATGGTGACGGGGTCAACGGAGACGGCGGATACCGTGATCGCGACGCCGGGCAGCAGGTTCGCGAACGTGTTGGTGGCCGAGGTGATCGTCTGGGCTGCGGCGGTGCCGGCCCACAGGGTGACGCTGGCGTCCTGGGCGGTGCGGATGACGGCGGCACCCGCGGCGGCCAGCAGGTCGGGCGCGGTGTTCGCCGTGACCTCGGCGGCGGTGCCCTGATAGACCGTGAAGGCTTTGGCCGCACCGGAGTCATTCCCGGTGAACTGGAGCCGGTACTGGGCGACGCCGCCGGCATCCACTCCGGACGCGACCTTCGTGGCGGTAACCCCGGTGCCGGCGGCGTTGATGGCCGTGGCGACGGCGTCGAGAGAGGTCGAGCTGGCGGAGATCTCGGTCGTGACACCGCCGGAGACGATGGTCAGCACGGTCGGGTCGGCGGGCCAGGCGGTCATGGCCGCGGAGACGCCGACCTGGCTGCGAGCGAGGTCGGTGACGACGACGTCGAGTTGGCCGGCGCTGGCGTTGGCCGAGACCACCGTCGTGACGGTGGGCGAGGTACTGGTTGCCGAATAAAGGTCGAGGGCGGCCGGCTTCGCGGCCTTGCCTGCCAGATCGGCCAGGCCGGCGATCTGGGTGTTGAGGCCCTGCAGCGCCGAGATCAGGTTCTGCGACGAGGAGACTTTGGCCTTCAGCAGCGTCTGCGGAACGGCTTCGACCTGCATCAGGGAGTTGATCAGGGAGGTGGTGTCGAGCCCGGAGACGAGTCCGTCGATGGCGTTCGTCATGTCTTTCCCTCCTTACGTTTCTGCGATCAAGCCGGATGGTGCGGGTGTATACGTGAATGGCTGGTGGCGGCCGAGGGATGAGGTCCAGTTCATCTCTTAGGTCACCACCAGCCATGGTTCACCGTGCGGTTTCCCGAAAGGTTCAGCTCACCGCTTTAGCGGAGGAGTGACAACACGCCCTGGTTGGACTGGTTGGCCTGCGCGAGCATGGCGGTACCGGCCTGCGAGAGGATGCTGGAACGGGTGTACTTGACCATTTCCTCGGCCATGTCGGTGTCGCGGATGCGCGATCCGGCAGCGGTGAGGTTCTCCTTCGAGACGGCCAGGTTCTTGATGACGCTCTCGAACCGGTTCTGGTCGGCACCGAGCGAAGCGCGGGCCGTGGAGACCGTCTTGATTTGAGTGTCGATCAGGGTGATCGCAGCGGCAGCGCTCGACGCGCTGGAGAAGTCCAGGCCTGAAGAAATGGCTGGACCAACAGAATTGGCGCCAAGAGTGGAAGCAGCGACACTACCACCGGTAAGCGATTTGACGTTCAGTGCGCCGTTCGAGTCGACCGAGGCCACCATGCTGCCTTTGAACTTCGAATCAGCATTGAGTGCGGCGGCGAGGTTCGTGTTCACGTCCTTAACCGTGGCTCCGCCGATGCCCGTAAAGGCAGCGGTCGTGACACCGGTCGTCGAGCCGTCGCCGTTAGTGACAGTGAAGGTCTGCGCTGCGTTGGCTGCGGTGGCCGCGGCAGTGGCATCCGCCGCGTCCGCGAACGACGTACCTCGGTTTGTCGAGCCGATGGAAGCCGCGATCATCTTGACGTTGGCGCCGCTGAGGCTGACCGAAATCTGGCTGCTCGCCCCGCTGTTTGCGCCGACCTGGAAGCTCAGCGACGGCTTGGTACCGTCAAGGAGTTGTGTGCCGTTGAAGTTTGTGCCCTCGCTGATGCGAGTTAGTTCCTTTGTGAGAGCGTCGACCTCGGTCTTGATCGCGCCGCGCGAGTCGGCGTTGTTCGAGTCGTTACCGGCCTGAACGGCGAGGTCACGAACGCGCTGCAGAATCGACTGCACCTCGTTCAGGGAACCTTCCGCGGTCTGGATGACCGAGATGCCGTCCTGGGCGTTGCGGCTGGCGACCGTGAGGCCACCGACCTGCGACTTGAGGCCCTCGGAGATGGCCAGGCCGGCCGCGTCATCCGCTGCGCGGTTGATGCGGAGGCCGCTGGACAGCTTCTCCAGGGACTTGGACATGTCGTTCTGCGTGGCGGCCAGGTTGCGGTACGTGTTGTTGGCCGCGAGGTTGGTGTTGATCTGCATACCCATGATGAAATCCTCCGTGATTGGGTGGTGTACGTCTGGCCATCCATGGCCTGACACAGTGAGCTATCGGCCTCTGCTGAGACCGCGTTAGCCGTTGATCGAAAAAAATTCCCGGGTGTCTGATTCGGTCGACCCGGCGGCGTACGCCACCCCGCTCGCGGTGGCGAGGCCGAACATGGCCTGGTCGGCGAGCCGGGCGAGGTAGGCGCTTCGGCGGGCCGGCGCGATGCGGGACTCGGGCACGTATTCCGCCTCGGCGTCGTCGGCGTAGTGCGTGCCCAGGCCGTCGCGGAGCAGACGGATGGCCTCCGCACGCTGCTGAGACACCGCCGAGTGGGTGATCCCCAGCTCGGCAGCGATCTCCTTGACCGAGCGGTCGTCGAAGTAGACCTGCTGCACGATCACGCGCATCTTCTCCGGCAGTGCCGCGATGGCGGCGTGCAGGTAGGCCAGGCGCTCGGCGGAGAGCAGCGAGTCGCCGGGGAGTTCGGTGCCGGAGACCAGGAACTCGGCGGTCGCGTCGTCGAGGGTCGACACGGTGCGCTCCGAGTCGGCCAGGCCGGCGATCGCGGTCTCCCGGTCCACGCCGAGGGCGGCGGCGACCTCGTCGACGGATGCCGCGCGGCCGAGGGCGCCGGCCAGCGTCTGCTGAACGGCACGGGTCTCCTTGATGCGGCGGCGGGCCATCCGGGTGGCCCAGTCGTTGGAGCGCATCTCGTCGGCGAAGGCGCCGATGATGCGGCGCCGTGCGAACGCTCCGAACGGAACACCGAGGTCGGCGTTGAAGGCATCCGCCGAGGTGATCAGGGCGAGAGCTCCGGCCGAGGCCAGGTCGTCGCGGGAAAGGTGCCGGGCCTTGGCCCAGGTTTCGGAAACGAGGTAGCCGACGAGCGGGAGGTTGTCGATCACCAACTGATTGCGTTCTGCCCGATTCACACGGAACTCCCTGAGTGCTTGATACCTGAATTGTCCCGAACGATCAGGCAAGGGCCTGGTCGAACGAGTGGCCGGGTAGGCACGGGGACGTTGCGAGAAAGCGAGAATGTGACGCAGGGGTTCGGGGCCCAGGCCGCAGAACTTCTGGCCGTGGTTAAAACGTAAAGGCGCGGTGGGTGGCCGAATGCGCAACGGCGCCCCCACAACGGGGCCAGGCACCCCCACATCGGGGCGGATCACCCCGAAATGGGGGTCAGGCATCCGGTGTCCGCCGGAATCATGTCCTCCCTTTAGTGGACACCTTCAGTCTCGGCTGGCAGTCTGAATCCACACCGTGGCTAACCGGGGTCCGTCACCTGCCGATAGTCGTGGTAACAAGCCGTTGAGCTGCGCGAATCCGCGCGGACCGGCCGCACCAGACGACAGGCAGTTGGAGGAGACGTGGGCGCCAATGAACTATCAGCGTTGCTGTGGCGCGAGCGGGAGCTCCTCGAACTGCTCGTCTTCAAACTCGACGAGGAACAGCTGCTGCTGACCAACGGCAAGACCCGCTGGCTGCAGCAGGGCACCCGTGAGGTCGAGCAGGTGCTCGGCCACGTTCGGGATGCCGGCCTCGCCCGCTCGGTCGAGGTTGCCGCCGTCGCCTGTGACTGGGGAACGGCCGAAGACGCCACCCTGCGCGAGCTCGTCGCTCACGCCCCCGCCGGCCCGTGGTCCGAGATCATGGCCGCACACCTCAAGGCGATGGGTGAACTGACCACCCAGATCAGGGAACTGCGCGACGCCAACGAGCAGCTGCTGCGCTCCGCCGCCCGCTCCGGCCAGGAGACCCTCGCCGACGTGCGCGCGAACACCCAGACGTATGACGCCACCGGGGCCGCCGGTGCGCGCCCCACCGGCTCCCGACTTTTCGACCAGATTCTGTGAGGATGCCGCGATGAGCACCTTCGGAGGCCTCAACACCGCCTACACCGGCCTGGTCGCCGCCCGGCAGGGTCTCGACGTCGTGGGCCAGAACATCGCCAACGCGAACACGGAGGGGTACACCCGGCAGCGGGTGACGACCTCCGCGGTGGACGCCTCGACCCGTGTGGGCCTGATGAACTCCGGGGTGCGCCCCGGCCAGGGTGTCAGCGTCGACGGAATTGCCCGCCTCGGCAGCGCGTCGCTGGACGCCCAGGTGCGCGGCACCGCCGCGGTCGCCGGATACTCCGCAGTGCGGGCGAACGCGCTGAGCGCCGTCGAGGCCTCGCTGAAGGAGCCCGGCGAGAACGGGCTCTCCGCCCAGTTGCAGGAGTTCTGGGCCGGCTGGCACGACGTGGCCAACGCCGCCGGCGAGACCGCGCCCGCCGGGGTGCTGCTGGCCCAGGCCGGCGCCGTCACCACCCAGATCAGGCAGGGCTACCAGGCTGTCGCCGCAAAGTGGTCGTCCGAGCGCGAGAGCGTGGACACGATGGTCGCCGAGATCAACGGCGCGGCCGGCCAGGTGGCCGAGCTGAACGCCCGCATCCGTCAGTCGATTGCGGGCGGCGGAAACGCCAACGAGCTGATCGACCAGCGCAGCGGTCTCATTACGACCCTGGCCGCCCTCACCGGCGGCACCGTCGTCAACCGCACCGACGGCACCGTCGACGTGCTCGTGGGCGGAAACGCGCTGGTCACCGGCGACACCGCCCGCCCGCTCGTCGCCCGCGGCGTTCGCACCCTCGACGGCCCGAACGGCCTCACCAGCCCGGTCGGCATCACCGACCCGGTACGGGTGGAGTGGGCCGACCGCGCCGGCACGATCGCCATCGATGGCGGCGAACTGGCCGGTGCGCTCTCCCTGCTCACTCGAGCGGATGCCGCCGGCACTGGCGGCGCCCTCGCCGAAGCCGCGGCGGCATACGACTCCTTCGCCACGGGCCTGGCCGCGAAGGTCAACGCGATCTACTCCACCGGCGACAACTCAACCCGCCGGGGCGACTTCTTCGGCTCGGCGGGCACGGGACCGGCCGCGCTGGGCCTGTTCGTCCTGCCGACGAACGCCGCCGAGCTCTCAACCGGGCTCACCGCGAACGGCGCCCTCGACGGCTCTATGGCGGACAGGATCGCCCAGCTCGGCGCCGGCACGGCCGTGGACGCTGCCGGCGACCCGGTGCGGTCCCCCAGCACCGACTGGTCGAACGTTGTCACCTCGCTGGCCGTGACCACGAAGAACGAGCTGCGCCAGGCATCCCTCGCCGACCTCACCTCGACCGCCGCGGTGGGCGCTCAGCTCTCGAACTCCTCCGTCGATCTCGACGAGGAGAACGTCAACCTGCTTATGTTCCAGCACGCCTACCAGGGCGCCGCCCGGGTGCTGACCGCCGTGGACGAAATGCTCGACACCCTGATCAACCGCACCGGACTGGTGGGAAGGTAACCCATGATCGCCCGCGTCACCTCCCAGACCCAGATGCGCTCCGCGCAGACCAATCTGCAGGCCAACCTCGCCCGGATGGCGCAGTTGCAGGAGCAGGCCACCTCGCTGAAGGCCATCGCCCGCCCCTCCGACGACCCCGCTCGGGCCGCCGATTCCCTCACCGTGCGCGCCGAGCAGCGCGCGGTCACGCAGTACGCCCGCAACGCCGACAACGGCGACGGCTGGCTCACCACCGCCAGCACGGCACTGGCCGAGGCCACGAACCTGCTGAACCAGGTGCGCGACCTGACCGTGCAGGGTGCCAACGACGGCGCCCTCTCCCCCGCCGCGAAGGAGGCCATCGCGGCCCGCCTCGACGGCCTCACCCAGAACCTACTCGCGCAGGCGAACGCCGACTACCTGGGCCGCAGCGTCTTCGCCGGGAATTCGGATGCCGGGCTCGCCTTCCGGGCCGACCCCGACTTCACCTTCACGGGCACCGCGACCGCGAGCGTCGACCGCCGTATCGGCGCGGACACCACCGTGAGGGTCGACGCCGACGGCGCCGCCATCTTCGGCACGGGTACAGACTCGGTCTTCGCCCTGATCGGCGTCATCGCCAACGACCTGCGCACCGGGCGCACGAATGCCCGCACCCACCTGGCCGCCGTAGACTCTCGAATGAAAGCCGTGCTCACGGCGCAGACCGACGTCGGTGTGCGCCAGGCCCAGATCCAGAAAGCCGGGGAAGCACTCGTGCAGCACAAAGGAAATCTCGAGGCCCAGCGGGCCGGAATCGAGGATATCGACCTCGGCCAGGCCATCCTGGACCTGAAACTGCAGGAGGTCACCTACCAGGCGGCCCTGTCGGTCACCGCACGGGTGCTCCAGCCGACGCTGATGGACTTCCTTCGATGAGCGCCGTTTCGACCGCCGGCACCGTGACCGCCGCCCTGAGCTTCGTGTCCCCGCCGCCCGGGCTGGACCCGCTGACCGAGTTCAGCCTGACCGAGATTCCCGGCGCCGACGGCCTGTTCTCGCTGCAGTCCGCAGAGGACCAGCGAACCCGTCTGTTCGTGCTCGACGCATCCGTCTACCTGCCCGACTACTCCCCCGTGATCAGCGACGAGCACGCGGCAGCGCTCGACCTGACCGGGCCGGATGACGCGCTGCTGCTCGTGGTGACGAACCCCGGCGAGGACGGAACGACCGTGAACCTGATGGCGCCGATCGTCGTCAATGCCGCCACCGGTCGTTCGGCGCAGATCATCCTCGACGGCCAGGACTGGCCGCTCCGCGCCGAGCTGGGTGCCCGCTCGGCCTGACCGGACGGCTCACCCTGCCGGCTTGGCGACCGACTGGCTGCACTGCCGGGTGTCGCCCGGCGGATAGCCTTCGGATATGACCCAGGGCATCGATCTGCATTCCGGCGCACACCACCTCCCCGCAGCACTCGACGTTGAGACGCTCCTGGCCGGCTGGATGCCGGTCGACCCGGCCCAGGCCCGGTTGCGAAGCGAATATATCGGCTTCGTGCGGGCGGGCCGCGGTTCTGCGCTCGACCGCGACGGCGGCGCCGAGCATCTGACCGCGAGTTGCTTCGTCTTCACTCCGGACCTGAGTCGCGTGCTGCTCTGCTTCCATAAAAAGGGCCGGTTCTGGGTGCAACTCGGCGGGCACATCGAGGCATCCGACCTCTCCGTGGCCGCGGCCGCCCTGCGCGAGGCCCGCGAAGAAAGCGGCATCGCCGAACTCAGTCCTCTCAGCGGCCGATTCGTCGCCGGGACCAGCGACCCGTTGCCGGTCGACCTGCACCGGCACGCGCTCAGTTCACGGTTCGAGCGCTGCACCACGCACTGGGACATCGGCTTCGCGGCCGTCGCACAGGCCGATGCGATGCCCGTGACGAGCCACGAGAGCGAAGCCGTCGCCTGGTGGCCGACGGATGCCCTGCCGCAGCAGGTCCCGCAGGATTTCGGCGACCGCCTTGCCGTGGTGCTTCGCGAATTGGCACACCGGCTGGGCCCGCACTGAGTACGCGCCGGGCACGCGCCGGGCACGCGCCGAGCACGCGCCGAGCCTGACGGCCGAGTGAGGGACCGGGCGGCGCCTCCGCGCCGCCCGGGATCGGTGAGTGGGGTGACTGGGGTGGCTAGATCGTCTGCGAGATGCAGATGAAGTTGCCTTCGGAGTCGCGGAACCAGGCCGATTTCATGTCGTCGGCCGTGACGACCCCGTGCACCGTCTTCATGTCGGGGATGTCGAATTCCTCGAAGACGACTCCGCGTTCGCGGAGCGTGTTCATCTCGGCGTCGAGGTCATCCGTGATCCAGCCCATCTGGATGTTCTGGGCCGTGCCGGCGTTACTGGTCTCGTAGATCTCGAAGACCGATCCCGACCCGACGCGGTACACGAGGACTCCCTCATGGGTTTCGTCGGGGTCGAGGCCGAGCGCGTCGTGGTAGAACGACTGGGCTCGTTTGAGGACCGCCGCCGGTAACACGGTGTGCAGTTCTTTCAGCATTGTGAAACGCCTCCTTGGTGGTGCAGGTGATTCGTGGCGTGTGGAGGGGTAGACGTCGAAGCCGCCGCGTATCGGGCATCCCGTGCCGCACTGGATGTCGATCAGGGCGTGCTTCCGAGGTGGAGTGCAGACTGTCGGTGAAGCGGTGAGCGCGAATCGTGGCCGGAACTCCTCGCCCAGCAGAGGTAAGTTGACCACCCCGGCGGGCGTTGACTTTTCGCTTTTTCCGCCTTAAACATACGCCGAAGGCCCGCCCGAGTGAAGAGCCGTTTCCGACGGCCAGCTCCGGTGGTCGGCCCGGTGGTCGAGCTTGTCGAGACCCGGTGCACCGACGTCCGGAGGTTCGCCGGGCATCCGTCGCGGTCGAATTCGCTAACTGCGGAGATTCTCCCGACACGCCGCTTCGGCAGGCGCCGCACCGGGCGTTTACCGAAAAATTGCCGCGTCTACGTGACGACGGATGCGTGCCGCCGGCCCAGTAGCGGATGCCCGCAGCGGGCCCAGGGCGCGTTGCTCTGCTCCTCCACAATGCGGGTGTGATCAGGTTA